>NZ_JADOUY010000005.1:0-336322 GCF_015752285.1 Mycetocola sp. CAN_C7
TGATCGGTTCTCACTGACCATCCCACGATGGCTCACCACGTCGACAATCCGACGCTCAGAACCCCGGAAACCACACCACCCCAGGGGACGTCACCACCGTGAACACAAGCTACACCCGGGTTCGTGGCCAGAAAAGGGGGTTGCGTCAGATTGCCAGCGTACGTGCGACAAGCTGCTCGGCGACCCTCGAGAGCAGCATTCCGTTGTCCCGCGCATGGCTTCGCATCAGGCTGAACGCATCGTCCGTCGATATCCCGTTCGTCTGAGCCACGACCCCCTTGGCCTGCTCGATGACGATGCGCGAGTTCAGCGCCTGCTGGAGTTGCACACGAATCGCGTCGCTCTCCTGCAGACTTCGAGCGTGCAGGATGCCGATAGTCGCGACGTCCGCGAGGGCTTGCGCCGCCCGGGCGTCACGATCGTTCAGCTCGCCGGTCTCGGCACGCAGCAGGTTGAGAGCACCGATCGTCGTGTCACGCAGCCTCATCGGGACGGCGAGCACCGAGGCGAAACCCTGTTCGGCTGCGCTGACCCTGAAGCGCGTCCATTTCTCCGGGCTGGCGCTGATGTCGGGGACAGAGACCGTGGTTCCGCTGGTGAAGCAGTCCACGCAGGGTCCCGCCTGTGCGCTGAGTTGCATGACTTCGACGAGCCGGGACGCCTCGCTCGTCGATGCGACCACTTCGAGGTTGCCGTCGGGGTCGGCGAGCAGGATTCCTGCGGCCTTGACATCCAGAAGGTCGCGGCAATTGTCGACGAGAGTTTGGAGAAGCTCGACAGCGTCGTAATTGTCCACCAGGGTGTCCGCCAGTGTGGCGAACGCATCGACGAGCTGCTCCTCTCGCGTGATCTCACTCATTGCGCTCCTCGATTCCGTTGTCACTCACCGAGAAGTTCAAGCGCCGTTCTACGATGTCTTCTGCGATTTCCTGCATGGATTTGCCCAGCGCGAACGCGTGAGCCTGAATGACGAGGCGGGCCTCGTCTGGGGGAAGATCCAGTTGCGCGAGCACCATCCCGGTGGCCTGATGGATTGTCCGCCGAGAGAACCTTTCGTTGGACTCCACGGAGTCGCTGCCGTCAGCGCTGGAGAGTGCGCGCCGCAGGATCACCCGACTGACGACTGTCGCGAAGGCTGACGACTGATGCGACTGCAGCGTGCTCAGGGTCAACGGCGTGATCGAGTACAGATCCAGCGAACCGAGCTTCAGCGGGCCGACGAACAGCGGGAACGCGAAGATCGCTCCGACCTCGTCTTCGCGAATCGCCTCGGAGAACGCCGGCCAGACTCCGGCTGTCGAGTTCTTCAGATCGGGCTCGAAGACGGGGAGTGCTGACTTCATGGCATCCCAGCACGGACCCTCGCCTAGGTCGAACTGCAGTTCGTCGATGCGGGCGGCCTGCCGATCGGTCGCAGAAACCGTCTCGGTGCCGAGGAAGTCTCCCATCGTCGAGATCGCTGCACCACTGACGGGGAGCGAGTCGGCTATCTCTCTCGCCAGATCCTCCGGTCGCTGCTCGAGGCTGGCCAGACGGTTCATGGCTGCTGAAAACGAATCAGGCACGGCAACCTCCTTGACGATGCACGTTGTGCACAGCCCGCGCTCTTTCGATGTTAACGCGAATGTGGCCTGTCGTGGGAGGCTGTTTCTGCTCACAGCTGAGAGCGGACGAGCCCGTTCGCGAACACGCAAGCCCCTGTATTCTCAGCCGTCGCTCTATACAGTGGGCAAATCGTGTCTTGATCGAGGCCGCGACCCGATCGAGTGCTGACGAAACGCGATCCCGGCGAATACGCGACCCGCTGGGCCGATCTGAACGAGAACCGAGGAGGTTCTGATGTCTTATCAGGATGATAACGGCACCGACTGTCTCGAGACCTGCGCCGTCATACCGGACTGGATGTTTGTCCTCGACGACAACGTCACCCCGATCGCATCGGTGCCGCGATCGACAGAGGCACAGGGGCTGTCTGCCGAAGATCGCCAGCTGTTCCAGGCTCAATGGGACGATTTCGCCGCACACATCGACTGAATGAATCGGAGATAAGAATGCGAATCGTCATCGTCGGAGCATCCGGGAATCTCGGTACAGCCCTGCTGCGCCGGCTCCGCGATGAACCGACCGCAACCGAGGTCATCGCCATCAGCCGCCGGGAACCGGATCTGGCTGTGGCGCCGTACAGCGGTGTCACCTGGCACACTCTCGACATCGGTTCTCCTTCTGCGCCGCGCGAACTGGCGCGGATCTTCGCCGGAGCGGATGCCGTCGTACACCTGGCCTGGCAGCTGCAGCCCAATCACAACGAGGCGGCTCTGTGGCGCACGAATGTGATCGGAACCAAAAATGTGCTCGCTGCGGTTGCCGCCGCCCGCGTGCCTCAACTGTCGTATTCCTCGTCGGTTGCCGCGTACAGTCCGGGGCCGAAGACGAAGCGGGTCGACGAGCACTGGCCGACAGGCGGCATCCCGTCGTCGCATTACAGCAAGCACAAGGCGATCAATGAGCGGGCGCTCGACCGGTTCGAGGAGCAGTTCCCGACGATCGTCGTCAGCCGGCTGCGCCCTGGGCTGGTGTTCCAGCGTTCGGCGGCGAGTGAGATCGCCGGGCTGTTCGCTGGGCGGCATCTCCCGACCGGGTGGCTCAAGTGGGTGCGTCCGCCGGTTCTGCCGATGCCCCGGCAGGCGGTTTCGCAGGTCGTCCACGCGGACGACGTGGCGGATGCCTTCTGGCGCGCCGTGGATCGCAGCGCGGCCGGTGCGTTCAATATCGCTGCCGAGCCGGTCATCGATCCGACGGTCGTGGCATCCGTTCTCGGGTCACGCTGGGTACCCGTGAGACTGCGTGTGGCCCGGGCGTTCATGTGGGCGAGTTGGAAGCTGCGGCTGCAGAAGTCGGACCCGGGGTGGATCGACATCGCAGCGACAGTTCCGGTGATGTCGACGTCTCGTGCCAGGGACGAGTTGGGCTGGTCGCCGCGGATCCCGTCGACGGTGGCGCTCGACGAGATCGTGCGCGGAGTGGCCGAGCACGCGAATGTGGAGGCGTCGCCGCAGCTGAAGGGCTAGAGAGGCAACTCCTCGGTCCCGAGGGACTACAAATTCAGGAGATTGTGCGCGACCCGCCGTACGGGAGCGCTCCCACCCCGGCGTGTCGCGAGTTTCTCCTGAATGTGGAGCAATCTCCTGAATTTGCAGCCCGGAGGCCACCCCTCTTCCGGGGGTGTGCATCCTCTGTTGGCCCGTGGTTCACCCGAATGTTCCCCACTCTCGTTTGTCTGAGAATGTCCGCCAACTCGGCGGACATCATCAGGGGAATGAACTCAGCATGCCTGTACTTGAAATCTCGCGCCGCAGGCGCATCGTCACATCGGTGGCCTCGGCCGCCCTGCTCGTAGGAATGAGCATCGCAACGCCGCTCGCGGCATCCGCTGCCATCGACGACAACGGGGGAGCCGCCCGCAACGACTCGGACCAGGCCGAAGCGCTGAGGGCGTCGATCGTCGACGGGCCGGCCAAGAACGTCATCGTGCTCATCGGGGATGGCATGGGCGACAGCGAGATCACCGTCGCACGTAACTACGCGGAGGGTGCAGCAGGCACCCTCGCGGGCATCGACGCTCTCCCGATCACCGGTCAGTACACGACGTGGGCGCTGAACAAAGACGGCACGCCCAACTACGCGTCCGAGTCGGCATCGACGGCCAGTGGCTGGTCCACAGGCACCAAGACCAACAACGGAGCGCTCTCGGTCGACATCTCCGGTACGCCTCAGGCGACGCTGCTCGAACTGGCGAAGGCCAACGGCCTGAAGACCGGCAACGTGTCGACGGCTGAGATTCAGGATGCGACGCCGGGCGCCGAGGTGGCGCACGTGTCTGCACGCTCCTGCTACGGCCCGACCGCCACGACGAAGACCTGCCCCGAGGCTGCGCTCGAGAACGGCGGCCTTGGCTCCATCTCGGAGCAGCTGCTCAACGTGCGCCCCGACGTCACCCTCGGAGGCGGATCGAAGACCTTCACCGAGACAGCCGTTGCCGGACCGTGGGAGGGCGAGACGCTGTTCGAGCAGGCCGAGGACCGCGGCTACGCCGTCGTCGATGACGCGGCCGGGCTGGCATCCGTCACCGAAGCGAACGCCGAGAAGCCGCTCCTCGGACTCTTCACCGAGGGCAACTTCCCGACCCGGTGGGTCGGTCCTGAGGCGACGATCGGCGGCGGAGACCTGCCGGCCGAAAGCTGCACCGAGAACCCGGAGCGCCTCGAGACCGGTCTCTCCCTCGGCTCGCTGACCGACAAGGCCATCGACCTTCTGGCATCCGACGACGAGGGATTCTTCCTGCAGGTCGAGGGCGCGAGCATCGACAAGCGTGACCACGCTGCGGACGCCTGTGGCCAGATCGGCGAGACCGTCGACCTCGACGAGGCCGTCCAGGTCGCCCTCGAGTTCGCGAAGGCCGACGGCGACACCCTCGTCGTCGTCACCGCCGACCACGCACACACGAGCCAGATCCTCGGTTCGACCCCTCCCGGCCTGAGCGCACACCTCGTCACCGAAGAGGGCCAGCCGATGATCGTCGGATACGGCACCGCTGAAGCCGGCGGATCGCAGCAGCACACCGGTTCGCAGGTTCGGATCGCCGGTTACGGACCCGGCGCAGCGAACGTCGTCGGCCTCACCGACCAGACCGACCTGTTCTTCACGTCAGCGAATGCGCTCACGCTGAACCGCGACCTCGCGTCGCTGAGCGCGGGTGCCACGGTGTCGGTCGACAAGCCCGAGGTCGTCCCAGGCGAAACCGTCGCGGTGACCGTCGATGGGCTCGACGCCGATTGGCAGGTGGCCGGCGTGCTCGACTCGGAGCCGGTCGATCTCGGCCAGCGTGACGTACTCAGCGGAACGACGACCTTCACCGTCGAGGCGCCGACGGAGCTCGGCGAACACACGGTGACGCTCACCGGGGCGCAGACGGGGACGACGCTCACGGCATCCGTCCTTGTCACCGAGGACCCGACATCCGTTCCCGTCCCCTCGCCTGACCCCACCGAGGGTGAAGGCGCAGGGGCCGGTGCGGGAGCATCAGGTCCTGGCGGGCTGGCCTCGACCGGCGGCACACTCGCTCCGTACGCGGCGCTCGCCGCCCTGCTGCTCGTGAGCGGGGCGCTGCTCGTGAAGCGCCACCGCGACCGTCACCAGCTGACGGCCTAGCTTCCGCCGGCGCCAGATCGCAGTTGCGTACCCATGCTCGCCCGCTGGGCGGGTTGTGGGTGCGCAACTGCGATCTCGTCGTGCGCCGCTCCGGATAGGGCGAGCAGCAGCGACCGTCAGACGGCCAGCGGCACCGGCGCCGCCCGGAACTCCGACGGCAGCATCCCGAAATGTGACCGGAACCCGGCTCGCAACGCGAACGACGACCTGAATCCCGACATCGCCGCTATCTCGGCGATCGGCAGACCCCGGGTCCCCGGGGCAGCCAGCAACAACGCCGCCGTTTTGGCACGCTGGCTCCCGATCTCCTCGACGACCGTCGAACCGGCCTCCTCGAACGCCCGCTGCAGGTTGCGCAGCGAGACTCCGAGCCCGCGCGCGACCGCCTCAGGGTTGAGGCCGCGCTCCCGGTGCTTCGCCCCGATGAGGTTGAGTGCCCTCCCGCGGAGCCCCGACCGGAACTCCTCGCCGTCCATCGCATAACCCTCGGTCTCGAGGAACATGCCGACGACGAGGTCTTCGAGGGTGCGCTCGGCGATCGACTCGCTCAGCGGACCTGGTCGCCACGCCGGGTCGACCATCGCCGTCGCGAACGACCGCAATGGCGCACCGAGCGTCGTCTGCGAGGCCAGTTTGAACCGGTCACACCGGGTACGCACGCCACGTTCGTGCAATCGTTTCGCGGGCAGACGGATGCCGAGACCACGCGTGGACTCGCCGCACTCGAGATCGAATGCGCGCCAGTCGGTCACCGCGTAGACGCTGCCCGGCCGCATGAGCGTGCCCGGCCCTCCCGCGAGACCGATCCGCGCCGTGTTGCTCAGGACGAAGCCGACCTGCAGGGTGCCCTCGTCGGTGGCGATGCGCTCGAGGGTCGAGCCGTCACCGCGCACCCGGAACGCTGACTGGGTCGTGAGGAGAACGGAGCTCGCGCCCACCGTCTTCTGTCGCCCCGAGAAGTGGAACACCACCCCGTGTGGCACGGCGAAGCGAGAGGCAAGCCTCTCGATGAAGTCGTCCGGCACTGGATAGTCGCCGGTCTGAGTCAGGATGTGTCGCATTGCTGCGACCGAAAGCGGATCCCACATATCGGGCCTCCCGGCCTCTTCCGTCCCCGGGGCAGGGAATACACAGAAGATCTCATCCGCACACTAGTGGGCGTCGGTGACCAGAACAAGACGTGTTACCTCATTGAAGCCGCGCCCGGGGGAGTGCAATCCCGCGCCGCGCTGCTGCCCGCCTTCGCCGCGGCTCTTAATCTGAGCATGACCGGATGCTGCTGGCTGATTCGCCAGCGGGACCGCGTCGGCCCGGTGGCCACCCCGGCGAACACCATGGTGATGGGGCCAGGCGCCTATCGTTTCGGCGACTACTGGAAGCTCGGGTTGCCTCTCCTCGCGCTTTTCGTTCTCGTCGCCACCTTCCTCGTCCCGGTGATCTGGGCCTTCTGACCACCTTTCCACCACCCACACAAAGGACACGCTGATGACTCGAAGCCCGAACAAGCTCATTCCCTCGACCTTCTCCCCAGCTCCGTCGCTGTCGCCGGACGCAGCTGTGGGGATCGTCGTCCACGCTGAACTGCCCGTCGGTGTGGATGCCTGCGGTTACGCCGTCGGTGTCGACGGCGCGATCCCCGACGCGCTCGGCGTCGACCGGGCCGTGCTCGAACAGTCCGGCTTCGAGGGCCGTATCGGCCAGACGCTGGTCCTGCCGCAGTCGGACGGACCGGTGGTCGTCGCCGTCGGAGTCGGCGACCGCACCGAACAGGATGCCGCGACGCTGCGCAACGCCGCAGCCTCCTTTGCCCGGTCGACCAGCAAATTCTCGCGGCTGGCGCTCAGCCTCGGCGACGAATTCGCGATCGACGCCGCCGAGATCGGCAGGGCGATCGCCGAAGGCGTGCTGCTGGCCCGATACCGCTACACGGCGCTGCAGGCCACACAGAAGGATGCCCGACTCGAGTCTCTCGACATCATCGTGCCAGACGGTTCCGTTGCCGATGTCTCCGCCGGCGTCCGGCACGGTGAGCACGTCGCCCGCGCCGCCAACCTTGCCCGCGACCTGGCGAACACTCCCCCCGGATACCTCACGGCGACGGACCTCGGTGATTTCGCCGCCGAGACCGGCCCCGACCACGACCTCGAGGTGGAGGTGTCCGATCTGCAGCAGCTCATCGAGCTCGGCTGTGGCGGGCTGCTCGGCGTCAACGCGGGCAGCACCGAAGAACCCCGGATGATCGTCCTGCGATACCGGCCGGATGGAGCATCCGGTCATCTCGCGCTCGTCGGCAAAGGCATCACCTACGACTCCGGCGGGATCTCGCTCAAGCCGTCCGACCCGATGCACCTCGCCATGAAGATGGACATGGCGGGGGCCGGGGCCGTTCTCGCGGCGATGACGGCGCTCTCAGACCTGGGCTGCACGACCGCGGTCACCGCCTACCTGATGTGCACAGACAACATGCCGTCCGGCTCGGCCACGAAACTCGGCGACGTGCTCACCATCCGCGGCGGGACCACCGTCGAAGTGAAGAACACGGATGCCGAGGGTCGCCTCGTCATGGCCGACGCCCTCGTGCTCGCCCGCGAGGAGTCGCCGGACGCGATCGTCGACATCGCCACCCTCACCGGCGCATCCCTCGCCGCGCTCGGACACCTCACTGCTGCCCTCTTCGGCACGGACGACGGACTCGTCGGGCAGCTCCAGGCCGCAGCGATCGTGACCGATGAGTCGGTCTGGGAGCTTCCGCTGGAGCGTCGGTACCGTGAGCAGCTCGACTCGGATGTCGCTGACATGTCCAACATGGGCGGCAAGTGGGCCGGCGCGACGATCGCCGCGCTGTTCCTCGCCGACTTCGTGGGGGAGGTGCCGTGGGCACACCTCGACATCGCCGGAACCATGCAGTCAGAAAAGGACGACTTCTGGCGGTCGAAAGGGGCGACCGGGTTCGGCACCCGGCTGCTCATCGAACTGGCGCTGAACTTCCGGGCGCCGTAGCTCGGGTCAGAGCGTGCCCTGCATGTCTGTGCCTGCAGGAAGTGGTTCGAGGCGCGTGACCTCGACGGGCGAGGCGAGCTTACCGGCGAGAGCCGCGTTCAGCGCCGCGACCGCCGGGCCGGCGCTGTGAGCGTCGAGAAGCTCGGCTGACTCCCACTTCTCGATCATGAGGATCGTGTTCTCGGGGGTGCGGTGGATCGCGTAGAGCTCGCACCCCGGTTCGGCGTGGACGGCGGCGATCGCAGGCACGAGGGCGTCGTGCACGGCGTCGAACTGGCCGCCTGCTGGAACGAAATGGGCGGTCACGACGAGAGGAGTGGTCATTTCCCCGATGCTACAGGGCGGCTGTGGTCCGACCGGTCGCGCCCGTGGCATCCAATGGGGCCTGCGTCGATCGTGAGGGCATCCGCTGCGGACGAGGGCATACGGCACGCAGGGAGCCCTCGTCCGGACGTGATGCCTTCGCGCGCGGCTCGCCGTGAAGCGCCGCGGCATCCGCAACCCCCTGCCGGCTTCGAGGCTCCGACCGTAGGGTGGGGCGCATCCCGGTCGGACCGGGCACGCCAGACAGGAGACGCGAATGTCGAACACTGAAGACACCGGATCGCCGAAAGTGCCGGGCGAGCCGGGGCCGGACTCGAGCATCCCGAACAGTGACACGGGGATCGCCGTCGGCTACACGGGTGAGCCGTCGACGCTCGAACCTGAAGAAGAGAACGACGTCCCCAACGACGACAAGACGATCGAGAGTTAGAACATGACAGACACATTTGCCCACTGGTTGCGCCAGCAGAACGACCGCGAAGACGTGGTCGGAGAACTCGCCCGCTCCATCGAGAACGACGAGATGTTCCCGGCGCACGGAGACAAGGCGATCTTCGACGGCTACTTCAGCAGCGACAACACCGTGCCAGAGGTGCGGGCGTCGTTCGAGCGCGCTTGGGAAGAGTTCAGCGGCGAGCGCGCATGATGCGACGCTGAGCGCATCCGCTCACTGAGCTGAGCGCATCCGCTCTCTGAGATGGCAGTTTCGCACCCAAAACCGGCCATACAGGAAGGTTTCGGGGCGTAACTGCCATTTCGCGTCTCCGGCGGGCCCGGACGGTGCGGATCACGCTGATCAGGAGTACCCTAGGGGGGTATTGAGGTTCGGCCGTCGAGTCGTTCTCGTGCCCCTCGGGAGGTGACCGCATATGCGTCCCAGCAACGGTTCCGGAGCGCACGAGCGACCGCCTTCCCTGCGCCGACGAGCGCGGATGCTGGGGCGAATCCTTCTCGGAGGCTCCGCACTGGCAGTGATCACCGTGCTCAGCGCGTGCACGGTGTCCTACCCCATGGGCGGAGGAACGGGGCCGTCGTCTCAGCGCCCCGCTGACGTCAATCAGGACGACCTCATGTTCGTCGCAATGATGGTCCCGCACCATGAGCAGGCTGTAGAGATGAGCGACGAGCTTCTCGGGAAACCCGACGTCGGCCCCGAGGTTCGAATGCTTGCTGAGGACATCGCGGACGCACAGGAGCCGGAGATCGAGCAGATGGAAACCTGGCTGGCGGAATGGGGGATGAATCGACCGGGTGGGATGAACCACAGCGACGGGATGATGTCAGACGACGACCTCGACGCCCTGCAGGAGGCCGAGGGTCAGCGCGCGGAGGTCGTCTATCTCGAGTTGATGATTCCGCACCACGAAGACGCCGTCGAGATGGCCGAGGACGTCATCGCCGAGGGCGAGAACGCGGATGTAAGGACGCTCGCAGAGAGCATCCTGGAGAGCCAAACCCTCGAGATCGCCGAGATGAATCGACTGCTCGAGACCCGGTAGAGGTCGGCCCGGGTGGCATCCGCTCACTGAGTTGGCAGTTGCATACTCAAGAACCAGCCCGGCGGGAGGGTTTCGGTGCGTAACTGCGATTTCGCGTCTACGGCGTCGCGACCAGGGAGTAGCCGGCCTCTTCGATCGCCGCGGTGACGTGTGCCCGGTCGAGCGGGGCGTCGCTGAGCACGGTGACGGTCGAGATCCCGTTCGGGTCGAGTGACACGTCGACGCCGGTGACGCCGTAGATCTCGGCAAGCTCCTCGGTGACTGCTGAGACGCAGTGCCCACAGGTCATGCCTGACACTGACAGCGCCGTCGTGACCGCGCCCTCCCGGGCATCCTGTCCGGCGTGGTCCGTGCGCGCAGCACCGTGGCCGCCGCACGCGCATCCGCCGCCGCCGTGGCCACAGCCACATCCGCCGCCGGTAGCGTTCACGTCGGTGAGGCCGAGGTCGGTCCGGGCGCTGAGGCCGAGGTCGTTGAGTGGTCCAGTGGTCATCGGGTTCTCCTGACTGAGTACGGGGTCACGAACGGACGAGCCGGGCGATGGCAGCGGATGCCTCGCGTAGCTTCTCGTCTGCGACCGGTCCGCCTTCGCGGCTGGCTTCGGCGACGCAGTGACTGAGGTGATCCTCGAGCAGCTGCAGCGCGACGGTCTCGAGCGCCTTGGTGACGGCAGAGACCTGGGTGAGGATGTCGATGCAATACACATCGTCGTCGACCATGCGTTGGATGCCACGAACCTGGCCCTCCGCCCGGCGCAACCGTTTCGTCAGGGCGGCCTTGTTGTCGACATAGCCGTGTTCCATGGGTCCTCCTCGGTCGTCGTGCCAGTATACCCGACGGGGGTATATCTGCACTCTTGCATCATACCCCTAGGGGGTATATGGTGGCGGCATGAACGCTCAGCATTCCCACATCGATCACACCGATCACACCGATCACACCGATCACACCGATCACGCAGGGCCCGGCGACCACGCTGACCACGCGGGGCACTCCGGCCATGCGGGCCACGGCGACCACGTCGCATCCTTCCGCCGACTGTTCTGGATCATGCTCGTGCTCGCCGTTCCGGTGGTCGGCTTCAGTCCGATGTTCGCGATGATCCTCGGCTATGAGCTCCCGGATGCCGCCTGGGCCGCGTGGATCTCGCCGGCGCTCGGTACCGTGCTCTACGTCTGGGGCGGCCGGCCGTTCCTCACCGGAGCTGTCGCCGAGCTCCGATCGCGCAAGCCCGGCATGATGCTCCTCATCGGACTCGCCATCACCGTGGCATTCGTCGCGTCGTGGGGCGCGACGACGGGCATCCTCGATCACGAACTCGACTTCTGGTGGGAACTCGCGCTCTTGATCGTCATCATGCTGCTCGGCCACTGGATCGAGATGCGGTCGCTCGCGCAGACCTCGTCAGCGCTCGACTCGCTCGCGGCCCTCATTCCCGACGAGGCTGAACGGGTCGACGGTGCCGAACTGGTGCTGGTCTCTCCAGCAGACCTCGTCGTCGGTGACATCGTGGTGGTGCGCCCCGGTGGCCGGGTTCCGGCCGATGGCGAGATCACCGAAGGCGCAGCAGACGTCGACGAGTCCATGGTGACGGGCGAGTCGATGCCCGTTCGCCGAGCGCAGGGTGACCCGGTTGTCGCAGGAACGGTCGCAACAGACAGCGGCATCCGTCTGCGCGTGACAGCGGTGGGGGAGTCGACCGCACTCGCAGGCATCCGTCGTCTCGTTGCGGACGCGCAGAATTCCTCGTCGCGTGCCCAGCGCCTGGCCGATACCGCCGCCGGGTGGCTGTTCTGGTTCGCGCTCGGCGCCGCGGCGATCACGGCACTCGTCTGGTCGGTGCTCGGGATGCCGGACGAAGCCGTCATTCGCACCATCACCGTGCTCGTCATCGCCTGCCCCCACGCGCTCGGGCTCGCGATCCCGCTCGTGGTGTCGATCGCCACCGAACGCGCTGCTCGGGCCGGCGTGCTCGTGAAGGATCGGCTCGCACTCGAGAGCATGCGCTCCATCGACACCGTGCTGTTCGACAAGACCGGCACGCTCACGCGGGGAGAACCGGTGGTGTCGAATGTGCTGCCCGCCGACGGCTGGACGGCAGACAGCCTTTTGCAGATCGCCTCATCGGCCGAGGCCGACAGCGAACACCCGCTCGCCCGGGCGATCGTGCGTGCAGCCGCCGATCTCCAACAACCGGCCCTGTCGCCGGCGACCGACTTTCGTTCGTCTCCGGCAGAGGGGGTCTCCGCGACAGTGGGCGGAGCATCCGTCTCGGTCGGTGGTCCGAATCTGCTGGCGCGTGAAGGGCTGTCGCCACTGCCAGGCGCCAGCGACTGGGCGGGCGCCACGGTACTGCACGTGATCGTCGACGGGGCGGTCGCCGGCGCGCTGGCCCTGGCCGACGAGGTGCGTCCGGAATCCCGCGAGGCGGTCGACGCGCTGCACGCCCGCGGCATCCAGGTGGTGATGATCACCGGTGATGCGCCGGCGGTCGCTGCGGTGGTGGCCCGCTCGCTGGGTATCGATCGGGTGTTCGCCGGGGTGCTGCCGTCTGACAAGTCCGCCAAGGTGGCCGAACTGCAGGCCGAGGGGCGTAGGGTCGCGATGGTCGGCGATGGCGTGAACGATGCGCCGGCGCTGGCGCAGGCCGACGTCGGTCTCGCCATCGGTGCGGGAACGGATGTCGCCATCGCCTCGGCGGGAGTGATCCTGGCGAGCGACGATCCGCGATCGGTGCTGTCTGTGGTCGAACTGTCGCGGGCCGGCTACCGCAAGATGAAGCAGAACCTCTGGTGGGCGGCAGGGTACAACCTGCTGTCCGTGCCGCTCGCCGCCGGGGTGCTCGCCCCCGTCGGGTTCGTGCTGCCGATGGCCGTCGGTGCTCTGCTGATGTCGCTGTCGACGGTCATCGTCGCCCTGAACGCACAATTGCTCCGGCGGCTCGACCTGCGCCCTGGCGCCGTGGTGGGGTCGATCCCCGATGCCCGGTCGACCCGGGAGAAGGAAAAGGCCCCGAGGTAAGGATGCTTTCGGCCGCTTGGTCCTTCTGTGGCGCCGATCCCCTTCTCTGGTGCTGGTGCTGGTGCACGGTGCAGGGCTCAGGCGAGCGGCTCGGCCATCCCGGCCTGTTTGCGCGCGTGGAGGGCTGCCGAGCGGACAGCTCCGGCGCTGGCCACGACGACGAGCGCGATCGCGAGTCCGCTCAACAGGGTGAGGCTCTGGCCGAGCACGATCGCCCCCACGATGGCCGCCATCGCCGGGGCGAGGCTCATCAGGATCGAGAACGTCGACGCCGGGAGGCGACGAAGCGCCAGCAGCTCGAGCGCATACGGGATCGCGGACGACAGCACCGCGACCGCGAGCCCGAGCAGAAGCGCCGTCGGGGTGAACAGCGCGGAACCGGCGCTCAGGATGCCGAACGGCAGCGTCGCGCACGCACCGATCGTCATGGCGATGGCGAGTCCGTCGAACTTGGGGAACCGTGCCCCTGTGCGCGCAGACATGAGGATGTAGCCGGCCCAGAACACTCCCGTGCCTGCGGCGAACAGCACTCCGACCGGATCGAGCGCCTCCACCCCACCCTGGCTGAGCAGAACGACACCGGCGAAGGCGAGCAGGGCCCACAGCCAGCTCACCGCGCGGCGGCTGACGATCACCGAGAGCAGCAACGGACCGAGAACTTCGATCGTGACGGTCGGGCCGAGGGGCAGGCGGGCGAGCGCCTCATAGAACAGCACGTTCATGCCCGCCAGGACGAGGCCGAATGAGGCGACGGTGATCCAGTCCGAACGGGAGTACCCCCTCACGCGCGGCCGGCAGATCAGCAGCAGAACGAGGGCAGAGAAGGTCAGCCGCAGCGCGACCATGCCCAGGGGTCCGACCGCCGGAAACAGCAGCACGGCGAATGATGCACCGATCTCCTGGCAGAGGAGGCCGCCGAGAACCAGACCGACGGCGCCGACGGGCGCGCGGGCATCCGGTCGGGTCGAGGTCACAGCGTCAAGCGTAGAGCCAGCGTGGCTGAGCGCTGCACGCACGCGCAGCCGATCATCGTTCGCTGCGGCTTCTCCCGTCACACCTCGGTGGTGAACCCGATCGCCTTGTGCGTTCCGTCGCAGAACGGCTTGATCGCCGAGACGCCGCACCGGCACAGGGCGATCGTGCGGCGCTTGCGTTCGATCGGGTCGCCCTCCGGCGTCACGAGGTCGAGCTCGCCGCGCACGAGCAACGGTCCGTTCGGACAGGCCACGATCTGCGGAGCCGCCCGATTGAGGTCACTCATGTCTGCCTCCACGCTCACGACCCCGCAACCGTCGCGAGCGGCACCCGCAGCGACGACTCGCCTGCCGTCCACGCGTCGAGCATGTGTTGCCCGGCCCAGCCATCGACGACCAGGCAGGCCGCGGCGCCGAACAGAATGTCTGCGAGCAATGCCGGTTCGTCTTCAGCGAGCGACCCGGCGAGGTCGCGTCCGGCGATCTGCTCGTGTACGGCATCCGCTTCGACGTGCTCGTCGAAGTACCAGGTCACGTCTGACCCGAATCCGTTGCGCTTGAAGCCGCGCGAGTAGAGCCCGTTAGGAATCGACGAGGTCATCTCGAACGCCGCCAGGTGCCCGGCGATGGCACCGCGCAGACGGCGGTTGAGACCGAACATGCTCATCATGTTGAGCGACGCGAGGGTGATCGCCGGAACGTTGTCGACATAGCTGCCGTACCGGTCGTCCAGTCCCAGACCCCGCATCGTGCCGGCGAAGATCGCGGCGTGCATCCGCTCGGGGCGGCCACCGCCGTACTCGTCCGCCTGGATCTCGACGAGCGCAGCCTTCGCCCGACCGCTCAGGCGAGGGATCGCCCAGGAGTGCGGGTCCGCCTCCTTGAGCGTGTAGATCGACCGTTGGATGAGGAATTCGGCGAGCTGGCCTGTGTCGGCTTTCGCCGCGACGAAGCGCGACAGGCTCGGCCCGGCATCCTCACCGGTGAGAGTGAAGAGAGCGGATGCCACGGCGACGCTCGTCGCCTCGGGAAGCGCTGGCACCGGAACGACCGCGCGCAACTCAGCCTCGAACGCGGCCTCGAGAGTGCGGCGAAGAGCGATGAGTGACGGATGCCATTCCCACTCGTCAGAGGTATCGACGACGCCCCCGTAGTGCAGGCCATACAGCACGAACAGGGTGAGCTGGATGTCGTCGTCGTGCACGAGGTCGGTCGCTGCGGTGAGTGCTTCGGCGGCATCGAGGCCTGGGTCGCCGTTCGGGGCGTTCCTGAGCAGCTCGAGAAGTCGTGAACTGAGGGGGCCGCGGGCGTGAAAGAAGGGATTCGGGAAGGTGCCCTGGTCGATCAGGGTCTGAGATGTTGCCATTCTCCAACCATCGAACGGCGACGGTGGCGCGGTCAAGGCCTTGCGAACGCCAGCCCGCGGCTGTCAAGGGCGAGCAGCGACGTCGTTCACCGGGGCTATCGTATGGCTATGCGCTCCAATCTTCGGATTCTCGCTGCCGGGACCCTGCTGGCCGTCGGCCTGTCTGCCGGTCTCTCGGGCTGTGCATCGAGCTTCCCGGCAGACCCCGATGGCACGCTCGATCGCGTCAGCGGCGGGACCCTCCGCGTCGGGATCGCCCCCAACGGCGACTGGACCGACATGACAGACGACGGCGAGGCATCCGGCATTGAGGTCTCCCTGATCGAGGATTTCGCCGAGACGATCGACGCCGACATCGCCTGGGTCGAGGGCAGCGAAGAAGCACTGTTCACCCGGCTCGAAGATGGGGGACTCGACCTGGTGATCGGCGGATTCACCGACCGGACTCCATGGCTCGATCGCGCGGCCATCACGAAGCCGTTCACCGAGGTGAGCACGAGCGATGGGGTCGAGAAACACGTCATGGCCGCGTCGAGAGGGGAGAACGCGTTTCTCCTCGAGCTCGAACGCTTCCTGCTCGCCACGGAGGGGGCACCGTGAGCGTCGCGTTCGGCGAGACCGAGCTCCCGCAGAAGCAGACCGAGATCCTCCGGAAGGCGATCCGGCTGGAATGGCTGACCATCGCATTCCTGGCCGTCACCGTCACCCTCGTGTTCTTCGTGCTCGGCAACTCGCAGGCGATGAAGGCCGCCTGGATCGAAGACCTGCTGTCGTTCATCCCCCCGCTCGTGTTTCTGATCGCGGTGCGGATCGCCCGCCGCAAACCGAACCCGAAACATCCGTACGGGTACCACCGCTCCGTCGGCGTCGGCCACCTCGTCGCGGCAGTGGCCCTCGTGACGATGGGCACGTTCCTCATCATCGATTCAGCGTCGGGGCTGCTCGCTGCCGAGCACCCGAGCATCGGCTCGGTCGAACTGTTCGGGCAGGTCTTCTGGCTGGGCTGGCTGATGATGGGCGTGATGGCGCTCATCGCGCTTCCGCCCGTCTTCATCGGCCGCGCAAAGATGACACTCGCTCGCGAGCTCCACGACAAAGTTCTCTATGCCGACGCCGACATGAACAAAGCGGACTGGATGACGGCCGTCGGGTCCATCGTCGGGGTCGGCGGGATCGGCCTCGGGTTGTGGTGGGCGGATGCCGCTGCCGCGCTGTTCATCGCCGGCAGCATCCTCTGGGACGGAGTGAAGAACACCCGGGCGGCCGTCGAGGACCTCGGAGATACCCGGGCGATGACGTTCGACGACGCGAAGCCGCACCCGGTCGTGCACCGCGTCGACGAGTACCTGCGCTCCCTGCACTGGGTGGAGGATGCCGGTTCACGCGCCCGCGACCAGGGTCACGTCCTGCATATCGAGTCGTTCGTCGTTCCCCGGTCCAGGCGCAAAGTGGCCGTCGCCGACCTTGTGGCTGCACGGGAGGCGTGTGTCGCCCTCGACTGGCGGGTCGAAGACATCGTGATCGTGCCGGTGAAAGAGTTGCCGCGCGTCGTGCGGGAGTCTCACCCGGCCCGGTAACCGAACGGGTGGCCGGGTGCGCCGCCGTCAGGAGACGGCGGGAGGGAGTGTCGGCTGTGGTGCAGCGGGCGGCTCAGGAATGATTTCGAGTCCGCCCACGGAGTTCGACGACCGAACGAGCACCTGGATCCAGCGCTGGTTGATCAGCGGGGCCTTGCCGCCGTAGTACTGGAAGGTGAGAGAGATCGCGTTGTGGATCCACACCGTGGTGCGGCCGAGTCCGTTGGCGTTTTCGTTCCAGGTGAAGGCGAAGGGCTCGCCGCGACGGAGCTTGGCGAGCATGACGATCTGCAGGTGCGCGAGGATGCGATCATCCAGCTGAGCTGTCAGCTTCGAGTCGTACGTAAGCGTTCCCACCGAACGGACCTCCAATTGGGATTCGGCCGCACAGGTGGCGGCTCTCGATTCTAGCGCTGAACGAGGGCAGGGCCCTCTGGAGGTGGGGTGGTGCGATCGACGTGCACGACGGTCACTCGGTCCTTGCCCGCGTTCTTCGACTGGTACATCGCTGCGTCAGCCAGACGCAGGATGCCGTCGGGCGTGACGACCGCGTCACTCTCCCGCCCCAGCAGTGCAACACCGACGCTCGCGGTGATCGGGAACCCGGCAGGCACCGACTCCAGCGGCTGGCGCACCGCGTCACGGATGCGGTCGGCGATCACGGTCGCGGCCTCGGCATCCGTCTCCTCGCAGATGACGACGAACTCGTCGCCGCCGTAGCGCGCGATGGTGTCTGCGGTGCGAACCGAGGTGCGGAGGCGATCGGCCACCTGCTGGAGAACCGAATCACCGACTGCATGGCCGCACTGGTCGTTCACCGCTTTGAATCCGTCGAGGTCGAGGAAGATGAGGGCGAGGGTGCGGGCGTGCCTGACCGAGGCGGCGAGCGTCTGGCTGAGCCTGGTCTGCAGAAGTTGGCGGTTCGCAAGCCCGGTGAGCTGATCGAGAAGTGCCAGTTGGGTGAGTTGGTCCTGCAGGCGGATGCGGGCGAGCACGTGAGCCGATTGTGCTGCGATCATTTCATGGAGTTCGACGGCGGCGTCGTCGAAGGTGCGTTCGCGTCGGAAGAACGAAACCACCACTCCCGCCGGTGCACCCTTGTCGATCAGGGGTGCTGCGGTGATCGTCTCGACGCGCGCCGTGCGAAGCAGCGCGCCGAGACCGGGGAATGCAGCGTCGGCATCCTCCGGGTTGGAAACCGTGACGACCCTGCCGACACGCAGCGCCTCGGTCTCGGGTGACGACCCGTGTGACGGGTCGATGTCGAGCAGCGGATGGACTCCGGCAGCGAGCCGGAGATGCCCGTCCTCGCTGAGCAGCACAGCCGTGTGTGAGGCAGCCAGCGCCTCACGAATGGATTCGGCGAGGGCCGCAGTGAGTTGCTCTTCGGTGTCCGCCAGCGTGAACGCATTCGACGCCTGCTGCAACATGGCGAGTTGCGCGGCGGATGCTTCCGCCGCGCGGCGTGCCTCGAGCAGGTCGCGTTCGTAGTCCCGGCGTTCCGAGGAATCGAAGACCGCTATCCGCAGTTCGCCCGGCTCGCCATCCTCACCCGCGAGAACGGAGTTCACGAGGGTGGGGAGGGTTGATCCGTCCGTGCACTGGATCGAGAGGGCGACCTCGCTGAGCCTTCCCCTCAACTGCAGGGTCGGCAGGTGGCGGGTTTCGTGGAACATCCTGCTGCCGACCGTCAGGATTTCTGCGAACGGCGAGCCGACGAGATCCGCCCGTGAGTAGCCGGTCATCCGCTCGAACGTCTCATTGACGCGGAGTACGGTTCCGTCTGGCGTGGTGACGAGGTACCCGCACGGCGCCTTCTCGAAGAGTGTCCGGAACGCGTCGGAATCAGCCGAAGACGGACCTCCGGTTGTGAGAACCGGGGAGGTCATCGGAGGAATGCCACGATCGCGTCGGTGACCTCGTCAGGCGCGGAGAGGTTCGGGCAGTGCCCGGTGGCGTCCAGCACCATCAGGGTGCTCCCAGCGATCTCGGCGTGCACGAACTCGCCGACGGGCAGAGGCGCGATGATGTCGTCCTGGCACTGCAGAATCAGGGTCGGTGTGGTGACGTCACGCAGGTCGCGGCGATTGTCCGACAGGAATGTGACACGGGCGAAATGCCTGGCGATGGCCGGGTCGACGCGACAGAAACTCTCGGTGAGGGTGTCGCCGAGCTCCGGGCGATCGGAGTTGCCCATCATGAGGGGCGCTATCGTTCCCGACCAGCCCAGGTAGTTGGCGTCGAGCGCATCGAGCAGGGAATCGATGTCGGCCTGCTCGAAACCGCCGATGTATGCGCCGGAGTTGATGTAGCGCGGCGATGGCGCGACAAGCACCAGGGCGCCGAAGCGCGACGGATTCCTGGTGGCGGCGAGAACGCCGATCATGGCGCTCACGGAGTGCCCGATGAAGACGATGTCGTTCCGGTCGATGTCGTCGAGGATTTCGAGCAGATCATCGGCATACCCGTGCAACGAGTCGTACTTGCCCGGATCGTATGCAGACAGATCGGAGCCGCCCGCGCCGACCTGGTCGAATCGGACCACCTGATAGTCGGCTTCGAACCGAGGGGAGACGGCGTTCCACATCTCCTGGCTGCAGCCGAACCCATGGGCGAAGACCAGGGTGCGTCCGGCCGGGTTGCCTGAGATGGTGACGTTGTTTCGTCGGCGAACCGGCGAGATTTGGTCCGTGGTCATTGCGGCTCCTGGTCGTGATGGGCCTTGTCGCCGGCCCGTCGCGCCGGTCGCGATCTGGGAAGAGCGTATCCGAGCGCATGGAACCGGCCTATTCAGGGTTATGGGCTTCTCAACACGCCCCGGATCGTGTATGGCGGAGGATTATACGCACAATCCCCCGGGGAGGGGGAGCGTAGATTCCTGCCCGCCGATCACCCGACGATGGACTATGCCGAATTCGCGCCGCTTCTGCCCGGACCCCGCCCGCTCCGAGCGAGAGTCCGAGAGCGACGGTCAGCTGTCGTGACCATCGAGACGGATCTCGAGGGCGCGGTGGAACGGAACGAGATCGTCGCGTACTTCCAGCCGCAGGTCGACGTCAGGACCGGACGGGTCGCCGCATTCGAGGCGCTGGCGCGCTGGCAGCATCCCACCCGCGGCCTCGTCCCCCCGGTGGATTTCATCCCGGTAGCGGAGCGCACCGGCCTGATCGGCGAGATCGGTACTTTCATGCTGGAGGAGGGATCCCATCACGCGGCCCGCTGGCACAGCCGCGGTCTCGCCGTCGACGTCTCGGTCAACGTCTCGGCCGTTCAACTCGCCACCGACGACCTCTTCGACCGCCTGCATGAACTCCTGGTCGAGTACGTGCTTCCAGACGGCACCCTGACCATCGAGATCACCGAGTCAGAACTGATCTCCGATCCGGATACCGTGGCTGCGCGGCTCCGACTCCTCAAGGCGTTCGGGCTCGGGATCTCCCTCGACGACTTCGGTACCGGCCGGTCTTCTCTCTCGCAGCTCCGGGACCTTCCGATCACCGAACTGAAGATCGACCGTCTCCTCATCCAGGAGGGCACACACGACGGCGCCCTGGTTGCCGTCGCCGTCGAATTGCTCCAGGAGCGTGGCGTCCGTGTGGTCGCCGAAGGGGTCGAGACGGCTGAGCACCTCGAGCGCGTTCGCAGTCTGCATTGCGACCGCGCGCAGGGGTATCTGTTCGGCCGGCCGATGCCCGTCGACGAGGTCGACGTGTTCCTGGCGCAGGCATTCGCCTGAGCCGAGCGACTCAGAGTCCGCCGAACGACTCTTCTTCGAGGTCGATGTGGCCACCGGAGTTCGCTTCTGCGGGGTTTGAATCGCCACCGCCGACGTCGATCTGGCTCCAGGTGACCGGCATCCCCGGTGAGAAAAGGATGTCGATACCGGGGCCGCCGCGCAGGGGAGGAACCGTCACGTAGCCCCCGCCGGCTTTGACCGCAGCAAGGATCTGGTCACGCAGTTCGGTGATGGGGTCGGGGAGAAAGTAGTCCCGACCGTCGACGGTCAACCGGTGAACGATCACGTGTGAATCCTGTCTCTGTGCATGGATGCCGCGGCGGGCACCGCTTCAACGTTACCCGCTCGAGGAGACACCGACCGAAATCGGTCGAGGCCTTGCCCGGTGTGGGAGCGAGCCGGTAGAGCATGCCCCGTTTGGGTGGGTTACAGGGCGGGATGTTCGGCCTAGGCTCAAGCTGAGTAATCATCACGTTCTTGAACCTGAACCCGAAGCGGGTACCTGAATGAACAGCACACCCGACGTGCCGTGGAGCGCCCGGAGCAGACCCTTCCTGCTCTGGGCGCTCCTTGCTCTGCTGCTCGCCCTGATCGGCGCCGGACTCTGGATCGGCATCCGCGGGGCATCCGCCGCCGATGAGTTGTCGACCGCCCGATCGCTCGCCGGGGGCCTGCAGGGTGAGATGGCCGGCGGGAACACCGATGCTGCCGCGGGAACGTTGGAGAAGGCGGGCGGGCACACGGCGACCGCGGTGGCTCTCACGAGCGATCCGGTCTGGCGTGCTGGCGAGATCCTGCCGTTCGCCGGCCCCAATCTCACGGCTGTGCGTGAGGCGGCGCAGGCCGTCGACGATCTCGTCACTGATGTGGCCGCACCGCTGCTTCCGCTCGCAGACGAGCTCGACGCCGGATCGTTCGCCGGGGCGTCCGTTCCGTTGCAGCCGCTCGTCGACGCCGCTCCGCGCGCGGCCGCGGCCCGGTCTGCGGCTGAGGGACTGGCCGCGCGGGTGGCCGAGATCGAGACATCGACCACGCTGCCGTTCGTGCGCTCGGCCGTCGACGAACTGTCCGTGCTCGTCGACCAGGTGGAGCAGACCGTCGGGGCGATCGACCGCGCCGTCACCCTGCTTCCCGGCATGCTCGGGGCCGACGGGCGAAGGAACTACCTCGTTCTCATCCAGAACAACGCCGAACTGCGCGCGTCAGGAGGGTTGCCAGGGGCGACAGCCGTGCTGGCGGCGAACGCCGGCGATCTCAGCCTCGCCGAGCACGTCTCGAGCATGGACTACCCGCGTCTCGCCGAACCGGCCCTGCCGCTCACTCCGGCGGAGGCCGGGCTGTACGGCACGATCCTCGGCCGCTACGTGCAGGACGTCAATCTGACCCCCGACTTCAGTCGAACGGGCGAGCTCGCGAAAGCCATGGCAGAGCCGGTCGTGGGGATGCGGATCGACGGAGTCCTCGCGATCGACCCGTACGTGCTGTCCTATGTCCTCGAGGCCACCGGACCGGTCGAACTCGCCGGAGGCAGGATGCTGACGAGCGACAATGCCGTGCAGATGCTTCTCAGCGACGTCTACACCGAGATCGAGGAACCGGCTGACCAGGATGCGTTCTTCGCCTCAGTGACCGCCGCGGTCTTCTCGGCGCTGACCACGGGCGAGGTCGACCCCGCCCGCCTGCTCGCAGCGGTCGTACAGGGCGGAGACGAAGGGCGCGTGCGGATCTGGAGCGCAGACGCCGACGAGCAGTCCGTGCTCGCCGAGACGGCGCTTGCCGGAGTCCGTTCGACCGGCACCGACCCGGTGCTCGGGGTGTACCTCAACGACGCGACCGGCGGCAAGATGGGCTACTACCTCGACGGAGCCGTCACCCTGTCCTGTGCCGGCGATGAGCAGCGCGTGCGAGTCGAACTCACGAGTGACGCGCCGGTGGATGCCGCAACGAGCCTCCCCGGATTCGTCACCGGAGACAGTGTGTACGGCGTGCCGGCCGGAAGCATCCGCACCCAGGTGCTGCTGGTGCTGCCGCCGGGTGCACGCGTCGTGACGCGCGCCGACGCGGTGCAGACGGTCGTGCGTGACGACTCCGGACGTGTCATCGTCTCGGTCTTCATCGAGGTGACACCGGGCGAATCCGGGCACGTCACGGTCGACTACACGGATGCTGCCGCTACCACGGTCGAGGTCACTCCTGGCCTCGTTGTCAACAGCCCCGAACGGGGACAGGCGGGATGCTCGTGATCCTGCGAAAGTGAGTTATTCTCACGTTAAGGAGAGCGCACCCGCACGCTCCAGCCGAGATCAAGGAGTGAACCCGTGACCCCCACCCGAACCCTCGCGGCAGCGTCCCTCACGCTGCTCGTCCTGCTTGCTGCGCCTGCCCCGGCGTTCGCCGCATACCCGCCCGGCGGCGGAGCAGCCGTCGTGAGCGTGGCATGCACCTCGACTTTCACGGCTGAACCGGGCTATTACGACTCCGGTGAGTCGGTCACGATGGAGGTCGCCGCCGCCACCGAAGCTGCTGCCGTCATGTCGAAGCACACGGCTGCAACAGACGGGAGCCTCGAGGTCACCCTGCCGACGGCATCCGCCGATGCAGGTCAGTACGAGGTGACGACGTGGGGCACCATCAGCCCGACACGTGGCCCGCTCGTCTATTCGCCCGCTCAGGAGTGCCTCGACGCCAGCCCGACGGCCGAGGAAGCTGCACAGCCCGGACTGCCGAACACCGGAGCCGACCTGAGCTGGCTCTGGGTCTCCGGCGGCCTCGTCTTCACCGGTCTCCTCGCCCTCGGAGCGGCCGCCCTGGTCCGTCGCCGCTCCGCCTGACCCCGACCGTGGTCGTCGTCGACCCCAGACAGCGAGGCGACGACCGCGGTCGGTTTATCCGACCGTGCGTTCGGACTCTGCCGACGCGACCGTCGGCCGAACGCCGCGGAAGACGATGTAGTGGTAGAAGACGAACCTCACCACGACGACGATCACGATGCTCACCAGGTTGACGGCATTCACCAGCACGGGGCCGGGGCTGTCGAACAGCGAAACGCCGGCGGCGACGATGCCGGCGCCGAGAGCCGTGCACACCGCGTTGACGAGGAGAAACAACACCAGCTCGAGGACGCGGCCGTGCTGTCCGCGATGTTTGAACGTCCATTCCCGGTTGCCGAAGTAAGCGTTCACGAGGGCGACGAGCGATGCGACGATCTTCGAGGTGACGACATCCCAGCCGAGGGCGTAGTGCAGCACGTTGAAGACGGTGATCTCGATCACCGTCGAGATCGCGCCCACGGTGAGGAAGCGCGTGCCGAGCACGGCGAGGCGGCGGATTCGGGTTCTGGTGGGCATTCTGCCGTCAACGGTACTTCACTTTCGGCGCGCGGCATGGCACGGCGCCGATTGGCCGGATGCAGCCGTCTGCTCCACTACGCTGATCGACAGACTTATCCGCCGAGGGCTGGGAGTGCCGTGCCGCTGGAACATCTCGCCGTGGTGATGCCCGCATACAACGAAGCGGACGGACTACCCGGGTTCCTGCACGAGATCGTCGAGCAGGTCACTCCGCTCGCGACCCGGGTCAGCCTCGTCGTCGTCGACGACCGATCGACCGACCAGACGGCATCCGTCCTCCGCAGCCTCGAGAACGAACTCGGCGGTCTCGTCGTCGTGCGTGCGCAGGCCAATCGCGGCCACGGCCCGACGGCGCTCGCTGCCTACCGCGCCGGTCTCGCCCTCCAGCCGGATGCTCTCGTGCACGTCGACGGTGACGGCCAGTTTCTCGGCACCGACTTTCCGCGGCTTGTCCGTGCGCTCGAACTCCCCGGAGTGGATGTCGTGCACGGCGTGCGCCAGCACCGCACCGATCCCTGGTTCCGGCGGGTGCTCACCGGTTGTGTCGGTTTTCTTGTCTTCCTCGCCGTCGGCCGCCGGATCCCGGACGTGAACACCCCACTGCGGGCCTACCGCCCTGCGGCGATCGCTCAGCTGCTCCAGCTCGTGTCAGACGATGCGCTCGTTCCTCACGTCCACTTCTCCCTCGCCGAGCGCCGCCTGGGCTTCACCGTGCGGTACGTGAAGGTGGAGAGCATTCCGCGTCGCGGAGCGACCGCGGCCGGAACGATGTGGGGCGAGGCGCACACCGTGCCGAAGCTTCCGCCCCGCCGCCTCCGCGAATTCAGCGCTCAGGCCATCGCCGAGGTGTGGCGGGAGAGTCTCAGGCCGGGCCGCGGCCGCCCATGAGTGAAAACCGGCCGGCGGGGCAACAGGCGCCGGGCAACCAGCTCTGGGCGTCCGTCCTCTTCTGGACGGTGTTGGCGCTCGTCGTCGTCGCACAGATCCTCGTCATCGTTCCTGCATTCACCGTCATGCGGCTGTGGGAAGACGAGGCGTTCAACCTGACGGTGCCGATCAACCTGCTGAACGGGCTCGGCTACACCAGCGACGGAACGCTGTCTGGCAGCCAGTTGTCGCCGTTCGACCCCCGGATCTCCACTGGCCCCGTCGTGCTGCTGCCGATCGCCGCCGTGCTCGCGTTCGGCGCCGATCCGGTGCTCGGGGGTCGTGCGGTGATGCTCGTCTTCTACGTCGCCCTGCTCGTCGGGCTCTGGCTGCTCGGTCGCCGCGTAGGCGGTCGGTGGGCGGCACTCGTCGCGGTCACCGTGCCGCTCGGGCTCAACACCTGGGATTCCGCCTCCCCGATCCAGACCCCGATCGACGTCCTCGGCGAGGTACCGACCGCAGCGCTCGTCGTCTGGGCACTGTATGTCTTCCGTACGAGGCCCTGGCTCGCCGGGCTGCTCGTGGGCCTCGCGCTCGAAACGAAGACGATCGGGCTTCTCGCCGTTCCCGCGATCGCGATCGGCGTGTTCGCCACGGTGCCGGGGCAGTCGTTCTGGCTGCGGGTGCGCCGGGTCGTCGTCTGCGGTCTGTTCGCACTGGTCCCTGTTGCTGCCGTCGAACTGTGGAAACTACTCACCCTCGGGCCGGCCGGCTACGTGCAGGTCACGAAGGAGTTCGGCTGGTTCCTACTGTCCGGCGGCCAGGGAGACAATCGTGTTCCGGTGGGGGAGAAGCTCGTCGGGCTCGTCGACTCCTGGTTCTCGCCGGTGATCCTCCCCGTGCTGTGCGTGGTCGTGTTCGTCGTCGTCGGGATGCTCGGAGCGCTGATCGCCCGTCGGCGGATGCTCCCGGCAACGCCCGCCGTGAACCGCGAACTGGTGATCCTGCTCCTGGTGTGCATCGTCGGACTGGCCACCTGGGTCGGCTGGTGGAGCCTCTCGACGCACCTGCCGGTCTGGATCCGGCATCCGTCCCCCGGCCTCTTCGCCTTCGTGCCCGTTCTGGCGGCGTTCCTGGTGCTCGGCGTGCGCCTGCTCTGGCACGCCAGCGCCGGGAGCGCGCCGCGATCGACCGTGCAGAGGGCGGGCATGCAGCGGGCCGGACTCAGGGTCGGAGCCGTTGCGGCATCCGTTCTGCTCGCGACGACGCTCGCCGTGCAGGTGCGCGGCCACATCGGGATCGCCGACCACGTGCGCTACGGCGAGACGCTCGGAGACCAGCGCACGGCTGCGGCCGCCATCGGTGAACTCGGCGAGCCAACGCTGGCGACGAGTTGGGGTCCTGCGGTGTCGGTGATCATGCTGTCCGGTGCTCGGGCCGCGCTCGTCGACGCGCCAGGCTTCGACGCGACGACTCGGGTCTACGCCAACTACGACCTCACCGACGCGGGTGTTGCGGCGTTCGATGCCGCCCTCGATACGGTCTGCGCCGACCTGCCGGTGCGGGTGGGGCACTACGCCGTCTGCGTGCCCCGCTGACCGTTCCGCGAGAGCGGTGGACGCCGGCCGGGGCAGCGGTACTCCTGCCCGGAAATTATCGGCTATTCTTAGTGAGGCCTTCGGGCCAATCGGGGTGTGGCGCAGCTTGGTAGCGCGCTTCGTTCGGGACGAAGAGGTCGTGGGTTCGAATCCCGCCACCCCGACAGTCAGACCGTTCGGTTCCATCAGGAGCCGGGCGGTCTTTTTGTGCGCGCTGTGCGTGTGCTTGCGCGGCGGCAGTGTGCTGCGTTCGGCAGATGAGGATCGGCGCGGGAGAAGGAGATCGGCGCGAGGGAAGGATGCCGTGGCGGGTGGCATCCTTCTGCCGACGCTTTTTCCTTCTGTCGGGTAGTGGATACGGCGCCGCGCTACGGGCGGAAGGGACCGCGCTACCGGCGGTAGGGGCTGGGCGCTACGGGCGGGCGACCAGGGTCAGCAGCGTCGCCTCCGGGCGGCATGCGAAGCGCACGGGGGCGTAGATGGAGGTGCCGAGCCCGGCGCTGACGTGCAGGAAGGCGGAGCGCAGTGCGTGACGCCAGAGGCTGAGACCCTTGACCTGTTTGCGCGGGATGTCGCAGTTGGTCACGAGCGCACCGTAGCCGGGAACGCAGACCTGCCCGCCGTGGGTGTGACCGGCGAGGATGATGTCGGCGCCGTGGTTCACGAACGAGTTCAGTACCCGCTGGTACGGCGCGTGAACGACACCGACGTGCACGACGTGCTGCAGCCCGGCATCCCGGGTTTCGAGTGACTCGTCGTCCTGCTGGCTGTCGAGGAGCCCGGTGAGCAGGTCGAGGCGGTCGGCTCCGATGTGCGGGTCGTCGACGCCGAAGACATCGAAGCGGGTGTTCTTGACGGTGACACTGCCGACCGCGTTGTTGAGGTTCTGCCAGCCGAGTGCCGTGCCGAAGAACGCGTCGAGGCGCTGGGTGTCGAGGTTGCGTTTGCGCGGCGCTTTCGGGCCCCGGCGTGAGCGAGACGGACCGGAGAAGTACGTGAGCCAGTTCTTGTGCATCGGCCCGAAGTAGTCGTTCGACCCGTGCACGTACACGCCGGGGATGCCGCCGAAATCGGCGAACGCGCGCTCGATCCCGGGGATGCCGTCTTCGTGCCCGAGGTTGTCTCCGGTGTCGACGATGAGGTCAGGCTTCAGGTGCGCGAGGGTGCGCACCCACTCCTGCTTTTTCGTCTGCCACGGCGCCATGTGCAGGTCGCTGAGGTGCAGGATGGTGACGGATGCCGCGCCCTTCGGCAGCACGGGAACGGTCTCGCGTCTCAGCGTGAACAGACGACGCTCGACCAGGGCGCCCCAGGCGAACGCCCCTGCGCCGACGGCGGCCAGGACAATCGCGACCGCTCCGACCCCCCGGCCTCCAGAGAACCCGGTCAATCGCACTTCTGTTTTCTCACGGTGAGGGTGACTTCGTCACCGGTGGCTGCCGCCGTGCCGGGTTCGGGAGTCTGCGCCGTCACTGTGCCGGGTCCGGCCCCGGTCCCATTGTCTGGTTCACAGACAATGGTCACGTTGGCATACCCGGCACCTGCAAGGGTTTCCACCGCCGCATTCGGATCAGCTCCGACGACGTTGGGCACGGCAGCCGCCGGCGTACCGGTTGATGGCTGCAGGGTGATCGTCGACCCGGTGGAGACGGTTGCTCCCGCTCCGGGGTTGGTCGAGGCGACGAGGCCTGCTTCGACGCTCGACGCGACCGGCGCACCGACCTGCGTGCCGAAACCGGCGTTCGCGAGTGCGGCGGTTGCGGCCTCGACCGACTGACCGGCGACATCCGGAACCTGGATCTGCTTGGCCCGGATGAGGGCGTCGTCAGGCGCGGCGAACTGGTCGCCACCGAATTTGTCGATCGCGGTGCGCAGGATGCCCGAGAAGATGCCGAACTTCGCGCTGAAGCCGGTGACCCCCTCGTTCACCACCACGTCGTACATGCTGTCCTTGCCCTCGACGTTGCCGACCCACAGCGAGGTGATCGCGTTGGTTGTTCCGCCGGTGATCCACGAGTGGACGGCGTCGTCAGCTGTACCCGTCTTACCCATCAGCGGTGCTCCGCCGACGGCAGCGCGGGAGGCGGTACCGCCCCCGTCGAACACGGTTTCCATGGCATATGCAGCGGTGTTGGCGACCTCGGGAGTGACGGCCTGTGTGCAGGTGCTCTTCGGCGGTTCGATCTCTTCGCCGTCTGGCCCGACCACCTTGTCGATGGCGATCGGCGTGCAGGAGAGGCCCTCGGCCGCGATACCGGCGATGGCCGTCGCGAGCGACAGTGGGGCGATCTCGTTGGCGCCGAGGAGGGTTGCGGGGAACGTCTCCATCGGATCAGCGTCTGCGCGATGCACACCCAGATCCTTGGCGGTCTGGAAGATCTCACACACGTCGAGCTTCTGCGCCATGGCGATGAAGGCGGTGTTGACGGATCGACGCGTTGCCTCGATCGGGGTGATCTGGCCTGGGCTCGTTCCGTCGTAGTTCTTCGGGGTGTACGGAATGGTCTGGGTGCCGAGGTCGCAGCTGTTGTAGTTCCACTTCGAGAACGTGCGCTTCGACCCGCTGACCGACTCTCGCAGGGAGTGGCCGTTCTTGAGCCAGTCGACGAGGATGAAGGCCTTGAACGTCGAGCCGACCTGGAATCCGCTCGATCCGCCGAAGTCCCTGTCGGTGTTGTAGTTCACCGAGGTGTACGAGTTGTCGGCTTCGGACAGGGCAGCGTTGTTGCTGTAGGTCTTGTTCTGGGCCATCGCGAGGATGCGGCCGGTCTTCGGCTGCACGGTCACCGCCGCCGTTCCGATGTCGGTGTTCTCCATCGACCGCGGAATGTACTTGTCGATCGAGGTCGCCGTTGCGACCTGCAGGTCGTAGTCGAGCGTGGTGTAGACCTGAAGTCCACCGCGCTTGAGGGTGGCAGCGCGCGCTTCGGGGGTGGCGCCGAACGCTTCGTCCTTCTGGATGACCCTGGTCACGTAGTCGCAGAAGAAGGCCATGCTGCTTGCTGTCTGGCATCCGGTGCTGGGCTGCTGGATGTTCGGGGTGATCGGGACGGCGATCGCAGCGGCGTGCTGCTCTTCGGTGATCTTGCCCTCTTCGAGCATCTTGTTGATCACGTAGTCGCGTCGCTCGAGCGTCTTCGCGTATCCGTTCGCGGCGCCGTTGGTCTCGCTGTCAGGCATGTCGATCCGGAGCCTGGACGGGTAGTTCACGATGGCGACGAGGGTTGCGGCCTGTTCCACAGTGAGGTTGGCGGCCGTCACCCCGAAGTAGTACTTCGACGCGGCCTGGATCCCGTAGGTGCGGGCTCCGAAGTTGGCGATGTTGAGGTAGCCGAGGAGGATCTCGTCCTTGCTGTAGTCCTTCTCCACGCCGATGGCGTAGCGCATCTCCTTGAGCTTGCGGCCGGCACCCTCAGCGCCGTCTGACTGGGTCGCGTCGTCGGCGCAGGCCTGGAGTTCCTCGTCGGTGGTCGAGTCGATCTCACACTGCTGGACGAGCACGTTCTTGACGTACTGCTGCGTGATCGACGACCCACCCTGGGTGGCCCCGCCGATGACGTAGGTCTTGAGGATGGCGCGCGTCGTGCCCATGACGTCGATGCCGCCGTGCTCGAAGAAGCGCGGGTCTTCAGCTGCGACCGCGCCGTCCTTCGCGAACTGCGACACCTGGTCCCAGGAGACTTCTTCGCGGTTCTGGTCGAAGAACGAGGCGAGGAGGACGGGCTTGCCGTCGGACGTCTGGGCGAAGATGTTGGTCTTCTCCATCGACTGTCCGACCTTGAGGTAGTCGGGGAGGCCGTCGAACACGCTGATGGCGTTGTTGGCGGTCATGCCGGTGACGGCGAGGGCGGGGGTGACAGCGGCGGTGACGAGAAGTCCGGCTGCTGCGCTCAGGCCGATGAAGCCGAGGAAGCCCCCGAGCACACCTCTAGCCGTGCGTTTTTGTTCAGGCATAAGATCGATATTAAGCGACAAATCTGAAAAACCGCCTTTACCCGCACATACAAGAGGAAAACATGCCCCGCTGGGAGTACATCACCACCCCGTTGATGATCCATAACACCGCCGCCATCCTCAATAACTGGGGCAGTGATGGCTGGGAACTCGTGCAGGTCGTCAACGGCCCGGAAGGCGGCCTCGTCGCCTACCTGAAGCGTCCGCTGGCGGATGCCTGATGTCGCGAATCGCCGACCGACTCACTGAACTGGGGCTCACCCTCCCCGCTGTCGCGGCACCCGTTGCCGCCTACGTTCCCGCCGTGGTGCAGGGAAACCTCGTCTACACCTCAGGGCAGCTGCCGTTCGTGGACGGCGCTCTGCCGGCGACGGGCAAGGTCGGCACCTCCGTCCCGGCCGAGGACGCCCAGGCCTACGCGGCGACGTGTGTTCTCAACGCGCTCGCGGCCGCCGAGAGCGTGATCGGCTCACTCGACCGGGTCACCCAGGTCGTGAAGGTGACCGGCTTCGTGGCATCCGACCCGTCGTTCACCGGTCAGCCTGGAGTGATCAACGGTGCATCGGTGCTGCTCGGCGAGATCTTCGGCGAGTCGGGCGTCCACGCCCGGTCGGCGGTCGGCGTTGCGGTTCTGCCGCTCGATGCGCCGGTCGAGGTGGAGCTGGTGCTCGCGTTCGCGTAGCGCTCACGCCTCACGTCCTCGGCTCCAGATCAGGAGAAAGGCGCGAGAGAAGGATGCCGCACGGTAGTTCGTCCTTCCCTCGCGCTTTTTTCCTTCTCGCGCGCCGACTATCGCCGCGGTCTCGGGATTCGATCCCGTCGATGGCGCCCCTCCACATGGGCATCGACGACACCCGGTTACTCACAAGAGCCGCGGCCAGATCCTCCCCGTCTCGACGGAGGTCAGAATCTGCTCATGGATCTCGAAAGCTGGCTCAATTCCCGCGACGGGATAGCGCACCGGGCGGATGCCGTGGAAGCCGGATATACGCGCTATCGAATCGCAGCTGCGGTCTCGGCTGGCCGCGTGCGTGTGGCTCGTCGACATTGGCTGTACACACGGGGCTGCCCGGCGGACCTCGTCACCGTCGCGGCCGCAGGAGGACGGTTGACCTGCGTCAGCGAGACCCGGCGCCTCGGACTGTGGACGATCTCAGACGGGCGACTTCATGTCTCTGTCGCCCCCAACGCAGCCCTCTGCAGCGATCCGTCCAGGCGTCTCCACTGGAGCGCCGGACCGGTGCCGGTCGGCCCCCGCCACATTGCAGAGCCGCTCGGCAATGTGCTTGCCCACGTCGCCGACTGCCAGCCGTTTGAACGCGCGGTGGTCGTTTTCGAGTCCGCGCTTCGAACAAAGAAGGTCGTCCATGAAGAGCTGTCCCGGTATGTGTCACGCTCGGCCGCGTTTCGGCTTCTGATCGATGCCACCGGCATCCTCTCGGATTCGGGCATCGAGTCTCTGCCGAAAGAGCGCTTGCGCCGAATCGGTATCGAGATGCGTCAGCAGGTCGTCATCGATGGGCACCCGGTCGATGGCGTCATCGGTTCGCGACTTCTGTTGCAAGTGGATGGTTTCGGCCCCCACTCCGCGGCGGAACGTCGCCGTCGCGATCTGCGGCAGGACGCCCGGCTCACCCTGATGGGCTACACCGTTCTTCGGTTCGACTACACCCAGATCATGTTCGACTGGCCGTTCGTCGAAGCGACGATTCTCGCCGCAATGGCGCAGGGGCTCCACCTCGCAGCCTGACAGGTTCACTGTGACTCGAGAGAAGGAGATAGCTCCGAGAGAAGGACGGAAGCCCCTTCTGCATCCTTCTCTCGTGGCTATTTCCTTGTGTCAGGTTGAGCCGTTCGCAAGCTTGCGTTCGGGGCTACTTCGCCGTCACCTGCCCGGTGATGATCTGCATGACCGTGGTGTCGGCCAGCGTCGTCGTGTCGCCGACCTCGCGCCCCTCGGCGACATCGCGCAACAGGCGCCGCATGATCTTGCCCGACCGCGTCTTCGGGAGTTCGTTGACAACGAAGACGTCGCGGGGGCGCGCGATCGGGCCGATCTGCTCGCCCACGTGCGAGCGCAGGACAGCGGCGATGTCTTCCACCGCAGCCGATTCCTCGAGCATGCTCTCCTTGATGATGACGAACGCTACGACGGCCTGGCCGGTGGTGTCGTCGTGCGCACCGACGACCGCCGCCTCTGCGGTGAACGGATGCGCAACGAGCGCCGACTCGATCTCGGCCGTCGACAGGCGGTGACCCGAGATGTTCATCACATCGTCGACCCGCCCGAGCAGCCAGATGTCGCCTTCGTGGTCGAGACGGGCTCCGTCGCCGGCGAAGTACTTGTCACCGAACTTCTCCCAGTACGTCTCCTTGAAACGCTCCGGGTCGCCCCAGATGCCGCGGAGCATCGACGGCCACGGTTCGGTCACCACGAGCAACCCGCCGTTTCCGGTGCCCACGTGGTTGCCCTCGTCGTCGACGACGTCGACGTTGATGCCGGGGATCGCGACCTGCGCGCTCCCGGGCTTCGTCTCCGTGACCCCGGGGAGGGCCGAGATCATGATGGCGCCGGTCTCGGTCTGCCACCAGGTGTCGACGATCGGCGCGAGCTTGTTGCCGATGACCTTGCGGTACCACATCCACGCTTCGGGGTTGATCGGTTCTCCGACCGAGCCGAGCAGTCGGATCGACGACAGGTCGAACTTTCCGAGGATCTTGCGACCCAGCTTCATGAACGAACGGATGGCGGTCGGTGCGGTGTAGAAGATCGACACCTTGTACTTCTCGATGATCTCCCACCACCGGCCCGGGTGCGGAGTGTCAGGGGTGCCCTCGTAGAGCACCTGGGTGGCACCGTTCGCGAGCGGACCGTAGACGACGTAGCTGTGGCCGGTGATCCAGCCGACGTCTGCGGTGCACCAGTAGACATCCGTCTCGGGCTTGAGGTCGAACACCACCTTGTGGGTGAAGGTGCTCTGGGTCAGGTATCCACCTGACGTGTGCAGGATGCCCTTCGGCTTTCCGGTGGTCCCCGAGGTGTAGAGGATGAACAGCGGACTCTCGGCCGGGAACGACTGTGCGACGTGCTCGGCATCCGCCTTCGCCATCTCGTCGTGCCACCACAGGTCGCGGTCGTTCCAGGCGACCTCGTTCCCGCCGCGCCGAACCACGAGTACGTTCGTCACGGTCTCCTGCGGGCCGAGGTCTCCGCGGGCTTCGAGCGCGGCATCCACAGCCGGCTTCAGCGCTGAAACCTTGCCCTTGCGCCATCCGCCGTCTGCGGTGATGACCAGTTTTGCGCTCGCGTCGTCGACCCGGGAACGGATGCTGTCGGCGCTGAAACCTCCGAAGATGACGGAGTGCACCGCCCCGAGCCGCGCGACGGCGAGCATCGCAACGACCGCTTCAGGGATCATCGGCAGGTAGATGGCGACACGGTCACCCTCACCGATGCCGAGTCCGGCGAGCACGTTCGCTGCGCGCTTGACCTCGGATGTCAGTTCCGCATACGTGACGGCGCGGCTGTCGCCCTGCTCGCCCTCCCAATACAGCGCAACCCGGTCGCCGTTGCCTGCCTCGACGTGCCGGTCGAGGCAGTTGTACGCGACGTTGAGGCGACCGTCGTCGAACCACTTCGCAAACGGAGGGTTCGACCAGTCAAGCGTGCGCGTGAAGGGTGTCTCCCAGTGCAGGAGTTCACGCGACTGCTTGGCCCAGAACTCCAGCCGATCGGATTTCGCCTCGTCGTAGAGCGCTTCGGTCGCCACCGCATTGCGGGCGAATTCCTCTGTCGCAGGAAACTTGCGGTGTTCGTGCAGGAGATTATCGATCTGGGTATTCATCTTGTGGCTTCTCGCTCCTTCGCGATCGGTTCACGGGGTCACCCCTGTGTGACTTCTACAGACTGTACTCCGATCCTCTCACCCCCTTTCGTGGTGCGTAGGACGGCCCGAAAGCACGTTTTTCGGGCGGTCCACTCTTTGGGGGACTCGCCGAGGCTGCGAAGGTGTTGCGCCGCCGCTGTTTCCGCGTACACTTGGCCACGGCCGAATTCTTAATTCGTGCGTGCGACGTACAGATTCCCCCCAATCGAGCGTCGCGTGTGGCGGCATCCATTCCCCCCAATGGGTGTCGCCCTCTAACTTTTCGAGATCCCCGTCGGCGTCGAGGGTGCCACGTGCGCCCCTCAACAGGGCCTTCCCTGAACACTCGATCCCACGGATGCCGCCAGCGGCATGTTCCGCAGTGCCCGGTCGCCTAGCGTCACGGCATGACCGATCGTTTCGTGGCGGAACCCCAACTCGCTCTGGCCGGGAGCGTCGCGAGACGCGGGCGAATCCTCTCGACGCGGGCGGCGGCCCCTGCACAGGCAAAGCCAGCCGATGCGCGCCTGGCGCGGATGCGCACGGCAGCCGAGTTCGGCCCGCTCGCGCCGTATCTCATGAGCGACGACGTCACCGATCTCTTCGTCAACGGCGACGGCGGGCTCTGGGTCGACCGCGGATCAGGCCTTGATCGTGATCCTGCCTGGACGATGACCGAACGGTCGCTCCGGGAACTGGCCGTTCGCCTCATTGCGCTGGGTGGACGCCACGTCGACGAGGCGACGCCCTGCGTCGACGTGCGGTTGCACGGCGGAGTACGGATCCATGTCGTGCTCCCTCCGGTCTCGGTCTGCGGCACGCTCCTCAGCATCCGAGTGCCGCAGGTGCGCCGGTTTCGCCTGGCCGAACTCGCCGAGGCCGGCCTGTTCGGGGTCGACCCTGCGCCGGGCCTTGCCCGTCTGGCGACGGCAGTGACCGAGCGGACGAACCTGCTCGTCACTGGCGCCGGGGGTTCGGGCAAGACCACCCTGCTCGGTGCCCTGCTCGCCGAGGCTCCGCCGGGGGAGCGGATCGTCGCGATCGAGGACGTCGCTGAACTCGGAGTGGAGCATCCGCACTTCGTCTCGCTGGAGTCGCGCCAGGCGAACCTCGAGGGCGCAGGGGCGATCGGTCTCGAACGGCTGCTGCGCGAGGCGTTGCGGATGCGGCCCGATCGGCTGGTCGTCGGGGAGTGCAGGGGTGCTGAGGTACGTGAACTGCTGGCGGCGTTGAACACCGGCCACGATGGAGGTGCTGGCACGTTGCATGCCAACTCGGTCAGGGACGTCCCCGCCCGGATCGAAGCGCTCGGCGCTCTCGCCGGGATGACACCGGATGCTGTCGCCCGCCAGACGGTCAGCGCCATCGGTCTCGTGATCCATCTCGAACGACACGAGGGGGTCAGGCGGCTGACCCAGTACGGTCGGTTCGAGCTCGACGCACAGGGCCGTCTGGCGATCCGGGCGGAGTCGGCGGCGTCATGATCGCCACGCCGCCGATCGAGAGGGTGGCCGCGATCACCGAACGGCTCGCCGTGCTGATCGCCGGGGGTGTGCCGCCGCCAGCAGCCTGGGCGTACCTGGCGGGAGGGGCACGACGTCGCTCTCCGCCGACGCTCGATGACCGGGTGGTCGCGGCCGCGACGGACGCGGCACTGAACGGCGCAAGCATCGCCGATGCGATCGCTGATCGCGCGAGGGCCGGCGCGATTCGCCGGTCCGGTCGTCGTTCACCGGCCTCCCCTGAGGCGGATGCCTGGCTCTCGGTCGCGGCGGCCTGGGAGGTGGCGATCGGGACGGGGGCGCCGCTCGCCGGGTGTCTGAAGGACCTCGCGCGGTCGCAGCGGGCGCTCGGCCAGGCGCAACGCGACATCGAGGCGGCCCTTGCCGGTCCGCGGGCGACGTCGCGACTGGTGATGCTGTTGCCTGCTGTCGGGCTGGTGTTCGGGTTGTTGCTCGGCTTCGACACCATCGGCACGCTGTTCGGGACCGTGCCAGGCCTCGCCTGCCTGACGGTCGCCGTCCTTCTCGTGCTGGCGGCCTGGCGGTGGTCGACTGCGATGGTCAGACGGTCCATCCCGCCATCGAGCGCGCCCGGGTTGGCCGTCGACCTGACATCGATAGCCATGTCGTCTGGGGCATCCGTCCCCCGTGCGCTGAGCGTGGTGGAGGCGGCGCTCTCCGCCTATCGTCCGGTTGCGGAGACGGTCGCGGCCGATGACCGCGCCGCGATCGACCGGGTGCTCGCCCTGTCGCAGTCAGCGGGCGTTCCCGCTGCCGAGCTCCTGCGGGGCGAAGCGGATCAGGCGCGACGAGACGCCCGCTCCGCCGCGCAACTCGGGGCGGCTTCGCTCGCGGCGAGGCTGATGCTGCCGCTCGGTCTCTGCATCCTCCCGGCGTTCATGCTTGTCGGGGTCGCGCCGCTGATGATGAGCGTGTTGTCCTCCACCGTGCGGGGAATCGGATGATATTCCCCCAGTTTCCGAATGTTCCGTCCGCACGCCGGCTGACCGGGCACGATGACAGTACTCGCGCCACGACAGCGCATCCGCGGATGCAGAAAGAGAGAAGGACGACATGGCGCGAATTCGGGAACACGTGACCAGGCTGGGGCAGCGGTTGTCGGACGACTCCGGTGCGGCGACAGCCGAATACGCGATCGCGACGATGGCCGCGGTGGGTTTCGCCGGGTTGCTCGTCGTGATCATGCGCAGCGACGAGGTCCGGGGGATTCTCACCGACCTCGTACGTCGGGCGCTCACGGTGAACGGCTGATCATGCGGGTCAGCCGCGCAAGGTTCGGTGGCGGTTCCGTTCGGGCGGGCCGCCGCCGGGCACGCCCGAAAGGGCGATGGACCCGCGCCGGTCCGGAGGCAGGGCTTCCAGCTGATGATCGATTCGAACATCCGGCGGGTCGTCGAGCGGAGCATCCGGCCGAACGCGACGGCGGAAGTGCCGCTGCCGAGTTCGCGGTCGCCGTTCCGGCGGTCATCCTCGTCCTGGCGTGTTGCCTCGGGGCGGTTCAGGTTGCGTCACAGCAGGTGCGTCTGGCGGATGCCGCCGCGGATGCCGCCCGCACGCTCGCCCGTGGCGATTCAGCCGGGGTGGCAGCGGCTCGGGTGAGTCGGGCTGTTCCGACGGCGTCGATGAGCCGCTCGACGGAGGGAGACTTCGTCTGCGTTCTGCTCAGCGCGCCGGCCGGCATCGGCCCGGCAGGCCTGGCAGGGGTGCGGGTGCAGGCGTCCAGCTGCGCGCTCGCCGGTGGGTTGTGAGCCGCAGGCGGAGGGAATCAGCCCTCAGGCGACGGGAAAGGACACAGATGGCCGGGGAACATCACCAGGCGTGCTCCGAGCGCGGGTCCGGCTCCGTACTCGCCGTCGCCCTCGTCGCGGCCGTGCTGCTCCTGACCGGGCTCGCGCTCCCGCTCAACGCGGCGCTGACCACGCGGCAGCTCACGGCCAACGCGGCAGACGCTGCGGCGCTCGCCGCCGCTGACACGGCATCCGGTCTCGTTCCCGGCTCGCCATGCACCAACGCAGCGCGAGCGGCCAGGCTCAACGGGGCTGACCTCGGTGAGTGCTCCGTCGACGGGGTGGAGGTCAGGGTGACCGCGTCGAGAACAGTGCTCGGCGTGGTCGTCACGATGGCGGCGCGTGCCGGACCGCCCCAAAACGAAGGGAGTGGTTAGTCGCCGTCGAAGTTCGTCGTCAGGTAGCGGTAGTTCACCGCGCTCGGGCGGTCCGAGTCCTCCGACTCGAATTCCTGACCCGAGGTTCGCGCATAGACATAGGTCTTCCCGCCCTGCGCGGCGATGTCGACGGTGGGCCGAGGCTCACCAGACTCGGAGAAGTCCGCCGACAGGGTCTTGCCCTCAAGCGGCCCGTCGGTGAGCTTCGCTGTGTACGTGGTCGTCGTTGATGCGCTCATAGCCCCCATTCTGCTCTTTCCTGCCGCCTTATCAAGAGGGGAACGCGGTTGTGACGCCGCACGCTGATTAGGTGGACACCGGGAAAGGGTGTGTATGGTGTGCACGACGAAGGGAGTCGGGTGCCAGGCACAAAAAAGCTGGTCATTGTAGAGTCGCCGACCAAAATGAAGTCGATCGCCGGGTATCTGGGCGACGGCTATGAGGTTCTCAGCTCGGTCGGACACATCCGTGACCTTGCCGAGCCCAAGAACCTCCCGGCTGAACTCAAGAAGGGCGCCCTCGGCAAGTTCGCGGTCGACGTCGAGAATGACTTCGAACCGTACTACGTGGTTTCCGACAACAAGAAGAAGACGGTGGCAGAGCTCAAGCGGGCTCTGAAGAACGCCGACGAACTCCTGCTCGCGACTGATGAGGACCGCGAAGGCGAGGCGATCGCCTGGCACTTGCTGCAGGTGCTCCAGCCGAAGGTCCCCGTCAAACGCATGGTCTTCCACGAGATCACCAAAGACGCGATCCTCGCCGCCAAAGACAACACCCGCGACCTCGACGTCGCGCTCGTCGACGCTCAGGAAACCCGACGCATCCTCGACCGTATCTATGGGTACGAGATCTCCCCGGTGCTCTGGCGCAAAGTGGGTCCCAGCCTCTCGGCCGGCCGCGTGCAGTCCGCCGCGACCCGTCTCATCGTCGATCGTGAGCGGGAACGTCTTGCGTTCACCGCCGCTTCCTACTGGGACCTCACCGCCCAGGCCGCGCCTGACGCAGACGCCACCCACTTCGAGTCGCGCCTCGTCCGACTCGACGGCCAGCGGATCGCCACCGGACGTGACTTCGACGACACCGGAAAACTCACCGGCAAGGCCGTACCGCTCGACGAGCAGCGCGCTCAGACGATCGCCGCCGCTCTCGCCGACCCTGCAGCATCCGCCGTCGTGTCGAAGGTCGAGTCGAAGCCGTACTCGCGCCGCCCCGCAGCCCCGTTCACCACGTCGACCCTGCAGCAGGAAGCAGCCCGCAAGCTGCGGTTCTCGGCACGGCAGACGATGAGCGTCGCCCAGTCGCTCTACGAAAACGGGTACATCACCTATATGCGTACCGACTCGCCTTCGCTCTCGGGCCAGGCGATCAAGGCGGCACGCGACCAGGCGACGGCGCTCTACGGTGCCGAGACGATCCCGGACAAGCCGCGGCTCTACTCCGGCAAGAACAAGAGCGCGCAGGAAGCCCACGAGGCCATCCGCCCGTCCGGTGACACCTTCCGTACGCCGTCGTCGCTGACCGGCAGCCTGCGCGGCCAGGACTTCAAGCTCTACGAACTGATCTGGAAGCGCACCGTCGCCAGCCAGATGGCCGACGCCAAGGGTCAGACCGCGACGGTCACGATCGAGGCTCAGGCAGGCGACACGCTCGCCGAGCTGACGGCATCCGGAACCGTCATCACGTTCCGTGGGTTCCTGCACGCATACGAAGAGGGCCAGGACGAAGAACGCAACGCGAGCGACAACGCTGCCCGCGAAGCCAAGCTGCCGCCACTGACCCAGGGTCAGAAACTGCAGCTCACCGACGTCGAAGCGAAGGGCCACGAGACGTCGCCGCCCCCGCGGTACACGGAGGCAAGCCTCGTCAAGACGCTAGAAGAGCTGGGCATCGGTCGCCCGTCGACCTACGCGCAGACGATCGCGACGATCACCGACCGGGGTTATGTCACCGCCCGCGGACAGGCGCTCATCCCGTCGTGGATTGCGTTCAGCGTTGTCCGTCTGCTCGAAGAGCACTTCAACGATCTCATCCAGTACGACTTCACCGCCGAGATGGAAGAGGACCTCGACCGCATCGCCGGTGGCGAGCAGGACCGCACCGAATGGCTCAAGTCCTTCTATTACGGTGGCGGTGACCACCGCGGTCTGCGCACCGTCGTCGACAACCTCGGCGAGATCGACGCGCGAGAGATCAACTCGATGCGCCTCAGCGATACGGTGACGATCCGGATCGGCAAGTACGGCCCCTACCTCGAAGTGACGGATGCCTCGGCGCCCCCACAGGCAGACGGCGAACCCGCCGTTCCCCGCCGGATCAACATCCCCGAAGACCTCGCCCCTGACGAGCTCACCCTCGCCAAGGCGCAGGAACTCATCGACGCCCCCGTGCTCACCGACCGCGTCATCGGCGTGAACCCGGAGAACAACAAGGAAATCGTCGCGAAGGACGGCCGGTTCGGTCCATACGTGACCGAGCTCGAACCAGAGGTCTCCGAGGAGCCGGCCGTCGACCTCGCCACCGGTGAGGTGACGGATGCCCCCAGGAAAAAGGCGCCGGCGAAGAAGAAAGCCGCAGCGGTGAAGCCGCGGACGGCATCCCTCTTCAAATCGATGGCTCTCGATCAGATCGACCTCGACACCGCGCTCAAACTCCTGTCGCTGCCCCGCGTCGTCGGTGCCGACCCGGAATCCGGTGAAGAGATCACGGCCCAGAACGGCCGTTTCGGCCCGTACCTGAAAAAGGGAACGGACTCGCGTTCGCTCGAGAACGAAGACCAGATCTTCGACATCGAACTGCCAGGAGCGCTCGAGATCTTCGCGCAGCCGAAGTACGGAAACCGCCGTGCGTCGAGTGCGCTCAAGGAGTTCGAGGCCGACCCGGTCAGTGGCAAGCCGATCAAGGTGAAAGACGGCCGTTTCGGCCCGTACGTCACTGACGGCGAGACCAACGCGACCATTCCCAAGGCCGAATCGGTTGAGGACGTCGACTTCGACCGCGCTGTTCAGCTGCTCGCCGACAAGCGTGCGAAGGGACCTGCCGCTCCGCGCAAGAAGGCCCCGGCCAAGAAGCCGGCTGCGAAGAAGCCCGCCGCGAAGAAGCCGGCCGCGAAAAAGCCTGCTGCGAAGAAGCCGACCGCTGCTGCCGCGAAGAAGGCAGCGACGGCGAAGACGGGTGTCTCAGCGGCGACAGCCACGAAACCTGCAGCGCGCAAACCGGCCGCGAAGCCGACCCCGGCGGAGTAGTGGCTGAGGCGTACCCCGGACTGTTCATCACCCTCGAGGGTGGTGACGGTTCGGGAAAATCCACCCAGGCGGCCGGACTCGAGTCGTGGCTGCGGGAGCAGGGCCGTGAGGTCATCCGCACCCGCGAACCCGGTGGCACCGAGGTGGGTGTGGAGATCCGCGAAATCGTGTTGCACCACCGTGGTGACATCGCGCCGCGGGCCGAGGCTCTGCTCTACGCCGCCGACCGTGCGCATCACATCGCGACGAAGGTCCGGCCGGCTCTCGAACGCGGCGACGTGGTCATCCAGGACCGTTACCTCGACTCATCCGTCGCCTACCAGGGTGCCGGGCGCGACCTCGGCATGGACGAGGTCCGCGACCTTTCGATGTGGGCGACCGGCGGGCTCCTGCCCGACCTGACGATCCTGCTCGACCTCGACGAAAGCGCGGCCAGGCTGCGACTCGATTCGGCGCGCACCCGTTTCGACCGGCTCGAGAACGAGGCCGCGACCTTCCACCGCCGAGTGCGGGAGGTCTACCTCGACCTCGCCGCTGCCGAACCGGAACGTTTTCTCGTGCTCGACGCAACGGATGCGGTCGCGACGCTCGCCGCGAGCATCCGTTCGCGGGTAGCCTCGCTGCTGTAGACGGCACCGGCTGCTGCAGCACCAGCTCCTGCAACCCGCTGTTCTGACTGCAAATTCAGGAGATTCTCGCGACCCGCCGTGGTGGGAGCGCTCCCATACGGCGTGGCGGCACGAAACTCCTGAATTTGCAGCAATCTCCTGAATTTGTGGTCCGCACCGAAGCCGCCCAGGCGAGCGGATGCCGCGTGCCAGGCTCGCGATGCGGGCAGGATTCGGGGTCGGAGGGTCCCGGTAGGCTGGAGACATGGCCAACTGGGATGACGTCATCGGGCAGGCAGATGCCGTCTCGTTGCTGCAGGATGCCGCCGCAGACCGTGGCGGAGACGCCCACGGCGCCATGACCCACGCCTGGCTGATCACGGGGCCGCCCGGATCCGGCCGCTCAAACCTGGCATACGCGTTCGCCGCCGCCCTGCTCAGCCGGGAGGCCGACGGCGACCCGGTGACCGCCGCCCAGGTCGACGCGCGCACCCACCCCGACCTCACCGTGCTCGCCACCTCCAACGTCATCATCAAGATCGACGAGGTGCGTGAACTCGTCCGCAGCTCGCAGTTCTCCCCAGCGGTCGGCCGCTACCGGGTGATGGTCATCGAAGATGCCGACCGCATGGCGGAGCGCACCTCGAACGTGCTGCTCAAGGCTCTCGAAGAACCCCCGGAGCGCACCGTCTGGGTGCTCTGCGCGCCGAGCGAGGCCGACCTGATCCCCACCATCAGGTCCCGGGTCCGCGCGATCCGCCTGCGAGTCCCCGACATCGCCGAGGTCGCCGACCTCATCGTGCGTCGTGACGGCGTCGACGCCGAGCTCGCGGAGCGGGCCGCCCGCCAGGCCCAGTCCCACGTTGGCATGGCGCACCGCCTCGCCACCGACGCAGGCGCGCGCGCCAGGCGAGACGAAACGCTCCACGCAGCCCTCGGCATCCGCACCGTCTCCGATGCGGTGCTCGCGGCCGCCCGTATGCTCGCCGTCGCCGGAGACGACGCCAAGGCGTACACCGAACAGCGTGACGCCGAGGAACGCGAGCATGCACTGCGATCGCTCGGTGTCGAACCAGGGCAGACCCTGCCTCCAGCCCTCCGCTCTCAGATCCGCGCGCTCGAAGACGACCAGAAACGGCGGGCCACCCGCAGCCTGCGCGACGGTATCGACCGCATTCTCGTCGACCTGCTCTCGCTCTACCGCGACATCATCATGCTGCAGCTCGGCCGGTCCGAAACACTCATCAACCGCGAGCTGATCGCTGAACTCACCGCGGCGGGCGACGCCAGCACCCCGGCAGAGACGATGACCACCATGGATGCCATCCAGGAGGCCCGTGAGCGCATCGAGGGCAACGTCGCCCCCGCGCTCGCCCTCGAGTCCATGCTCGTCACAGCCATACGATGAACTCATGGCGGTACGCCGACCATCCCGACGCAGTGGAGACTCTTCCGTGACAAGCACCCCAAGGACCATCCGCCGACGTCCGCGGATGGCGCTTCTGGCGTTGTCCGCCGGACTGGCCCTCACGCTCAGCGGCTGTGTGACCGCCTTCTTCCCCAGCGATCAGCCGGTCGCCACGTCGACACCGACCCAGGAAGACGTCGCCGAGAACCTGCGCCCGTTCTACGAGCAGCAGCTCAGCTGGTCGGGCTGCGGCAGCGACGGGTTCCAGTGCGCCACGGCGACGGCTCCGATGGACTGGGAGAACCCCGAAGACGGAGACATCGAACTTGAGCTGGTTCGTCAGCGGGCGAGTGGCGGAGACGCGATCGGATCGCTGCTCCTCAACCCGGGCGGCCCTGGGGCATCCGGTTTCGACCTCGTCGCACAGACGATCGACTTCGCCACGGATGAACGGCTGCAGGACAACTTCGACATCGTCGGGTTCGACCCGCGAGGCGTCAGCAGGTCGACTCCGGTGTCGTGCCTCGACGCCGACCAGATGGACGACTATCTCTACGGCATCGCCGATGGCGAACGCGGCAGCGCGGCATGGATCGATGAGGTCACCGCCAGTTCGCAGGAATTCGCGGATGCCTGCGCCGAGAACACGGGCGACGCGCTCGAATTCGTGACCACGGTGAGTGCAGCCCGCGACCTCGACCTGCTGCGCGCCCTCCTCGGCGACCCGAAGCTCAACTACCTGGGCTACTCCTACGGCACCTTCCTCGGGGCAACCTACGCCGAGTTGTACCCAGACAAGGTCGGCCGGCTCGTCCTCGACGGGGCCATCGACCCGTCGTCGAGCATCTACGAGGTGAACGAGACGCAGGCGAAGGGATTCGAGAGCGCACTCTCTGCGTACCTCGACGCGTGCATCGGAACGAGCGAGTGCCCGTTCAGCGGGAGCACGAGCGAGGCGCTGACGACAATCGGCGCCCTGCTGGCATCCGTCGGTGAAACGCCGATCACTGCCGAAGACGGTCGCAAGCTCGGATCGAACTCGCTCCTGACGGCGATCATCTACCCGCTGTACTCGCCTGAACAGGGCTGGCCGCTGCTCAGCGAGATGCTCGCAGACGTGATGAACGGCAACGCCGACTACGCGTTCTCGTTCGCAGACGCTTACAACGGCCGTAACCCCGACGGCGGTTACGCCGACAACTCGACGGAGGCGTTCAACGCCTACAACTGCCGTGACTACACTTACGACGCCGATCCGGCACGGATGGAGGCCGAGGCCGCTCAACTGGCCGAGGCCGCACCGGTGATCGGCCCGTACTTCAGCTTCGGAGACATCGGCTGCGCCAACTGGCCATACGCGGACGGCGCACCCCGCGACGAGATCCACGCCGAGGGCGCGTCTCCCATCCTGGTGATCGGCGCGACCAACGATCCCGCCACCCCGTACATCTGGGCCGAGGCCCTGGCCGAGCAACTCGAGAGCGGAGTGCTCGTCACCTACGAGGGCGAAGGACACACCGCGTACAACAAGGGCAGCAGTTGTGTGAACGACGTCGTCGACGACTACCTCATCAATGGAACCGTACCTGACGCCGACCCCGAGTGTTCGTGAGAGTTCGAAACACCGGGTAAGATCGTAAGCTGTGCGTCGCAGAAGCTCTCGGGCTGACGCGAAACACGCCGCCTTAGCTCAGTCGGCAGAGCGTTTCACTCGTAATGAAAAGGTCGTGGGTTCGATTCCCACAGGCGGCTCCATCTGACCCCCTCCCCACGGAGGGGGTCGTGTGGTTTCCGGGCAGCCGATGTCAGCCGCTGGATCTACTCTCGGGGTCATGCCCGACCTCTCCAACGTCACCACCCCCGTTGAATGGGTCGTCACACATTCGGCGTCGAAGGAGCCGATCGCGGTCGTCAGGCGGCTCAGGCTCGGAGCATCGCGCGAGCTGTATTTTCGTGCCGTGACGTGGCATTCCGACCCGGCGCAGCGCGATCTCGTCGGTTACTGGGGCAGCGCCGAGGAGGCGGTGCAGAACGTCTACGGGCTGTACGAGCGGTCGCTGCCGCCGCAGTTCCTCATGACAGGTGGCGGCACCGCGCGGCAACCGCCGCCGCTCACCCGGCCGAAGGCTCCACCCGGCCACAGCGGGTAACGCGAGGCTCAGCCGACCGTCAGCACGTAGATCGGTTCGAGCCCGGTTGCGAACGTGCTGCCAGGTGTGGCCTCCCGGTCGGTGACGCCAGTAGTCTGAACCGGTGACTACAACTGGGCTCCGCTGGGGCATTCTCGGGCCGGGCGGCATCGCCCAGGCATTCGCCAACGACCTCGTCCTCAACGGACTCACCCTGCAGGCGGTCGGATCCCGTCGGATCGAGACCGCGTCCGCATTCGCGGAAAAGTTCGGCGCGCCGAATGTGCACTCGAGCTATGAGGATCTCGTCGCCGACCCGGAGGTCGACGCGATCTACATCGCCACCCCTCACCCGTTCCATGCTGCCCAGGCTTTGCTCGCGCTCGAGGCCGGCAAGCACGTGCTGGTCGAGAAACCGTTCACCCTCAACAAGCCGGAGGCCGAAGCGGTCACCGCTCGTGCCCGCGAACTCGGACTCGTCGTTCTCGAAGCGATGTGGACCCGATTCCTGCCCCACATGGCACGCATCCGCGAAATCATCGCCGAAGGCACGATCGGTGAGCTCCGGTCCGTGGTGGCCGACCACACCCAGCACCTCCCCTCCGACCCGACGCACCGACTCAACTCGCTCGAACTCGGCGGCGGCGCACTTCTCGACCTCGGCATCTACCCGATCTCCTTCGCCAGTGCGATCTTCGGCACTCCGGCCCAGATCACGGCATCCGCGACCTTCCGCGAGACCGGGGCAGACGCGAGCGTGGCCTCGATCTTCACCTACGGGGACGGCCGCATCGCCACCACGTTCTCGGCGGCAGACGCGCACGGGCCGAACGTCGCCAGCATTCTCGGCACCGAGGGGCGGATCGACATCGACGCCGTCTGGTACACACCGACGTCGTTCACCGTCTACAACAACTCCGACGAGGTTCTCGAGACCTACACGTCCACGGTCGTCGGCCGCGGGATGCAGTATCAGGCACTCGAACTCGAGCGTCTCGTCGCCGTCGGAGAACTCGAGTCCGACCTTCTCCCTCACGCCGAGACGGTGTCGATCCTCGGAACTCTCGACGACATCCGCCGGCAGATCGGGCTCGTGTACCCGGGCGAATAACCCCGGTCGCAGGCCCGGGAGCTAAAATCGACGGGTGCGAGACGCGATGCCCGGCGACCCCGCCGACGACGACCCGACCGGGCTGTCGATCGAGACGGATGTGACGTCGGGCGAGCCGCGAACGCGAGCCGCCGCCCACCGCCGCGGCGGTATCGGTGCGGTTTTCGGCCGTCACCGCACGGCCTGGCTGGCCGTGGCAACGGTCGCCGCGTTCGCCACGCTCGGGGGAGGAGCCGTCGCGCTCGGAGCGGCGACCGCCGTGCCAGCCAGTGTGGCAGCCTCACCGGCGCCGACGACGGCGACACCCTCCCCGACCCCGACTCCTCCGCCGCGACCGGTGTCGACCATCGAACAGGCGGCGTCTCCGCTCCGCACCTGCTCGGTCGCCGGGCTGCTCTCGGATCCCCGGTTCGGCACGCTGCAGGCGCGGGTGCTCAACGCGGCCGACGGGCAGCTGATGTTCGACAGGGACTCCGCCACCGCATCGCAGACCGCGAGCTCGATGAAGGTACTGACGGCGGCGGCTGCGCTTCAGGTTCTCGGCCCGGACTTCCGGGCCGCGACCCGTGTCGTCGCCGGTGCAGAAGCCGGAACAATGGTGCTCGTCGGCGGGGGAGACCTCACTCTCACCCGCCTGCCGTCTGGGCAGGAACCGGTCTACACCGGTGCTGCCCACCTCGACGACCTCGCCGCGAAAGCGAGGACGGCGTGGGACGCCCGGTTCCCGGGCACGCCGGTGAGCCGCATCGTCCTCGACTCGAGCTACTTCGGCGGCACGACCTGGGGTGACACCTGGCCACCCACCGAACGCGGGACCGGCTGGCTGTCCCACATCACGGCGCTCCAGGTCGACGCCGACCGGGCCGATCCCCGCGTCTTCCTCTCCCCGCGTGGCGACGACCCCGTCGGTCGCGCAGGGTCGGCGTTCGCCGAGTACTTCGGCGGCGTGTCCGTCGAACAGGGAACGGCGCCGGCCGGTGCCGCCGAACTGGCATCCGTTTTCTCGCAGCCGCTGTCGACGCTGATCCCGCAGTTCCTCATCCCGTCGGACAACTCCCTGGCGGAGATGATCGCGCGCCACGTCGCCATCGAGCTCGGCGTCGGCAACACGATCGATGCCCTGGCGACGGCGATCCCGCAGGCGCTGCAGGTGTACGGGGTCAGCACGAGCGGTCTTCGGATCGCTGACGGCTCGGGGATGAGCCGCAACAACGCTGTGCCGCCGTCGTACTTCACTTCACTGTTCCTCCAGATCAACGCACGTGAGGGAGCCCTCGGCATCATTCGTGACGGCCTCCCGGTGGCCGGGCAGTCCGGCACTCTCAACTACTCCAACCGGTTCTTCGGCGACAACGCCGTCGCACGCGGGCACGTGAGGGCGAAATCCGGGTCGATCTCGTCGGCGTACACGCTCACGGGGATCATCGATGCCGCAGACGGGTCGACGCTGATCTTCGCGATCTATGCCACCGGACGCGTCGGCGGGAACGCCCGAACGGCCATAGACACGCTGACGACGGCGTTCTACCGCTGCGGCGGCAACCTCTCGAACACCTAGATGAGTGGCGCGCACGGTCAGCAGGGGTCGGTGCTGAAACCTCACGAATAGTCCCCGGGGCACCCCAGCTGCTGCGCGCGCGTTGCTGCGCTCCCAGCTGTCGAGCGAGACGGGAAGCCTCGCCTGTACGCTGAAAAGAGACAACCGTAGCGGGGAGGGGCACCATGACCAGGGCACTGTTCATCATCGACGTGCAAAACGACTTCACCGAGGGCGGTGCACTCGGCGTCGACGGCGGGGCGGCCGTTGCCGCCCACCTCACGTCGTACCTCGAGCGCGCCGCCAGCGACTACTCCCTCGTCATCGCCTCTCGTGACTGGCACAATGCCGACGGAGACAACGGTGGGCATTTCGCCCCGGTCGGCGATGAGCCCGACTTTCTCGACACCTGGCCCGTCCACTGCGTCGCAGGAACCCCGGGTGCCGACTACCACCCCGCGCTCGACCGGTCGGCGATCACGCTGCACGTGAAGAAGGGGCAGGGCGAACCCGCCTACTCGATCTTCGACGGCCACGTCGACGGCGGCGCCTCAGACGGGGCCACCGTCGGTGAGGTGCTCGACGCGCACGGTGTCACCGAGGTCGACGTCGCCGGCATCGCGACCGACTACTGCGTGCGGGCATCCGTTCTCGATGCCGTCGAACACGGCAGGCACGTTCGGGTCTTCACCGACCTCATCGCCGGGGTCGCGCGGGAGACCAGCGACACGGCGCTCGCCGAGATGGGGCACGCCGGGGCGGTTCTCGTCGCCTCAGACACTGGAGTCGACGCCGACTGACATTCGCAACCGCGGGGGTTCTCGAACCCCGGTCGATGCCACGACGATCAGCCGAGCGCGTCCAGGAAGTCGATCACAGCGATCTTGAACGCACGCGCCGATAGCGTGTTCGCGTGGGTCCGCCCCGGGATGCCGACGAAACGGGCGCCTGGCACCCGGTCGACGAGGCGGATGCCGTCACGGGCCACCTCGTCGTTTTCGCCGGTGACCAGCAGCATTGGCACGGTCGGCGCAGCCCCGGACCGCGGGCTGGTCCTGACCCCGACGGCGAGGGCGAAAAGCGCTGACGGGTCGTTCGCAGGCACGGCGTCGATCATCGACACGAACGCACGGGTGGCCGGGTCAGCCACGATCGAACCCGAGCTTCGCGAGGCGGATGCCGCGGCCAGGTCGAACCCGACCAGCGGCTCGGACGCTGGCAGCCCGCCGAGGCTGAGCGAGCGAATGCGAGACGGATGCCGCACCGCCAGCTCCCAGCCCAGCCGCGCACCGAGCGAGTAGCCGAGGTAGTCCACAGGCCCGGGGGCGACCGCGTCGAGCACCGCAACGAGATCGTCAACCATCGTGTCGATGCCGTAGGCCGCGGCATCCGTCGGGGCATCACTCGAGCCGTGCCCGCGGAGGTCGGTGGTGACCACCTGCCGTCCGGCAGCTGTGAGCGCCCGCAGCCAGCCAGACGACTCCCAGGTGAGGGCGGCTGTCGACGCGAATCCGTGCACCGCGAACACCATCGGGTCGTCCGATGATCCGTATCGGCGCCAGCCGATTTCGACGCCGTCAGTGCCCGTCGTGTGGCCGGCCACCACCGGCCCCTCTGCGTCGTCGCTCATCGCGGTTCCTCGGGCGGCGCGAGCCGCACCCGCCGGGTGGCGGGCTTCTCAGCGGGAACGGTGCCGATGATGCCCGCCTCGGCGTCCGGCACGGTGAAGGTGATGAGCGGCTGCCCGACTCCGACCACGTCGCCGTCTGTGGCGTGCAACCGCAGTACCGTCCCGCTCAGCGGCGACGGCAGTTCGACGGCGGACTTCGTCGTCTCCACCTCGACGAGCGGCGCATTGCGCTCGACGAAGTCGCCCTCGGCGACCAGCCACTCGAGAACGGTGGCGTCGATCAGCCCTTCACCGAGGTCGGGGAGGGGGAAGGATCGCTCAGCCACGGCCGTACTCCAGCACTCTCCGCACTCCGAACAGGATGCGGTCGACGTCGGGGATGTGCTCGTCCTCGAGGTCGCCGGCCGGATACGGCACGTCGAAACCGGTCACCCGCTCGACGGGGGCTTTCAGCCGTCCGAAGCAGAGCTGCGAGATCAGGGCCGCCAGTTCGCCGCCGAGTCCGCCAGACAGCGGAGCCTCGTGCACGATCACGGCACGTCCGGTGCGTCCGATGCTCTCGGCCAGGGCAGGCTCGTCGATGGGTTTGAGCCAGCGCAGGTCGAGCACCTCGAGTTCGACGCCGTCCTCGGCGGCCAGCTCGGCGACCTGGCAACAGCGGGCGACCATCGCCCCCCAGGCGACGAGCGTGGCGTGCCGACCGGGCCGGGCGATGACAGCTCCCTCGAGAGCCCCGGGCTCCTGCGTGACCTCGCCCGGGTTCCAGTACCGGGCTTTCGGCTCGAGGAAGATCACCGGATCCGGCTCCGCGATGGCGTACCGCAGCAGGTGGTACGCCTGGTGCGGGTTCGACGGCGACACGACCTTGAGGCCGGGAACATGGGCGAAATACGCCTCGAGGCTCTCCCCATGGTGTTCGGGGGCACGGATGCCTCCGAAACTCGGCACCCGCACGGTGACCGGCATCGGCAGGGCACCGCGGCTGCGGTAGTTCATCCGCGCCAGCTGGCAGACGATCTGGTCGAACGCCGGAAACGCGAACCCGTCGAACTGGATCTCTGGCACCGGTCGCCAGCCCGCCATCGCCAGCCCGACGGCCGTGCCGATGATCCCCGACTCGGCCAGCGGGGTGTCGAACACGCGAGATTCCCCGAACCGGGACTGCAGGGCATCCGTCACCCGGAAGACTCCTCCGAGCGCGCCGACGTCTTCGCCGAAGACCAGCACGCGAGGATCGAGTGCCATCGCGTCGCTGAGGGCAGCGTTGAGTGCCTGCTGCATCGACAACGAACGGATGCCGGTCGGCGCCCTCTGTGCCTCCAGGATGGTGTCAGACACGGTCGCTCTCCTCTCGCCACCGGGCGTGCTGCGCGGTGAGTTGCGGGGTGGGATGCACGAAGACGTGCTCGAACAGGTCGGCACCCGGGCGCGGGGAGGAGGCCACGAGCACCGCGTGGAGCGCGTCGATCCGGCCGGTCGCGTCGGTGTCGACGTCGGCGAACCAGGATTCGTCCGCTGCACCGGATGCCGTCAGCCGGTCACGGAGCCGGTCGATCGGATCGGCGCCCGCCGTCGCTTCGTCGGCGAGGCTTCGGTAGCGTCCGGGGTCATCGCTCGTTGCGTGCGGGCCACGACGATAGGTCATCGCTTCGAGTACCACCGGCTGACGCGTCGCCCTCGCGTGTTCGACCGCGGTCCGCATGGCGCGGTACACGGCGGCAACGTCATCACCGTCGACGACGAGACCCGGGATGCCGTACCCGCCTGCGCGGGCGGCCACCGATTCGCCAGCGACCTGGCGGTGCAGGGGCACAGACAATGCCCAGCGGTTGTTCTGTACGAAGAAGACGACGGGGGCCTCGAGCACAGCGGCGAAGTTCATCGCCTCATGCACGTCGCCCTGCGAACTCGCGCCGTCACCGAGGTAGGCAACGGCGACGCCGTTCTCGCCGTCGAGGGCCCGCCCCAGCGCCCACCCGACGGCGTGCAGAACGCTCCCGCCGACCACGGCCTGGATCGGGGCGAGGCGCGACGCGACCGGGTCATACAGGCCACCATTCCAGTGCCCGAGGTGGTTTCCGAAGTAGCCGACCAGGTCGACGTCTGCCGCAACGGCCACCCCGAGCTCCCGGTAGGTCGGAAAAAGGAGATCGGAGGTGAGGTCGGCACCGAGCACGCTACCGACCTGAGCGGCCTCCTGGCCACGCAGGGGAGGGTACGCGGGCAGCAGGCCCTGCCGCTGCCAGGTCACCGCTGAGGTATCGAGCGCTCTGGTCACAACCATCAGGGCATAGGCGCGGCGCAACAGGTCGTCATCGACGGGCGCACCGGAAGGATCCGGCATCGGAGTGGTCATGGGCCGACCGTAGACCCAGTGGCGCTCGCGAGGCAATCCAGTCGGATCTGCGCAGTCATCCTGTACGGTTTGTGCGACGTGAAGCGGCCGCCGCTCGTCAGATTGTGCAGTAGTGGAATCAGTACGAGGAATCGACCACGTACACTGGCTCACGACCGAAAGGACGAAGAATGACGCCGGACGCACTCGACGTACGACTCGTCACCCTGCTGACCGACGAGCCGAGAATCGGGGTGCTCGAAGCGAGCCGTCGGCTCGGTGTCGCCCGCGCGACGGTCCAGGCTCGGCTCGACAAACTGGTCGCCTCAGGGGCGGTGTCATCTCTCGGACCTCAGCTCGATCCGACACGGTTCGGATTTCCCGTCACCGCATTCGTGTCGCTCGAACTCACCCAGAGCCTTGGCGGCCCTGCCGCCCGTGAGCTCGAGAGCATCCCGGAGGTTCTCGAGATCCACAGCGTGTCCGGTGCCGCCGATCTGCTGCTCCGGGTGGTCGCGCGATCGAACGACGACCTGCAGCGCGTGCTCGACACCGTGCTCGGTGTCGAATCCGTCGTGCGGGCATCGTCGTCGATCGCCCTGACCACCTTTCTCGATCACCGCACCCTTCCCGCGTTCGCTGAGGCCGCCCGGTAGCGCTCGCTAAACTCGCGGGGTGCCCGTTCTCGAGATATCCGACCTCAGCGATCCGCGGCTGACCGACTACGCGCATCTCACCGATGTCGCGCTCAGGAAGGCCCGCGGCACCGAGCATGGCCTGTACCTCGCCGAGTCACTCCTCGTCTTCGAGCGCGCGCTTCGGGCCGGCCATCGCCCCAGGTCGGTGCTCGCCCTCGGCGGGACCGTCGACGACACCGTCGCCCTGCTCGCGGACAACGACGCCGACGTTCCGATCTTCGTCGGTCCGGGGGAGCTGCTCGCCGACCTCACCGGATACGTGCTCCACCGCGGGCTCATCGCGTCGATGCACCGCCCGGCGCTTCCTGACCCGGACGAACTCCTCGCGGGCGCGCGCCGGATCGTGATTCTCGAGAACGTCGCCGACCCGACGAACGTCGGCGCGATCTTCCGGTCAGCCGGGGCGATCGGCGCCGATGCCATCCTCGTCACCCCGCGATGCTCCGACCCGTTCTACCGCCGGGCGATCCGAGTATCGATGGGCACCGTTCTGCAGGTGCCGTGGACCCGGGTGGGCGAATGGGACAGCACGCGGGAGCTCCTCACCCGGCACGGTTTCCACGTGGCCGCCCTCGCTCTCACGCCGGATGCCGTCAGCCTGCGCGACGTGGTCAGCGGCGATCACGATCGGCTCGCCCTCGTTCTGGGTGCCGAGGGCGACGGGCTCACGGATGCCGCGCTCGCGGCATCCGACAGCGTCGTGACGATCCCGATGAAGCACGGGATCGACTCTCTCAACGTTGCGGCCGCCAGTGCCGTCGCGATGTGGGCGCTCGGCGGGTAGGGCTCAGCGCGTCAGTCCGTGGTCGGATCGCTCGGTCGAACGGCGGCATCGTCGGCGATGTCGATACGCGTTGCACCGTTCTCACCCTCGCTGACCTCGATGCGCGGCGCCGCGTCCTCCTCGGTCGCCTCAGGAGCCGTCGTCAACTGGTCGTGTCGTTTCTCTTCGTGAGTGGGTTCCTGGGCGGTGCCCTGCGATTCAGCCATGACGTGACAGTACCACCGCGGGTCAGCAGTACAGCAGCTCAGCCGCCGCTGTGCCGTTCGAGGAACGTGTAGACCTCGGAGTCATCGACGCCGGGAAAGGTTCCGCTGGGCAGCGGAGAGAGAATGTGTGCGTGCAAGCGCGCGCTCGGCCAGGCCTGATCGCGCCAGCGCTCGGCCAGCGTGGTCGACGGGCGGCGGCAGCACGACGGATCGGGGCAGGTCGAGACAGCGCGCGTCGTCGTTTCGCGGCCTCGAAACCACTTCGCCTGGTTGAACGGAACACCGACCGAGATCGAGAACTCGCCGGCGCTCGTCGCACCGGTCTGTGTGGCGCACCAGTAGGTGCCTGCGGGTGTGTCGGTGTACTGGTACAACTCGGTCGTGCGGTTGGTGCGCTCGAACGCGCTTCTCGCGCTCCACTTGCGACAGACCAGCTGGCCCTCGATTGCACCGGTGACATCCATCGGCAACGGGATGCCGTCGTTCTCGTAGCCTTTCGCCAGTGAGCCGTCTTCCGAGACGCGGAGGAAATGCAGCGGCATGTCGAGGTGGTGGGTGGCCAGGTTGGTGAACCGCAGCGCTGCGGCTTCATGGGTGACCCCGAAAGCATCGCGGAAGTCCTCGACGGCGAGGTTGCGTTCCCGTTTGGCCTGACCGAGAAACGCGACTGCTGCCTGCTGCGGCATGAGGCAGCAGGCAGCGAAGTAGTTGATCTCGAGTCGCTGCCGAAGGAAGGCGGCGTAGCTCGTCGGTCGGGTGTGCTCGAGCAGTCGGTGCGCCATGGCCTGCAACGCCATCGACCGGAGCCCGTGCCCGCCGGGAATCGATGCCGGCGGCAGGTAGATCCGCCCGTTGGCGAGGTCGGTGACGCTGCGGGCCGAGTGCGGCAGGTCGTTGACGTAGATCAGGTCGAGGCCGAGTTGCTCGGCCATGATGCTCACCGTGCGGTGGGTGACGGCGCCGCGGACGTGCCCGGCCGCCCTGATCTTCTCCTCGGCGAGCTCTTCGATCTCGGGGAGATAATTGTCGCGTTCGCGCATCCACTCGCGGAGTTCGGTGTTGGCTCTCCGAGCCTCTTCCGGGGTGGCGATCGCCTCGGTCGCTTTGCGTTGCAGCTCCCGGTGCAGTCCGACCAGGGCGGTCAGTGCGTCGTTCGTCATCCCCTTGTTCGGTCGAACGGACGGGAGACCGAGCTCGGTGTACAGCGGGCTGTGCTGGGCCGTGCGCAGTTCGATCTCGAGCGCGGCACGCGCGTTCGGTGGTTCGGAAACGAGAAGATCGGTGAGGTCGACGTCGAGAGCCGCTGCGATCGACTGCAGGACCGAGAGCTTGGGTTCCCGCTTGCCGTTCTCGATGAGGGAGAGCTGGCTGCCCGCGAGGCCGGAGAGCGCGCCGAGGTCATCGAGCGTCAGTCCGCTCTGGGTGCGGAAATGGCGGATGCGATACCCGAGGGTCGACAGGTCGGCGGTCGTTCGGCTCATTCCTGAACGATATCGCAAGAAGGGTGATTCTTAACCCCAAGCATCCTGGTATCTCTCGCTAAATCTGCGTCATCGTGGATCTATCGCCGCATCCGACACCAGAGGACCAGGGTTCATGAGTATTGCCGAGATCAGCCAGGACACGCACACTACAGCCGGGCATACCGAGCCCGCATCGACGGGAGCTGCGGCGGCTGGACTGCAGGCGCTTCGTGACTGGGTAGACGCGATCGCCGCGCTCGCCCAGCCCGACCAGGTGCTCTGGTGCAACGGCTCACAGCGTGAAAGCGATCTCCTGACGAAGCAGATGGTCGCCGAGGGCAAGCTCATCAAGCTCAACCCGGAGTGGCGCCCCAACAGTTACCTCGCCAGGAGCGCACCGAGCGACGTCGCCCGTGTCGAAGGCCGCACCTTCATCTGCTCCGAGCGCGAGGACGATGCCGGGCCGACCAACAACTGGCAGGACCCGGCGTCCATGCGCGACGAACTCGCCGGCGTCTTCTCGGGCAGCATGCGCGGGCGCACCATGTATGTCGTGCCGTTCTCGATGGGGCCGATCGGCGGACCACTCTCGCAGCTCGGCGTTCAGGTCACCGACTCCGCCTACGCGGTGTTGTCGATGGGGATCATGACAAGGACCTCTGACGCGGTGCTCGACCTCATCGCCGATGGAACCCCGTGGGTGCGTGCCGTCCACTCGGTCGGTGCACCGCTCGCCCCCGGCGAGGATGACGTGGCCTGGCCCTGCAACGAGACGAAGTACATCGTCCAGTTCCCCGAGTCCCGCGAGGTCTGGTCATACGGCTCTGGTTACGGCGGAAATGCGCTGCTGGCGAAGAAGTGCATCGCACTGCGCATCGCCAGTGTGATGGGGCGTGACGAAGGCTGGCTTGCCGAGCACATGCTGCTCATCCGCGTCATCTCGCCAGAAGGCAGGTCGTACCACGTGGCTGCGGCGTTCCCCTCGGCGTGCGGCAAGACGAACCTCGCCATGCTGCGCCCGACGATCCCCGGCTGGCGGGTCGAGACCCTCGGTGACGACATCGTGTGGCTCCGGCCGGGGGAGGACGGCCGGATGTGGGCCATCAACCCTGAGGCCGGGTTCTTCGGCGTAGCGCCAGGCACCGGCGAATCCACGAATGTCACCGCTGTGGAAACCCTCTGGGGCAACACGATCTTCACCAACGTCGCCCTGCGCGACGACGGTGACGTCTGGTGGGAAGGGCTCACAGACACGCCACCGGCACACCTCACCGACTGGGAGGGCAATGACTGGACGCCCGACTCCGGCCGCCCGGCCGCCCACCCGAACTCCCGGTTCACCGTTGGTGCTGCACAATGCCCTGCGATCGCATCCGACTGGGAGGATGCGGTGCCGCTCGACGCCATCCTCTTCGGCGGGCGCCGTGCGACGAATGTCCCCCTCGTCGTCGAAGCCACCGACTGGACCCACGGCGTGTTCATGGGAGCGACGATCTCGAGCGAGAAGACGGCTGCGGCCGAAGGTACCGTCGGAGAGCTGCGCCGTGACCCGTTCGCTATGCTCCCGTTCTGCGGATACAACATGGCGGACTACTGGGCGCACTGGCTGCGTATCGGTCAGGAGCTGCGTTTCGACCGGTCGCCGCGGATGTTCCAGGTGAACTGGTTCCGCAAAGACGATGACGGCAGCTTCCTCTGGCCAGGCTTCGGTGACAACTCCCGCGTGATCGAGTGGATCATCCGCCGCCTCGACGGCGACGTTCCGGCGACGGAGACGCCGATCGGCCGGGTCCCGGTGCCCGGCGACCTCAACGTCGACGGTCTGGGTCTGGCTGAGGAGACGCTCGGCAAGCTCTTCGCGATCGACGCGGAATCCTGGCAGGCGGAGGCCGACCTGACCGAGGAGTTCTTCGACAGCTTCGGAACGAAGGTGCCGGCTGCTCTCCGAGCCGAGCTCGCCTCACTGAGGTACCGGCTCCGGACGTCCTGACGGACGCAACGAAGATTCGAGCGCACCGCGAGGTGCCCGGAAGTGCTCTGAGACACCTTGGCGGGACGTCTCGGAACACTTCCCGGCACCTCGCGGTGGCCGTCAGACCAGCAGCTGGTGCTTCGCCAGATCTCGGTAGAGCGGGACGGATGCGACGAGCTCGGAATGCGTGCCCGTCCCGATCACCCGGCCGTGGTCGAGCACGACGATGGTGTCGCTGTCGACGACGGTCGACAGGCGGTGAGCGATGACGATGAGCGTCCTGTCCTCGGCGACCGCGTCGATCGCCAGCCGCATTTTCTGCTCGTTGACGCCGTCGAGCGACGACGTCGACTCGTCGAGCAGGAGGATCGGCGGCGCGGCGAGAAGCGCACGGGCGATGGCGAGGCGCTGGCGCTCGCCACCGGAGAGCATGATCCCATCTTCACCGACGGCGGCGTCGAGACCCTGCGGGTTCCGATCGAGAACCTCGGTGAGGTTGACGGCGTGCAGCACCCGGATGCAGTCCTCGTCGCTTGCATCAGGAGACGAGAGCAGCAGGTTGTCACGGAGCGAACCGGCGAGCACAGGGGCATCCTGTTCGACATAGCCGATCTGGGCGCGCAGGTCAGTGCGAGGCAGTGTGCGGATGTCCACTCCACCGAACCGGATCGCGCCGGCTTCCGGGTCGTAGAACCGCTCGATCAGGCCGAGGATGGTCGACTTGCCTGCTCCGGACGGACCGACGAGGGCAGTGCGTTTGCCGCGCTCGGCGGTGAAGCTGACGCCACGCAGGACCGGACCGCGAGTCGGTGCGGTGTTCTTCTGAACATCAGAAGCTGCGCTTGTGGCTGGGTCGAGCTCGTTCGGCTCCGCAGGTGCCGGTGGAACCGCACCGGTCGGATACGTGAACACGACGTCATCGAACTCGACGGCGGGAGCGTCCGCTGACGCGGTGCCCGGCGTGCTGACAGACGCCGCGATTTCGGCATCCGCTGAGTCCTCGAGGGGGAGGTCGATGATCTCCTGGATGCGGCCGAGAGCTCCGAGCGCCTGGTTCGTGGCGGAGATGGCGCCGAAGGCCTGGCCGAGCGGCATGACCATCATGAAGAGGAAGAGGATGAAGGCCACGAGGTTCGCGACGGTGATCGCTCCGCTCGCGACGCGGAAGCCGCCGACGCCGAGCACGACGAGGAACGAGACCTGCAGGGCGATCCCGGCGACAGGGACGACGAGGGCCGAGATGCGGGCGACGTCGATTCCCATCCGCCACGCGCCGGTGGCATCCGCGTCGATGGTCGCGATCTCACGGTCGACGGCGTTGGAGGCGCGCACAGTGCGCACGGCGCTGATGGCGCGCTCGACACTCGCCGCAAGGTCGCCCACCTTGGCCTGCGCGCGTTGGCTGGCGATACGGATGCGGCTCGAGAGCAGCGTGACGACGACGACGGAGACGGCGATGACGAGGGCGGTGAGACCCAGGAGAACGGGGTCGATGATCAGCATCGCGATGATGGCACCGGTAAACGTGATGGTGCCGCCGACCGCCTCGACGAGGCCCTGGGTGAGGACTGCACGGAGGAGGGTGGTGTCGCTGCCGACGCGGGAGACGAGGTCACCGGTGCGACGGGTGTCGAATTCTGAGATCGGAAGGTGGAGCAGGCGGGAGACGAGGCGGCGTCTGCTGGAGAGCACGACGCCTTCACCGGTGCGCTGCAGCAGGTAGTGCTGGTAGCCGGAGATGATCCCAGACACGACGACGAGGCCGATCAGCCCCCAGACCAGGCCGCCGAGCGATTGGCCCTGCTCGACGACACCGATGACTTGGCTCACAAGGAGGGGCTGGGCGAGGGATGCCGCCGATCCGACGATGCTGAGCGCGATCACGAACCAGAGCACGCGCTTGTGCTCGAAGAGGTATGGCACGAGCTGGCTGAACCGCGCACGTGGTCCGTCGTCGGGGCGGGGCCTCGCGAACGGTGAACGACGCGTCGGGCGGGCAGACGAAGTGGCAGACATGCGGTCCTTGCGGTGAGGAGAGGTGTTACGAGCGGCCGTAACGCTTGTGGACGGCCTGGCGGCTCACGCCCAGGGCGAGGGCGATCAATTGCCAGGAGGCATTCTGGTTGCGTGCCCGTCGCACAGCGACCGCTTCGACGCGATCGAGCTCTGAATGAAGTTTAGCGATCGCCCGCAGGGCCGTGTACGGATCGTCGGATCCGGCCTCGGCTGCGAGAGTTCCTATCGTTCCTGCGCTCATGACGTCAACCTTAGTTGACGTCAGCAGGGTCGTCAACCCAGGTTGACGACTCTCGGCGTCGGCGTACCCGATTATGCTGGTGGCCTATCCGTTTCAAAGGAGCGCTCCATGGGTTCGATCATCGGTGACATCCTCACCAGTGCGCTCGGTATCGCTCTCAGTCCGATCCCGGTGCTTGCGGTCATCACGCTCGTGCTGTCGCCGAAGGGCAACGCGGCCGGGCTCGGTTTCCTCGGCGGCTGGCTGCTCGGCGTCATCGTTCCCGTGCTCGTCATCACCCTCCTGACCGGACTGCTTCCGGAGAGCGAGCCGGGCAACTCCCGCCCGGTGGCCGGGACGATCCTGCTGCTGCTCGGCGTCCTTCTGCTGTACCTCGTCGTCGGTGAATGGCGAGCGCGGCCGCAGCCAGGCAAGGCGCCCGTTCTTCCGCGCTGGGTGGCTGCCCTCGACTCGATGACGGTTCCCCAGGGCCTCGCTCTCGGGTCCGGGCTCGCTGCCGCATCTCCGAAGAACCTGGCGCTGGGCGTCGCCGCCGGAATCACGATCGGTGGCGCCGATTTCGGACTGCGCGAGGGCATCCTTGTCCTGCTCATCTTCGTGCTCATCGCGGCGTCGTCGATGCTCGTGGTCGTCGTCGGCGGCATGGCGGCGATCGAAGGCATCGGGCGCCCGCTCACCGAACTGCGTGACTGGCTCGGCCGGAACAGTGCCACCATCCACACCGTTCTGTACCTCGTGCTCGGCACGGCCCTCATCGGCGGAGGCATCAGCGCGTACTAGCGCCCGCGCTGCTCTGCGCCTGCGCCGCTGTGCGCCTGCGCCGCTGTGCGCCTGCGCCGCTGTGCGCCTGCGCCGCTGTGCGCCTGCGCCGCTGTGCGCCTGCGCCGCTGTGCGCCTGACTCCAAATTCAGGAGATTCTGCCGACACGCGGCATGAGAGCGCTCGCAGGTCGGCGTGTCGCGAGTTTCTCCTGAATTTGGAGTGGCGTTCGCTCAGATTTACTGCATGGTGGTGCATGTTCGTGCGGTCGGTCTGCGCGCCGAGTTCTCGATCAACGGGTTCGTCCTCACGCTGAGGTGGGGCTTGCGCTGACCCGCGGTCAGCGCAGCAGATGACGCAGACGAACGGATGCCGCTGCTCCCGGCGGCATACTGGTCACGGAGCGGTCGCGCATGCGGCCCCGGGTCGATGAGGAGGCCGGATGAGACGGGGCACGAACGTCCACGCCCTCGGCGGGTTCAATCAGACGGTGGTCCTCGACACCATTCGACGTACCCGCGACGGGCTCAGTCGGGTCGAAATCGCGCAACAGACCGGCCTCAGCGCCCAGACGGTCTCGAACGTCTCCCGCCGGCTGCTCGACTCCGGCATCATCGTCGAGGGCGGCCAGCAGATCAAGGGCGTCGGCAAGCCGCGCACCATCCTCCAACTGGATCCGACCGGATGCTTCGCCATCGGTGTTCACATCGATCCGGCGGTCATCACATACGTCATGCTCGACCTCGATGGGCGCGTCGTTGCCCGCTCGTCGACCAGGACACCCTCCGACGTGCGACCGGAGCGGGTGATCGACGAGATGAGCGAATCCGTCGAAAATCTCATCGTCAGCTCAGCGGTCGAGCGGGAGCGCATCCTCGGCGTCGGGATCGCCGCCCCCGGCCCGGTCGACCTCGACCGCGGAGTGGTACTCGACCCTCCGCTGCTCGAGGGCTGGCACGTGGTCGCGCTGCGCAACGCGCTCGCCGAGGCGACGGGACTGCTCGTTCTGCTCGAGAAAGATGTGACGGCGGCCGCCGTGGCGGAACTCTGGACGAGCAAGGCCCACGAACGCGACGACTTCATGTTCTTCTACTACGGCACCGGAGTCGGTGTCGGCCTCGCGCTCGGCCACGAGGTGGTCCGGGGCGCGACCAAGAACTCGGGCGACGCCGGCCACATCATCGTGGACCCTGGCGGCGCGGTCTGTTCATGCGGCCGGCGCGGCTGTCTCGGCGACGCGATCATGCCGAAGCGTCTGGTCGAACTCGCTCTCGAACGCGGGGTGCTCGCCCCGACCGAGAGGGAGGCCCCTGATGTTGACGGCGCCCTGGTCGAGCTTGCCGAGCGCGCAGCCGCGGGGGACGAGGGCGCTGCCCGCATCTTCCAGAACCTCGCCGAGTGTGTCGCTGTAGCCGTCGTGACCATCGCGAACCTGCTCGACCTCGACCGGGTCGTGTTCGGTGGGCCGTACTGGGCGCCCGTCTCGCGACTGGTCATGGCCCGGCTGCCCGATCTCATCAACTCCTCGCCCGCCCTCGTCACCACGCATCCGGTGGCTATCGCCGAATCGACCGCAGGCGACGACGTCGCTGCAGTCGGCGCGGCATGTCTTGTGCTCGACAATGTCCTGTCGCCACGGCCGTCGGCGCTCCTGATCTCCGGCTGACCATCCCACCCCATCCGGGGGGATCCGGAAAATGCTTGACATTAATAAATCCATGCGATTTATTTATACGTGCACGCGACCGCCGACATCGACGTCGGGTCGGGGCGCGTTCGGAATCAAAGGAGAATCCGTGAAAATCTCGCGCCCAGCAACGGTCGCTGTCGCCGCCACCGTGCTCATCATCGTCAGCCCGCTCGCTCCGGCGACAGCGAAGTCCGGCGGTCACGCCGGACACGGGGAGCAGAACACCGCACACCGCGCCGCCGCCTCCCTCACGGCGATGGAGACGTACCTCGCCACCGACGACGGCTCTGGTCTCTACCACGAGCAGTTCCCTCAGGAAGCGGGGGACAACCCGTACTCGTACGAGTGGCCGTTCTCGCAGGCGCACATCGCCATCGCCGACCTCGCCAACCTCCCCGGTGCCATCGGCCGCTCCTACGATGACGACCTGGCCGTCGCTGCGGCAGCACAGGAGCACTACTGGGATGCCGACGGTGGAACGACCGGCCTCCCCGGGTACGCGTCATACCCGGTAGGCGAGTACGGCGAGGGCGGTGACTACTTCTACGACGATAATCTCTGGGTCGGCCTGCTCGACGTTCAGCGGTACCTCACTGACGGCGACGATGCGGCTCTCGACCGCGCCGAACAGATCTGGGATCTCACCGTCTCCGGCTGGGACACGGATGAAAGCCACACGAACCCCGGCGGAGTGTTCTGGACTCAGGCGCCGTGGAGCACCGACCGCAACACGGTGTCGACCATGCCGGCCGCTCAACTCGGGCTGCGTCTGCACCAGATCACCGGTGAGCAGGAGTATCTGGACTGGGCTCTCCGGATGTACGAGTGGACCAACGACCACCTGCAGCGCCCCGACGGTCTGTACTGGGACCACATGGGCCTCGACGGAACACTCGAAACGACGGTCTGGTCATACAACCAGGGTGTGCCGATCGGCGTGAACACGCTCCTTTACGAGGTGACAGGCGACCAGCGCTACCTTGACGAGGCGACCCGGATCGCCGACGCGGCATCCGTGTTCTACGCGTTCGACGGTCGGCTGGAGGCGCAACCCGCGTTCTTCAACTCGATCTACTTCAAGAACCTGCTGCTGCTCGAGTCCGTGACCGGCGGGTCAAGCGCCCGCCAGGCGATGAAGGAGTACGGCGACCACGTGTGGACCACGCAGCGGGACGCGGGGACCGGCCTGTTCTCGTTCGACGGTGAGACGACACAGCTGCTCGATCAGGCCGCGATGGTCCAGATCTACGCCGTGCTCGGCTGGGCCCCGAGCCAGTACCGCCACCTCTACTGATCCTTATCCATTCGGCACGACCCCGTTCACCGGCATCGACGCCGGTGCGGCGGCCCATCACAGGAGAACCGATGAAGAAATCATTGTTCACGATCGCCGCGGTCAGCACAGTCGCTGCTCTCGCTCTCACCGGTTGCTCGGCGGGTGACGCCGCTGGCGAGAGCACGACCATCAAGGTGGCGTACCAGAAGTTCGGGAACTTCACCCAGCTCGACGACCACATGAAGGACGTCAAGGAGGCATTCGAAGCAGAGAACGACGGACTCACCGTCGAACTCGTGCCGATCGAGGCCCAGCAGAACGACTACTTCACCAAGCTCGCGCTGATGAACCAGTCGGCGGCGACCGCACCGGATGTCATGTACGAGGACACGTTCATGGTGCAATCGGACGCGGATGCGGGATTCCTCGCGCCCCTCGACGAATATACGGCCGAGTGGTCGGACTGGGACATGTTCTATGACAATGCGAAAGAGGCCGGGGTGGGAAGCGACGGCAAGACGTATGGCATCCCGATGGGAACGGACACTCGTGCCCTGTGGTACAACAAGGATCTGTTCGGGCAGGCCGGGCTCCCCGTGCCGTGGGAGCCGAAGACCTGGGCCGAGGTGCTCGACGCCGCCGAGACGATCAAGTCGGAACTGCCGGATGTGATTCCGCTCAACGTCTATTCGGGCAAGGCGCAGGGTGAAGCCGCAGCCATGCAGGGCTTCGAGATGCTGCTGTACGGCACCGATGACACCCTCTACGACACCGAGGAAAAGAAGTGGGTGACGGGCTCGCAAGGCTTCGAGGACGCACTCACCTTCATCGAGGATCTGTACCAGGGCGGTCTCGGCCCAACACCGGAGCAGGCTCTCGACAAGAACGTCGGCACGATCGTCTCGAACGAGTGGTTCCCCCAGGGCAAGCTCGCCATCAGCCTCGACGGTTCCTGGCAGAGCGGCACCTGGCTCGAAAGCGGAACGTCACCCTGGCCCGAATGGAACGACGTACTCGGACAGGCTCCGATGCCCACACAGAACGGTCAGGAGCCGGGCGCGACGAGCATGTCGGGCGGGTGGACTCTCGCGATGGGATCCGGATCCACCAACAAGGACGCCGCATGGGACTTCATCGCCATGGCACTCAACAAGGACAACTCGCAGGCGTACGATGTGGCTGCCAGCCAGATCGCCGTGCGCAGCGATGTCTCAGAAGATCCGGAGTACCAGGAAGCCAACCCGACATTCGGGTTCTTCTCCGAGATCGTCGAGGTGACGAACTTCCGCCCGGCCACGAGTGACTACGGCAAGATCTCCAACGAGATCACCGTGGCAATGGAAGCGGTGATGACCGGCCAGCAGAGCCCGGCGGATGCCGCCGCGACCTATGACAAGGCGGTCGTCGGGATCGTGGGCGAAGACGACACGACGAGTTCCGAGTAGTACCGTGGCCACGCTCATTCCGGCGCGGCAGACGGAACGACCCGGGCGGGGCAGCGATCCCCGTCCGGGCCGGCCCAGGAGAACCGCGCGTCGTTCGGTGATCCGGAGCATCCCCCTGCTGCCAGCCATCGTCCTCCTCACGATCTTTCTGCTCGGTCCGGTGATCAGCTCGTTCTACGGATCCCTGACCGACGCCTCCCTCTCCGGCGCCGCAGCGCAGAACCCCACGTTCGTCGGCTTCGACAACTACCTCGAGTTGTTCGCCGACCCCGACTTCCCCAAATCGGTCATCCTGACCCTCGTCTTCCTGATCGCATCGGCGATCATCGGGCAGAACATCCTCGGCCTGGGCCTCGCCATCCTGATGCGCTCGTCGAACCGACTGGTGCGTGGCATGGTCGGAACCTTCGTGGTCACCGCGTGGGTGCTGCCCGAAATCGTCGCGTCCTTCGCCGCGTACGCGTTCTTCAACGACACCGGAACGCTCAACAGCATGCTCGGCGGCATCGGGATCGACGGGCCGAACTGGCTCTACAGCTTTCCGATGATCTCGGTCATCCTCGCGAACATCTGGCGCGGAACAGCCTTCTCCATGCTCGTCTACTCGGCGGCGCTGCAGGACGTGCCGACGGAGATCACCGAATCGGCCGAGGTCGACGGAGCCCGCGGCTGGCAAAGGCTTGCCTTCATCACGCTGCCGATGATTCGGAGGAGCATTTCGACGAACCTCATGCTCACGACGCTGCAAACGCTGTCGGTGTTCACCCTCATCTTCGTGATGACCGGTGGAGGGCCAGGCACCGACAGTTCCACCCTCCCGATCCTCGCCTACCAGGAAGCCTTCAAGTTCGGTGAGCTCGGCTTCGGCACGGCGATCGCCACGATCCTGCTGCTCGTCGGCGCGGCGTTCTCGCTCGCCTATATCCGGGCCCTCAAACCGGAGGTGGACTGATCATGGGACTGACCTCACCGAGCAGGCGCAGCCTGCGTGTCGTCTCGAACGGCGTGCTCGTGCTCATCACGATCGCATTCGCCCTTCCGCTGGTCTGGCTGGTGCTGGCATCCGTCGACACAACGGCCACCCTCTCCATCGCCCTGCCCGACCGGTTCTCGCTACAGAACTTCGTCGACGTGATGACGCCGGAGACTGCGTTCATTCCGCTGCTGAACTCACTGGTGCTGTCTGCCGGATGCGCGATCATCACCGTGGTCGTCGCCGTTCTCGCCGCATACCCGTTGTCGCGATATCGAATGCGGATCAACAAACCGTTCCTCTACGGCGTGCTGTTCGGCACCTGCCTGCCGATCACCGCGATGATGGTGCCCGTTTACAGCCTGTTCGTGGCATTCAACCTCATCGATTCGACAGCGGGAACCATCCTGTTCCTCGCCGCGACGAGCCTGCCGATGGCGATCTACATGACGAAGAACTTCATGGACGGCGTTCCGATCAGCCTCGAGGAGGCAGCCTGGATGGACGGTGCGTCGATGATGTCGACGCTCACCCGGATCGTCGTACCGCTGATGCGGCCTGGCATCGCCGTGGTGTTCATCTTCGTGTTCATCGGGGCATGGGGGAACTTCTTCGTGCCGTTCGTTCTGCTGCTGTCGCCAGACAAGCAGCCGGCTGCTGTGAGCATCTTCTCGTTCTTCGGGCAGTACGGCACGGTCGCATACGGGCAGCTTGCCGCTTTCTCTCTGCTCTACTCCGTGCCGGTGATCGGCCTGTATGTGCTCGTCTCGCGCCTCCTCGGCGGTTCGTCGGCCCTCGCCGGCGCCGTCAAAGGCTGATTTTCCGCAACCGCTGCAACCTAGGAGCACCCATGCACCACAATTCCACCCTGGTCCGTGCCCGGATCGAACGATTCATCGAGGAGCGCGTGCGCCCCGCCCTCTACCGCGACACCGTCGCGCTCGAGGTGCGGGCGTGGGAGGTCCCCGACGAACCGGTACCGTTCACGGATGCTGTCGGTCAGGACTTCGAGGCGTTCTCGACCGGGCAGACCTGGGGAAAACCGTGGGGAACGACATGGTTCCACGTCACCGGCACGGTCCCCGCTGCCTGGGCCGACCTGATTGACGACGGCTTCGACGGCCGGGTCGAACTGGTGGTCGACCTCGGTTTTCTCTCCGGTCAGCCCGGATTCCAGGCCGAAGGACTCGTCTTCAACCCCGACGGTCGGATTCTCAAGGCCATCGAGCCGTTCAACCACTATGTGCCGCTCACTGCTGGGCCGGGCGAGACGATCGATCTCTTCATCGAGGCGGCATCCAACCCGGATGTCGGGAGCGACTGGAACTACCGTCCGACGCCGGTCGGTGACCAGGCGACGGCGGGCACGGAGCCGATCTATCGGCTCCGCCGCATCGACGTCGGTCTGCTCGACCGGGCCGTGTGGGAACTCGACCGTGACCTGTGGACGCTCACTGGCCTCGTCGACGAGCTGAGCCCCGCCCTTCCGCGACACGCCGAAATCCTGCGGGCGCTGGAGAACGTCGTCGACGGCATGGACCCCGACCACATCAGCGCGACAGCGGCGCAGGGCCGCGCGCTCCTCGCAACCGTTCTCGCGCAGCCGGCGTATGCGAGCGCCCACCGGGTGATCGCCGTCGGCCACGCGCACATCGACTCGGCCTGGCTGTGGCCGCTCCGAGAGACCATCCGCAAGTGTGCGCGCACCTTCTCCAACGTGCTCGATCTGATGGACCAGGATCCCGACTTCGTCTTCGCCTGCTCGTCAGCGCAGCAGTATGCCTGGATGAAGGAGCACTACCCCGACGTGTTCGAACGGATCCGCGTCCGAGCGCTCGAAGGACGGTTCGTTCCGGTCGGCGGCATGTGGGTCGAATCCGACACCAACATGCCAGGCGGTGAGGCGCTCGCGCGGCAGCTGCTCGCCGGCAAGACCTTCTTCATGCGGGAATTCGGGATCGAGCCACTCGAGGTGTGGCTGCCCGACTCATTCGGCTACACCGGAGCGCTTCCGCAGATCGTGACGGCGGCCGGGTCGCGGTATTTCCTCACCCAGAAGACCAGCTGGAACGAGACGAACCTCATGCCGCACCACACGTTCTCGTGGGAGGGCATCGACGGGTCGCGGGTGTTCACCCACTTCCCACCCGTCGACACCTACAACTCGGTGCTCTCGGGTGCTGAACTCGCGAGGGCCGAGCGTCAGTACTCTGAAAAAGGATCATCCAACTTGTCTCTGGTGCCGTTCGGCTACGGAAACGGCGGAGGCGGCCCGACCCGCGAGATGCTGGCAGCCGCGGGTCGACTGCAATCACTCGAAGGCTCGCCGACGGTCGAGCTCGCGTCGCCGCTCGCCTTCTTCGAGGAGGCCGAAAGCGATTATCCGAATCCGCCGGTGTGGTCGGGGGAGCTCTACCTGGAGTTCCATCGTGGCACCTACACGTCGCAGGCCAAGACGAAGGCGGGGAACCGCAGGAGCGAGCACCTGCTCCGAGAGGCTGAACTGTGGGCGGCGACGGCTGCGGTGCGTGCCGGCGCGGGATACCCGCACGAGCGCCTGGCGGAGGCGTGGCAGACCGTGCTGTTGCTGCAGTTCCACGACATCCTGCCCGGCAGCTCGATCGCCTGGGTCCACCAGCAGGCGGAGGCCAGCTATGCCGCCCTGGCCGGGGAACTCGAGGCGCTCATCGCGGACGCCATCGGAGCTCTGAACGATCCGTCCGATGCGGGGGAGCCGGTCGGCTTCAACGCGTCGCCGTTCGCCGTCTCCGGAGTGCCGCCGCTCGCGGCCGGGCCGGTCGTGTCGGGTGGTTCCGTCACCGCGGATGCCACGGACGGCGGCTTCGTGCTGCGGAACGGCGTGATCAGTGTCACGATCGATGCTCGGGGTCTCATCACCTCGCTGCTGTCCGAGGTGACCGGCCGTGAGGCGGTTCCGGCCGGGCAGCCAGGCAACCTGCTGCAACTGTTCCGCGACACCCCGACACAGTGGGATGCCTGGGATCTCGACGACCACTACCAGCGCTCGGGGACCGACCTCGTCGACGTCGAGTCCGTGGAGCTTGTCGAATCGGCGGGCGACCGGGCGGCCGTGCGGGTCGTTCGGCGGTTCGGTACATCGACGATCGAGCAGGTCCTGTCATTGCAGGGGAACGCGTCAGCGGTCGACATCGTGTCAACCGTCGACTGGCACGAACGGCAGAAGCTGCTCAAGCTTGCGTTCCCGCTGGACGTGCACGCCGACCGGGCGGCATCCGAAATCCAGTTCGGCCACATCCACCGCCCGACGCATTCGAACACGTCGTGGGATGCCGCGCGCTTCGAGACCTGCGCCCACCGCTGGGTACACGTCGGGGAGCCCGGCTTCGGGGTGACGGTCGCGAACGATTCCACCTACGGTCACGACATCACCCGCAAGGCCGACCCGAACGGCGGAACATTCACCCTGGTCAGGCAGTCGCTGCTGCGGGCGCCCGTGTTTCCCGATCCCACGGCGGATCAGGGCAGGCACGTTCTGCGCACGTCGGTGAAGATCGGGGAGGACATTCTTGACGCCGCCGACGAGGGTTACCGTCTCAACCTGCCTCTGCGCATCGTCGAGGGTGCGGCCGCTGTCGAGCCGCTCGTCGTCAGCTCGACGCCGTCGATCGTGATCGAATCGGTCAAGCTCGCCGAGGACCGTTCAGGGGATCTCGTCGTGCGCCTGTACGAGGCGCGCGGGGCGCGGGCTTCGGGGCGGGTCATCGTGGATGCCGGGGTCGACCGGATTGTCGAAACCGATCTGCTCGAGCGTGAACTCGCCGACCCGCCGGCGCTGGCGGCGGTCGACGGGGCGACGGCTGAGCTGCGGCTGCGGCCGTTCCAGATCGTGACGCTGCGGGTGGCGTTGGCCTGACACGTGCGGAGGCTCGTCGGCGTCCCTTCAGGCCGGTTCTGAGGGTCCTGACCCGAGGCTCCTGGCTCTGCGGCTCCTGGCTCTGCGGCTGCTGACTTTGAGGCTGCTGATGAGGCTGAACCGAGCATGGGCAGGGCGTCACAGTCAGCAAGTGGCTACAAATTCAGGAGATTCTGCCGACACGCCGCATGAGAGCGCTCGCAGGTCGGCGTGTCGCGAGTTTCTCCTGAATTTGGAGCGGTGACGACAACGCACGCGAGCGAGCGGGTCGGATGCGCTGTCGCTATCGGCTGTGCGACAGGTGGTCGCCACGCTCGACGGCAGCAAAGATCGTCGCGGCGACGGTCGGCCAGTCGAACAGGATCTGGCGGTAGCTGAATCGCAGGATGATGAACCCGACGCCACTCAGAGTGGCGCCACGAGCGTGATCAGCCTCGAAACGGTCGTCGCCGTGAAACTGGATGCCATTGATCTCGACGGGCAGGCGGTCGCCGATGACGACATCCAACCGGAATGCGCTCAGCGCCCCGACCTGGATTCGGCACGCCAACCCGGCCAGCCGCAATCGCACCCGGAAGATGCTTTCCGGGAAGCTCTCGGCACGCGCATCGACAAGATCGGCCAGCGGGTGGAAGCGTTCCGGCCAGGTCGCGATGAGCGCGGCCAGCGTCGCGGTGGTGATCTTCTTGCGGTACAGCGCGGAATCGAAGATGGCGACCGCATAGTCGAGGGGCATGCAGCCGGCGATCTGGCGCAGCGCGAGGTGGAGGCTCAACACGAGCGTGTGTCGGGAAACGCCGTCGAGACGGTTCCAGTGCAAGGTGGCCGTGCGGTCGACCGCGGGCGCGAACCGGCGATGCTTGTCTGCCGGTGTCCTCAGTCGCGAGGCACCCGGGGGCACCCAGACGTGCAGGGGGTCGCCGGGTGGCGTCGCCAGCCCGTGGTGACCGGCCGCGCTGACGCAGCCGAGGCATCCGCCCAGCCTCACCGCCCGGATCACGTCCGGGTCTACGGTGGGCAGCGCATACCAACCCTGCATCGGACGGAACAGCGTTCCGCGCCCGACGGCCGTGGAGAGGGCGGATGCCGGTACGCCGAACGCCAGGACTCTCTGCTTCTGTGCGACGCCGCCCAGCCTGCGGACCGCTTCTTGTGGATCGACCATCCACACACGATGGCGCTGCCCGCTCTTCCTCGGGTCCCGAGGCGCGAACGGGGGAGAGCAGGTGGCGGATACCGTTCCTGTGGAGGGAGGCGACAAGACCTCCACATTCAGGAGATCTGCCGCGACACGCCGTCCCGGCCCGCCCGGGCTGCGGCGTGTCGCGAGAATCTCCTGAATTTGGAGTCTTCTCCTGAATTTGGAATCTTCTCCTGAATTTGGAGTCTCCTCCTGAATTTGGAGTCGTCGGAAGGAGGAAGGAGGAAGGAGGAAGGAGGCAGGAGGCAAGCAGGGATCGACGCGGAGCGCGCCGGGACGGCCCGCGCAGAAAACGGATGACGGCGCCGCGCAGAAAACGGATGACGGCGCCGCGCAGAAAACGGATGACGGCGCCCGCAGAAAACGGATGCCGTCCCGCGCGAAAGCAGGACGGCATCCGTTCAGTGGGAGCGACAGAACCTAGCGGTTGATGTCGACATCCTTGGTTTCTTTACCGATGATCAGCGCGATGAGCGTGATGAGGCCCATCGACGCGAGGTAGACACCGACGAGGACGGGGCTTCCGTCAGCCATCGCCCAGAGCCAGACCGCGATGAACGGGGCGACTGCGGCACCGAGGATCGACGACACGTTGTACGAGATACCCGAACCGGTGTAGCGCACGTTGGTCGGGAACAGCTCAGGCAGCAGCGCACCCATCGGGCCGAACGTCATGCCCATGAGGCTGAATCCGATGATGAGCCAGGCCATCACACCGATGAAGCCTGCGCCGAGCAGTGGCACCCAGAGCAGACCGAACACGATGATGCCCGAGGTGACGATGATGAGTGTCTTGCGACGACCGAACTTGTCAGCCCACGGGCCCGAGAGCAGCGTGAAGATTCCGAAGAACACGACACCGGCGATGAGCATCAGCACGAAGGTGCTGTAGCTGTAGCCGAGTCCCGGCTGGGCGCCGTCTTCGGGCTCGATCGGCGCGCGACCATAGCTCAGAGAGAAGGTCGTCATCAGGTAGAACAGCACGTAGGTGGCGAGCATGAAGAAGGTGCCGAGGATGAGTTCGCGCCAGTTGCTCTTGAACACGAGCTTGAGCGGGAGCTTGACGACCTTGCCGGCCTTCACCGTGTTGGTGAACGTCTCACTCTCGACAAGCCTGAGGCGCACCCAGAGGCCGACGATGACCATTACGGCCGAGAACAGGAACGGGATGCGCCAGCCCCAGTCGAGGAACGCGTCGGAGGGACGCGACGGGTCGTCGGACGGCAGCAGGAACGCGATGAGAAGGAACAGGCCGTTGGCGATGATGAAGCCGATGGGGGCACCGAGCTGGGGGAAGGTTCCGTACCAGGCGCGCTTGCCCTCTGGTGCGTTCTCGGTGGCGACTAGAGCGGCACCGCTCCACTCGCCGCCGAGCGCAAAGCCCTGCGCGAGGCGGAGGATCACGAGCAGCAGCGGCGCGAACCAGCCGATGACGAGATAGGTGGGGAGCAGGCCGATGAGGAATGTGGCGATACCCATCGTGAGCAGCGCGGCGACGAGGGTCGTCTTGCGACCCACCTTGTCGCCGAGGTGGCCGAAGAAGACGGCGCCGAGCGGGCGGGCAACCATGGCCGCGCCGAAGATGGCGAACGACGACAGCAGCGCCGTTGTCGGGTCCCCGGTGGGGAAGAAGAGGTAGGGGAAGACCAGCACGGCCGCCGTCGCGTAGACGTAGAAGTCATAGAACTCGATGGTCGTCCCGATGAGGGAGGCGAGAATGACCCGTGACTTCGGGTTGGCCGGGACCGTGGGGGTGGTGGTGGCTGAGAGTGACATGGCGCTTTCTGGATGAACAAACCGAGAACACCGTCGGAGGCCGCTGGCCGGTCGCGTCTGCCACCCCGAAGGCGAGAAAAATGTGTGTGCCCGCTTGTGACGGACCAACACACCTTACGCCGGATTCACAGCTCAGCGAAAAACGGCGCGGATCAGCCGCGCAGGTCCCTCAGCACCACAGCGGTCGCCACGGCTGCTTCAGCGGCTTCGCGTCCCTTGTCTTCCTTTGATCCGGGGAGCCCTGCACGGTCGAGTCCCTGCTGTTCGTCGTCGAGTGTCAGTACCCCGAAACCCACCGGTTTGCCGGTTTGGATCGTGACGTGCGTGAGGCCGGAGGTCGCGGCATCCGACACGTACTCGAAGTGGGGCGTGCCACCGCGGATGATGACGCCGAGTGCGACGACGGCGTCTGCGCCGGCTTCGAGGGCCGCCTTCGCCGCAACCGGGAGCTCGAAGCTGCCTGGCACGCGCACGAGCCGGTGGGATGCCCCCGATTCGTTCAGTGCGCTGGTGGCCCCGGCGATCAGCCCGTTCGTGATCTCGTCATGCCAGGTTCCGGCGATGACGACGATGTCGAGGCCGGTGCCGTCGACGCGAATGTTCGGTGAACCCTGACCGCTCATGATGTAGCCCTGCTTTCCTGGCCTGCGGCCGTAATTGCTGTTGCGGTGAACTCGTGACCCATCCGGTCACGTTTGGTTTCGAGGTACGACTCGTTGAACGCCCCGACGCCGACGACGAGGGGCACGCGTTCGCGCACGCTCACGCCGTACTCCTCGAGCTGGCGGACCTTTTCCAGGTTGTTCGTGAGCAGGCGGATGCTGGTGAGCCCGAGATCCTGCAGGATACCGGTCGCCGCGAGGTAGTTGCGTGCGTCGGCGGGGAGGCCGAGCGCCAGGTTGGCGTCGAGGGTGTCGAGGCCCTCGTCCTGCAACCGGTACGCCCGGAGCTTGTTGATCAGGCCGATGCCCCGTCCCTCGTGTCCGCGGAGGTAGATCACGACGCCGCCGTGGCGTTGCACGGCGACGAGCGCGGCGTTGAGTTGCGGCCCGCATTCGCACTTGAGCGAGCCGAATGCCTCACCGGTGAGGCATTCCGAGTGGACGCGGACGACGGCATCCGACCCGTGGATGTCTCCGGCGATGATGGCGACGTGGTCAGCACCGGTGTTGCGGTCGCGGTACGCGCGCACGGTGAACGTGCCGTGCGTCGTGGGAATGTTCGTCTCCACTTCGAATACGACGGGGGAGGACTGCGCGATGTCGTCGACGGTCCCGCGCTTCCCTGAACAGGCCTTCGACGCTTCGGGGTGTTCGTTGATGTACGCGATGAGCGCCGCGATGGTGATCACGGGGAGGCCGTCGCGCTCACCCAGGGAGATAAGCCCCGGCAACCGCATCATGTCACCGCTGTCGTCCACGACCTCGCAGATCGCCCCGACCGGGTTCAGCCCGGCCAGTTTCATGAGGTCGACGGCTGCTTCGGTGTGACCGGGGCGCTGCCGGACGCCCCCGTCGACCGCGCGGAGGGGAACGATGTGGCCCGGGCGGATGAGCTGGGACGGCACGGCCCCTGCCGCTCCGAGCGTCCGCAGGGTGTGCGCGCGATCGGCCGCACTGATACCGGTCGTGATGCGATCGGCGGCGTCGACGGTGATCGTATAGGCGGTGTGACGCAGATCCTGGCTGTCGCTCACCATGATGGGCAGTTCGAGCCGGTCGGCGATTTCGTTCGTCATCGGCGCGCAGATGTACCCGCTGGTGTTGCGCACGGTCCAGGCGATCCAGTCGCGTGTGGCGAGTTCGGCCGACAGGATGACGTCGCCTTCGTTTTCGCGACCTTCATCGTCGGCGACGAGCACCGGTTTACCCTGTCGCAGCGCATCGAGCGCCTCGGGAATCGTGGCGAGGCTCATGAGTCGCTCCTTCCTGCACCGGATGCCGCCGGCGTCCGGTCCTGCGCTGACCGTACCGCGAACATCCGTTCGACGTGCCTGGCCAGGATGTCGGTTTCGATGTTGACGCGGTCGCCGACGGTCTTCTGGCCGAGGGTCGTCGCCGCGAGGGTTTCGGGGATGAGGGACACGTCGAACCACTGTTGTGGCTCGTCTGCTGGCGAGACGGCGCTGACCGTGAGTGAGATCCCGTCGACTGCGATCGAGCCCTTGTCTGTCACGAGGGCGGCGAGGGCGGGTGCGAGGCTGAAACGCACGACCCGCCAGGCGCTGCCGTCGGAGAGAGCGAGGATCTCGGCGGTCCCGTCGATGTGGCCCTGGACGATGTGTCCGCCGAGGCGGTCGCCGACCTCGGCTGCGCGTTCGAGATTCACCCGACGACCGGGGGCGACGTCGTCGAGCGTCGACATCGCCAGGGTCTGCGCCATGACGTCGACCGTGAAGGAGTCGGCGGTCTGATCCACCACCGTGAGGCACACGCCCGAGACCGAGATCGAATCGCCATGACGGGCCCCGGTGACGGCGAGAGGTCCGCGAACGGTGATCCTGGCGGCGTCCGCTGCGCGGTCGACGCGCGTGATCTCGCCGATCTCTTCGATGATTCCTGTGAACATGTCAGGCGTGTCCTTTCGGGTGGGCGACGATCAGCAGATCGTCACCCAGGGTGTGGACGTCGTCGACGGTGAGCCGCCGCGCGTCGGAGATCGAGCCGACGCCGATGTCGGTGAGAGCGGTGTGCGGGCCGCCGAGCAGCACGGGCGCGATGTAGACGAGGTATTCGTCCACGAGACCGGCGGTGAGGAACGAGCTGATCAGGGCCGGCCCGCCCTCGAGGAACAGCGAGCGGATGCCCAGGGCGTGGAGGCCGACAAGGTCGGCCGCCAGGTCGTCGCCAGGGAGGTGCACGAGGGCATGCGGGTGGTGCCGGACAGCAGCGGAATCTGGAATCTCACGGTGGCCGAACACGACCGGAACCGGTTGGGTCGGGTACAGCTCTCCGGATGACGTGCGGGCGGTGAGCGAGGGGTCGTCGCTCAGGAGCGTTCCGGTTCCGACCCCGATGGCATCCGCAGCAGCCCGCCTGGCGTGGACGTCGGCCCGGGCGTCAGGGCCGGTCACCCACTGGCTGGTTCCGTCGGCTGCGGCCGCCCGGCCGTCGAGGCTCTGCGCCCACTTCGCCGTCACGATCGGGCGGCCGAGTCTGGCGGTTGTGAGCCAGTCGCCGAGGAGCGCCTCACCCTCGGAGCGGAGCACGCCGGAGGAAACGTCTACCCCGGCGGAGCGAAGCCGGTCGGCACCTCCTCGGGAACGCTGGCCGGGATCGTCGACGGAGTAGACCACCCGCGAGACACCAGCGTCGAGAAGTGCCTGGGCGCACGGCCCGGTCCTGCCGGTGTGGTTGCACGGTTCCAGCGTGACGACCGCCGTCGACCCGGCCGCAGCGCCTGGCCCGAGCTGCGACAGGGCATCGGTCTCGGCGTGCGCGGTTCCGGCTCCACGGTGCCAGCCCTCGGCGAGCACGGTGCCGTCTGCTGCGAGGATCACGCAACCGACCTGCGGGTTGACGCCTCTGGCTGGGCCCCGGCGGGCCAGCTCGAGACCGCGGCGCATGGCGTCGACGATCACGTCGGCATGCAGGGCGACTGCCCGTGCCTCGTTCGTCTCGCTCGCACCCATCGGATCTCTTCTCGTCGTGGAACGAGCTCCGGGGTATCGCGGCGGCGCGTGCACCGTCGACGACCGCGCGACAGGCATCCGAGAATGCTGTCACACGCGTGCTGCCTCCCATCCGGACTCGAGCTGCCTGGCTTTTCGCCATGCAACCCATAACCGTCGGTACCGGAATTACACCGGTTCAATCGTGGGCATTGCTGCACACGACTCGCGGACTGTTACCGCCGGTTCGGACTCTCACCGACCCCGGAGCACGTTTCGTGATCTCTATCGTAGGCTCAACGCGTCGAGGCGTGCAGTATTCCGGCGATTTGTGACGTGCAGGCCAGGTGGTGCGTCAGGATGCGGCGAGGATCTTGCGGGCCGTACCCGAATCGACGATGAGGTCGGTGACCAGCCCGGCGGCGAGTGCCCCGCGAAGACTTTGCAGCTTGCTCTCACCGGACACGACGCACGCCCGGCGGGCGATCCCGCGCAGGACGTCGAGGCCAGGACCGCTCGACCGCTCGTTGAGAGGGATCTCATCGGTCGATCCGTCTTCGCGATAGAACACGGTGGCGATGTCGCCGACGGCTCCGGTCGAGCGCAGCTGCGCGAAGTCATCGTCGTCGAGGTAACCGCCGATGTACACGTGGCTCGGCACGCCGGCGAACGGCGACCCCAGCCCGAACACGATGACGTCGAGGGTCTTCTGCATCTCGACCACACGACTGATGCTGCGCTCTCGCCACAGCGCCGCTTTCGTCGCTGGGTCGTCGAAGACCGCAGGTACCGGAAACTGCTGCACCGTAGCGCTGAACGCGGAGCCGAATCGCTGCAGGATCTCGCTCGCATAGAGGATGCCCGTTGTGCGCGGGTTTGCTGCGCCGTTGAGCTGCACGATGGTCGAGTTGTGGGTGGCCTTCGACAGGAGGTGGCGGGAGAGTGCGCTCATCGTCGAGCCCCACGCGACGCCCATCGACATGTTCGAGTCGAAGAACCCTCCGAGAATTCGTGCAGCAGACAGGGCGACCCGGTCGAGTCTCTCGACATCGCTCGTGTGGTCCGGCACAGGAACCACATGAGCGGTCACTCCGAACGCGGCGCGGATGTCGCCCTCGAGCTGGCGTGGCATGTCGAGTGGGGAGCGCACCTGGATCTCCACCAGACCGGTTTCGCGGGCGTGGCCGAGGAGCCGCGAGACCGAGGAACGCGATGTGTGCAGTTCGTGCGCGATGGCATCCATCGTCAGATCCTGCAGGTAGTAGAGCTGGGCTGCCGTGAGGGCGTCCCGGGTCTTCGGGCTGATCTGTGCGGCTTTGGACGGGTTCATCGCGACTCCTTGCACGTTTGTGCATCGGGTTTGCACGTTGGTGAATATACCCCAAGGATCGAAGAACACGAGAACATCAGGCGAACGGATGCCGGGACCAGGTCCCGCAGCAGGCGTCGCCAGTCAGGAGCACGGGCAATGCAGCAGAACGCACCGCAGTCAGGAAACCGTCGGGCAGCCGTCGAGAACCTCACGAGCAATCCCAGCGCCCGAGTCCTCGTCATCGGCGGCGGCATCAACGGGCTCGCCGTCTTCCGCGACCTGGCGTTGCAGGGTGTCGACGTGGCACTCGTGGAGCGCGGCGACTACTGCTCGGGTGCTTCGGCTGCTTCGAGCCACATGATCCACGGCGGCATCCGCTATCTCGAGAACGGTGAGTTCCGGCTGGTCAAGGAGTCCGTCACCGAGCGCAACGGCCTGCTCAAGATCGCGCCGCACTACGTGAAGCCGCTCGAGACCACCGTTCCGATCTTCTCCACCTTCTCAGGCATTGTGTCTGCCCCGCTCCGTTTCCTGACCCACAAGTCCGGCAAGCCGCAGGAGCGCGGCGCCCTTCTCATCAAGGTCGGACTCGTGCTCTACGACTCCTTCTCGCGAGACGGCGGTTCGGTTCCCCGTCACCGCTTCTTCGGTCGCAAGAAGGCGCTCGCCGCCCTGCCGCAGCTCAACAGCGACCTCAAGTACACGGCCACCTACTTCGACGCCTCCGTCCACGACCCTGAGCGGCTCGCCCTCGACGTGCTCCGTGACGGACTCGACGCCGGCCCGCACGCCCGTGCGGCGAACTACGTCGAGGCGGTCGGCTTCGACGACGGCGGCGTCCGGCTGCACGACCGTGAGACCGGTGAGGAGTTCGCCTTCGCTGCCGACGTGGTGATCAATGCGTCAGGGCCGTGGACCGACCTCACCAACAGCGCGCTCGGGCAGTCGAGCGCACTCATGGGTGGGACCAAGGGATCGCACATCGTTCTCGACAACGCCGACCTCCTCGCCGCGACCGGCGGCCGCGAGATCTTCTTCGAGCACGAGGACGGCCGGATCGTGCTGATCTACCCGCTCAAGGGCAAGGTCATGGTCGGCACAACAGACATCGACGCCGACCCGGCCGAGCCGGCGATCTGCACCGAAGACGAGGTCGACTACTTCTTCGACCTGGTCAAGCACGTGTTCCCCACCGTGCAGGTCGACCGCGCCGACATCGTCTACCGCTTCAGCGGCATCCGCCCCCTGCCGGGGCACGGCGACCTGGAACCCGGTTTCGTGTCGCGTGACTACCGCATCGTGCCCACCCCGCTCGGGTCAGGCACCATGCTCAGCCTGGTCGGCGGCAAATGGACGACGTTCAGGGCGCTCGCCGAGCACCTCTCGACCGAAGCACTCGAACTCCTGGGCCTCCCGCGCACGGTGCCCACCGTCGGACTTCCGATCGGTGGAGGCGCCGGGTACCCGTCGACGGATGCCGCACTCCAGGTGTGGCTGACCGACAACTCCCGTGAGGTGGGCATGGCCAGGGCGCTGCAGCTGCTCGAGCGTTACGGAACGCGTGCGACGGGGATCATCGAGGAGCTCGCGGAGGCCGGCGATACCCGGCTCCGGAACGCGCCGGACTACAGTGCGCAGGAGATCGTGCGGATCGTGCGCACCGAGAACGTCGTGCACCTGCTCGACCTGCTCCAGCGCCGGACGAGCATCGCGTTCACCGGGGGAGCGTCGAGCGCACTCCTCGACGAGCTCGCCGGCATCCTCTCCGATGCACTCGGCTGGTCGGCCGAACGCGCCGCGGACGAGGTGGCGACGACCGCCCACATTCTCTCCACCGTGCACGGCGTGCAGCTCGAACAGCCCGCCATGGGTGCTGCGGGCCGAAACAGGGAGTGAACTGGGCAATAACTGCACGCATTCTCACCGGACCCTCTTGTTTACCTCTGAGAAAGGTCGATACGTTTCAGGTGGGGGCCGAACGAAACCCGGCGGGGCCAGTCGTTTCCGCCGTGAAGAATAATTAGGAAGGTCAAAGAAGACATGGACTTAGCAACGATTTTTCTCTCGGAGACGGTCGGCACCGCAATGCTGTTCCTTCTCGGTGGCGGTGTCGTCGCCAACGTGGTGTTGGCGAAGACGAAGGGTTTCAATGGCGGCTGGCTGCTGATCAACTTCGGATGGGGCCTCGCGGTCTTCGCCGGTGTGACGGTTTCATACTCGTCAGGCGCGCACCTCAACCCGGCGGTGACTCTCGGCATCATCACCAGCGGCGCGGAGAACTTCGTCCCAGGGGTCGCCGTCGGTTTCCTCTCGGCGCTCCTCTACATCGTGGCTCAGATGCTCGGTGCGATCATCGGCGCGATCTTCGTGTTCCTCGCATACAAGCAGCACTTCGACGCCTCCGATGACGCCGGCGCCAAGCTCGCCGTCTTCTCAACCGGCCCAGCGATCCGCAGCTACGGCTGGAACCTCATCACCGAGATCATCGGCACCTTCGTGCTCGTCTTCGTGGTGCTCGGGTTCGGCCGTGTCGGCGACGCAGACACGAACTCGCCAGCCGGTCTCGCGGCCCTCGGTGCACTTCCGGTCGCCTTCCTCGTTGTGGCGATCGGTGCCTCACTCGGTGGGCCGACCGGATACGCCATCAACCCGGCACGTGACCTCGGCCCCCGCATCGCTCACGCACTGCTCCCGATCAAGGGCAAAGGCTCGAGCGACTGGAGCTACTCCTGGGTTCCCGTCGTCGGCCCGCTCATCGGTGGTGCTCTCGCCGGTCTCCTCGCCGGCGTCCTGCTGCCGATCGCCGGCTGACCCGTCCCAGACCTTCCGTTCCGACCAACAAAGGAGTTACACATCATGGCGGATTACGTCCTCGCAATCGACCAGGGAACGACCAGTTCCCGGGCCATCATCTTCGACAAGTCCGGATCGATCATCTCGACCGGCCAGCTGGAACACGAACAGATCTTCCCCAAGGCGGGCTGGGTCGAACACGATCCGGCAGAGATCTGGAACAACACGCGTGAGGTCATCGGGCAGGCGCTCTCCAAGGCCAACCTGACCAGGCACGACATCGCCGCGATCGGGATCACCAACCAGCGTGAAACCGCTGTCGTGTGGGACAAGACAACGGGCAAGGCCGTCTACAACGCCATCGTCTGGCAGGACACCCGCACTCAGTCGATCGTCGACCGGCTCGCGGCCGACGGCGGCGTCGAACGCTTCAAGCCGAAGGTCGGCCTCCCCCTCGCCACCTACTTCTCGGGAACCAAGATCGTCTGGATCCTCGAGAACGTCGATGGTGCACGCGAGAAGGCCGAAGCGGGCGACCTGCTGTTCGGAACCACAGACAGCTGGGTGCTGTGGAACCTCACCGGTGGAACGGACGGAGGCGTGCACGTCACCGACGTGACCAACGCCAGCCGCACGTTGTTCATGGATCTCGAGACCCTGCAGTGGGACGACGACATCCTCGCCGCATTCGACGTTCCGAAGTCGATGCTTCCTGAGATCAAGTCCTCCAGCGAGGTCTACGGCCACGCGCACACCTCGAGCCTCCTGCGTGAAACCCCGATCGCCGGCATCCTCGGTGACCAGCAGGCCGCCACGTTCGGCCAGGCGGCGTTCGACACCGGTGAGTCGAAGAACACCTACGGAACCGGCAACTTCCTCATCTTCAACACCGGTGAAGAGATCGTTCACTCCAAGAACGGACTGCTCACGACCCTCGGCTACAAGCTGGGCGACGCGAAGCCGCACTACGCGCTCGAGGGATCGATCGCCGTGACCGGCTCGCTCATCCAGTGGCTGCGTGACAACCTCGGCATCATCAATTCGGCCCCGGAGGTCGAGAAGCTCGCGACCACGGTCGACGACAACGGCGGGGTCTACATCGTCCCGGCGTTCTCGGGACTCTTCGCTCCGTACTGGCGCCCCGAGGCCCGCGGCGTCATGGTCGGGCTCACCCGGTTCGTGAACAAGGGGCACATCGCCCGTGCCGCTCTCGAAGCGACGGCGTTCCAGACCCGCGAGGTGATCGACGCTGTCAATGCTGACTCCGGTGTCGACCTGACCGAGCTCAAGGTCGACGGCGGCATGGTGGCCAACGACGCCCTCATGCAGTTCCAGGCCGACATCCTCAACGTGCCGGTCGTGCGACCGGTCGTTGCGGAGACCACGGCGCTCGGCGCGGCATACGCTGCCGGACTCGCTGTCGGCTTCTGGGCCAACCTCGACGACCTGCGCGGCAACTGGCAGGAAGACAAGCGCTGGGAGCCGTCGATGAGCGACGAAGACCGCGACCGCCAGATGCGGTTGTGGAAGAAAGCCGTCACTAAGTCGTTCGACTGGGTCGACGAAGACGTTCAGTAGTCTCACCCTGGCGACGGGCCTGTTCTCTTCGGAGGGCGGGCCCGTTGTCGTGTGGGTTCGCGTCGCGGTCGTTGTGCGCCGCCCCGCTGTGCCTGCCGCATCCGTGCTGCACTAGTGTGTCGATGCTGCAGTTGCAACTGCAGCATCGACACAAAGGTGCAGCACCGGGCGGGAGCGTGCTCCTGAAAGTGCGGCATGGGCACGAAGATGCAGCAGGGCTGCGGCGGATGCCGACACCACCCGGCTACAGCTCGGCGAGGGTCGCGATCGTCCGAACTCCGGCGTCGCGCGCGAGGGCGATCGGGTCGGCATCCGATGCCCCGTGCCCGACCGCCCCGACCACGACGTCGTCGCCGAACCGGTTGAGCCAGACCCCCTCGAGGCCGGCGGATACCGCACCGACGGCGTCCGTCAGCAGCCGGTCACCCACGTAGAAGGCGTCGCCGGGGGCGACGTCGAAGAGCTCGCAGGCGTGGGCGAAGATGCGGGGGTCTGGCTTGGCGACTCCAACGGCACCAGAGGCGACCACGTGCTCGAAACGGTCGAGGAGGCCGGTACGCTCGAGCTTCACACGCTGGTAGTCCTGCTCGCCATTGGTGATGATCCCGAGTCGCCAGCCAGCGGCGGCGAGGCGATCCAGGCAGGGGAGGGCGTCATCGAACAGCTGCCACGAGTCGCGGTAGCTCTCGAAGTAACTGTCGAACCAGGCGTCGGCTTCGATGTCGGCGAGGGTGAGCCCATGGGCTGCCGCGAAATCCTGCGCGCGCCGGCGGCGCTGCACGGCGAAGCTCACCTCGCCGGAGAGATAGCGGTGGTAGTGACGGTCCTCGAGCTCGTGCCAGAGGGCGACCGAAGCCTCGCGGTCGGCGACGCGCAGTTCAGGGAGCCCGTCGACGTGGTCGAGGATGCCACGCGAGACGGCACCCCGGTGGTCGAGCAGGGTGTCGTCGAGGTCGAAGAGAGCGAGCCCCGTCACCGTGCCGACACCGTCAGCGCTTCGGACGGCCAGCCGGTCGCCGGCCCGGGCCGGTCGGATGCCGACAGCTCGGCGCGATGGCTCTCCGGGAACTCGCCGAACCGGCCGATCTCGCTCCGGCCGGTCCCGGTGTAGCGGAAACCGACGCGTTGAGCCACGAGCGCCGACCCCGAGTTGCCGACCATGGCCTCCCACAGGATCGTCCGGTTGGGAATGCCGTCGTTCACCGTCCACTGCCCGGTGAAGAACCAGTCGGTGACTGCGGCGACCGCTTCGGGCATATAGCCGTTGCCGCGCCAGGGTGCGCCGAGCCAGAACCCGACCATCGCCTGCGTCTCGTTCCAGTCGCGCAGCGAAAGGACGCCAAGGATGGTCGGCTCGTTCTGACGACGAAGCGCCCAGGTGAGTTCCGTGCCCGACTCCCAGCCCGGTCTCACGACCTTCGTCAGAAACCCTTCGGCGTCGGCCAGTCGGTACGGCTGAGGCACCGTGGTGTAGTGCTGGATCAGTTCGTCCTGGCAGTACGCGTAGATGTAGGGGATGTCGCTGTCGGTCGGCGCGTCGAGGATCAGTCGGTCGGTTTCAAGAGGCACAACATCCATGCCCCCAGACTACCGTCGGCTTTCTCAGGCACTGCCAGACGTGGTGCTGTCGCTGATCCCCGCAGAACGTCGGCTCGCGGTACTCGCGACGGTGCGCGGTCGACGTACCGTTGAGTCGTGCACCCTCGTCGCAAGTTCCCCACCGCAACGCCGTCACCGGCAGCACGCGCGCGGTACGCGAAGCGACGCACACAACGCCTCGCCCGCGTCGACAATGACCTCACCGCCTCACAGTGGGCCGAGCTTCTCGCCGCCTGGGGCGGGTGCGCGTACTGTCAGGCGAAGAGCACGGCGCTCCAGCGTGACTGCATCATGCCTGTCTCTCGGGGCGGCCGTTACACCCTCGAGAACGTGGTTCCTGCCTGCCCGTCCTGCAACGCGAGCAAACACAACAGCGAAGTCACGGGGTGGCTCCGACGCAAGAAGCTCGATGAGCGCTCGTTCCTGCTCCGTCACGCGACGATCCTGCCCACCCTTCTGCCCACCGACGAGACGTCCTCCGGGACCTCCGAGACCTCCTGAAGAGTCGAAGCCGCCCACCTGCTGTGAGCACCACGCCTACGCCCGCAGCAGGCCGATCCGGTCGTAGACGATGGCGAGTGTCTTCTCGGCGGCTTCGTTGGCCTTCGCGGCGTTCACAGCGAGGATCCGGTCGAGCTCGGCCGGGTCGTCGAGCAGTTCGAGGGTCCGAGCGCGCACCGGTTCGAATACGGCGTTGACGGCGTCGACGACGCCCTTCTTCAGGTCGCCGTAGCCGCGCCCTGCGTACTCGTCCACGATCGCATCGATGGTCCACCCAGACATCGCCGAGAAGATGGTGAGGAGGTTCGACACCCCCGGCTTCTCTTCCCGATCGAACCGGATGCTCGCATCGTCGTCGGTCACCGCGCGCATGATCTTCTTCGCGTTGACCTTGGGGTCGTCGAGCAGCTTGATGAGACCGGCTTCGCTCTCGGCCGATTTGGACATCTTCACCGTCGGGTGCTGCAGGTCGTAGATCTTCGCCGTTCCCTTGAGGATGACCGGCTCCGGCAGCACAAAAGTGTCGCCGAAGCGGCTGTTGAACCGGCCGACGAGGTCGCGGGTGAGCTCGAGGTGCTGGCGCTGATCTTCACCGACCGGCACGGCATTCGTCTGGTACAGCAGGATGTCTGCGGCCATGAGAACCGGGTAGGTGAAGAGTCCCACGGTCGTCGAGTCGGCACCGAAACGAGCCGACTTGTCCTTGAACTGTGTCATCCGACCGGCTTCGCCGAACCCGGTGATGTTGTTGAGGACCCACGACAACTGGGCGTGCGCCGGAACGTGGGATTGCACGAACAAGGCACTCTTCGCCGGGTCGATACCCGCTGCGATGTATTGCGCAGCCGTCGACCGAGTCCGGGCGCGCAGTTCGTCCGGGTTCGGCGAACTGGTCAGTGCGTGCAGGTCGACGACGCAGTAGTAGGCCTCGTATTCATCCTGCAGGGCGACCCATTGCTGGAGCGCTCCGACGTAATTGCCCAGGTGGAGCGAATCGTTGGATGGCTGCATTCCTGAGAACAGGACGGGTGTGGTCATGGGGGAATCCTTTTCGAGTCGCCGTGGCGGGCGACCCAGTGACGTTCGGCGAATGGGACGGAAGGCGGGAGCAGGTCAGAGAGCGTAGTCGACGACGACGGGAGCGTGATCCGACCATCGTTCCTCGTGGCTGGCTGCCCGGTCGACGCGGTAGGCGGAGACGGTTGCGGCGAGCTGGGGCGTGGCGACGTGATAGTCGAGACGCCAGCCGGTGCCGGTGTCGAACGCCCGGCCGCGCTGGGACCACCAGGTGTACGGCCCGTCGACCTCGCCCGCCCAGGTGCGTCCGATGTCGACCCAGCCCAGCCCGGGCGCGACGGAGCCGTCGACGCCGGTGACGGGTTCACCGTGTGGCCCGAAGAAGCGGTCGAAGTATGCCCGCTCCTGCGGGAGGAAACCGGCGTTCTTGACGTTGCCCTTCCAGTTCTTGATGTCGAGTTCGCGGTGCCCGACATTCAGATCACCGAGCACGACGGCGTAGTCGGAGTGGCTGGCGAGTTCGGGAAGACGCGAGGTCATGGCGTCGAGGAACGTGTACTTCTCCACCTGTTTGGGTGTGTCTGCCGCACCCGAGTGCACATAGGTCGAGACGACGGTGACGATCGATCCGTTCACTTCGTAGTCCGCTTCGAGCCAGCGACCGGCGCTGTCGAAGTCGTCCGGGCCGAGTTCCACCCGGTGGATGGATGCCGCGTTGCGGCTGAGCAGGGCGACACCCGCTCGTCCCTTGGCCGTCGCCGGGTCGTGCAGGATGTCCCATTCCGGCCCGAACAGGTTCTCGAGGTCCGTCGTCGCCGCCCGGACCTCCTGCAACGCCAGGATGTCGATGTTCGACGCAGCAAGCCAGTCGCCCATGCCCTTACGGAAGGCCGCTCGCACCCCGTTCGTGTTGACGGAAGCAATGCGGAGGGGTGCTGAGGACGACATGAAACCAGCTTAGATCAGCGCACCGACGCCCCTGTTGTCGCCGGAAGGTCGCCTCAAACCGGGTCAGAGGGCAGAATAGGACGACAGGTGCGCCAGCCGGTCCTCCGGATGGTCGCCTGCACCGCATTTTCGAGGGGCACCGTGAACACTGCAGAACGCGACCAGCCGTCCACCTATCGCTACGCGATGACGAATTCAGGGACTCCCTGGATCTACATCGTCGGGGAGAAACTCCTGGTCGCGTTGAGGACTCCGTCCGAGCCCGCCATCGTCGAGCGACTCTGGTCGATGATCCAGTCGCCGGCGACCACGTTCGATGAGACCCTCGCCGCGATCCCGAACTCGTCAGGCGGCCAGCCGGCATCCTTCGTCGCTCTCGAACGCGACGGTGCCAGCCAGGCCACCCTCAAGCTGCTCGTCCACGGCGAGGCGGTCGTCGACGCGCACACCGATGGCTCCTGGACCCGCATCACGAGCGGGAACCAGCCGTGGCGCCGTGACGAGCTCAGCGGCGTCGAAGCCGTCGCCGCCGGGGGGCTCACCGGCGAGCCGGGTGCTGCGGTGGCCGGAGTCTCGTTCCCGCTCGGTTCCGGTGTCATCGTCGCGAACAGGATCGACTGGGTCGCCGCGACGGAGGTCGTCCTCGCTGCCCCATCCGTGCCTGATGTGACGCCGACGACACCGACCACACCGTTCGCCCCTCCGGTGGCGCCGCAGCCTGCTCCGGCGATGACGCACACCCCGAGCCACTTCCGGCCGTCGCCCGCAGAGACCAACACCATCATCCGTCCTCCGGTGCAGCGGGTGACCCCTGAGGACGACCCGGCGATGCGTCACGACGGCGAGACGGTCCTGCGGAGAGACATCGCACCGCCGATCCAGGACGAGACCGTGCTGCGCGAGGCTCCTCTCGTGCCGAACGACCCGAAGACCCTGCTGTACGGGTTCCGGATCAACGGCGGTCAGGCCTACCCGCTGGATGCCGTCCACTATTTCGGTCGCAATCCCCGCCAACCGCGGATCCCGCTGCCCGACCCGTCGCGCCTGGTTCCTGTCGTGTCCGGCTCCAAGTCGGTGTCGGCCACGCACCTCGAAATCAAACAAATCGGCGATTCCATCGTCGCCACCGACCTGAAATCGACGAACGGCACCTCGGTGATCCCCCCGCAGGGCCACTGGCGGCGACTGCGTCAGGGTGAATCCGTCGTCGTCACACCCGGAACCTTCATCGATATCGGCGACGGAAACGTCATCGAGATTTTGCCCCCCTGGCCGGGGGTATAGGTCGGACCGGCATTGCTTACAATGGGAAGGTAGGGGATCGGGAGATTACTCTGCGCTCGAGCCTTCCCTCGGTCGATCGAAGTGAAGGGAGAGTCCAGTGGCCCGCCGTCTGCCATCGCAGCCGCCGCAGTTGCCCGGCTTCTCCTTCGTGCGCATTCTCGGCTCAGGCGGATTCGCCGACGTCTTCCTGTTCGAGCAGGACAATCCGCGGCGGCAGGTCGCCGTCAAGGTCATGCTCAGCGAGTACGTGAACGCCGACGTCAGGCGGATGTTCCAGGCGGAAGCCGACCTGATGGCGCAACTGAGTTCGCATCCGGCGATCCTGACCGTCTACCAGTCGGGTGTCGCGGCAGACGGCCGGCCGTACCTCGTGATGGAACTGTGCTCGTCGTCGATCGGGCAACGGTACCGGGAGGAGCCACTGTCGGTCTCCGAAGCGCTGCGCATCGGAATCAAGATCGCCAGCGCCACCGAGACCGCACATCGCGCCGGGGTGCTCCACCGCGACATCAAGCCGTCGAACATCCTCATGACCGCATACGGGAATCCGGTGCTCAGCGACTTCGGGATCGCGGGCAGTGTGGGGGAGTCATCGCCTGACGAGACAGTGGGAATGTCCATTCCCTGGTCGGCCCCCGAAGTGATCCACAGCCAGACGAACGGTACGGTGCCGAGTGAAGTATGGTCGCTCGCCGCAACCGTCTACTCGCTCCTGGCCGGGCGAGCGCCGTTTGAAATTCCGTGGCAGAACAACACCTCCGCCGATCTGATCGCGCGTGCGAGCAAAGGCAAGCCGGCCCCGATCGGTCGCGACGACGTGCCCGAACGGCTCGATGCCGTGCTCGCGCGTGCGATGTCGCGTCGTCCGGAGTCCCGGCAGCAGACGGCGATGGAGCTGATCCGTGAACTTCAGGCCGTCGAGAGCGACCTGGGCCTGCCGTCGACGCAGCCGGATGTCGCTGTCGACGACTGGGCATCGACACCCGTCCACGACTCCGACGACCGCACACGGGTCAACCCGATCAGGACCGTCGAACCGGGCCGCCGTCGTCGACGCAGCCCGGAGGATGCCGCCAGGCAGCCGGGAGCGACCCGCCTCGCCGTCGTCGACCAGGCCACCCCGCTGAGCGACCGCCGCCCGGTCCGTCAGGGTCAGCCACTCGGCCGTCCGTTCATCCTCGCGATCGTCGCCTGCTCGGCGCTCATCGTGATCCTTGCCGTGACCACCGTATTCGTCGTCGTCCGCCTTGCCCCGGGCAACAGCATCCCGACCGTGTCCGACATCACGGCGCAGGTCGAGAACTCAGGTGTGGAGTTCACCTGGGCTGATCCGGGTCTCGAATCCGCCGACTCGTATGAGATCCGGTCCAACGACGGCACGGCCAGCATCCAGAGGGCCAATGAGTTCACCGTGAACGCCGAGCCGGGTGACCAGGTCTGTCTCACCGTACTCGTCAACCGTGAGGGCAAGCTGGGGCCGCCGAGCGCCGAGAAATGCGTCGACATCCCCGAAGGATCGGGCTGATGATCCGAGGATGGTTCCGGTCGCGCCGGTCGTTTCTCGCCACGCTGACGAGCGGCACCGTCATCTGTGCACTCATCGCCACTGTCGCCATCGTTTCCACCGGATACCGGGCGCAACAACTCAACCTCGGCGACGGCGCCGTCTGGGTCGTCAACGAATCCCGCCAGGCGATCGGACGCGCGAACACCCAGGTCTTCGAGCTCAACGCCGGTCTCGTCGCCGATTCCGCGCAGATCGACGTGCTTCAGGAGGGCACATCGGTGCTGCTGGTTGATTCGGGCCGGAGCTCGATCGACATCGTCGACCCCGCGACCGCGACAGTCGCCGAGAGCGTGCCCCTCCCGCCCGGTGTCACCGACGTCGACCTGGCTGGAGGCCGGGTGACCATCGCGGCCGACGGCGATTTCTGGCTCGTGCCCGTCGAGGACCTGACCGCGTTCGACTCCGAATCCGATCCGACGCTCTCACTCGGCCCTGGCGCGATCGGGTCCATGAACCCGTCAGGGGACCTCTTCGTCTTCTCTCCTCGAGAGTCGGAGATCTACCGGGTGTCTTCGGGCCAGGATACGGTCGGTGAGACAACGGCGGTCGAGCTCGACGAGGACGCCGACGACGTCCAGCTGTCGTCGGTGGGGTCGGACCCGGTACTCCTCGACGCGGCCGGCGGGCGGCTGATCGTGCGCGGAAACAGTATCGACGTGTCAGCGGCTGATCCCGTTCTGCCGCTCCCGTCTGCGGGCGGCGAGACTGTCCTCGTCGGTGTCCAAGGCGGGCTCCTCTCCGTCCCGCTCGCGGGTGGGGAGCCGACAGAGGTCGTCGGCGACGTCTCCGGTGACCCCGTCAGCCCGGTCACCGTCGGCGCGTGTGAGTACGCGGCGTGGGCCGACGGAACGGTGTTCGAACGCTGCGACGGTGACACCAGGACATCGACGTTGTCTGTCGCGGGAACGGCGAGACTCGACTTCCGACGGAACGGCGACCACCTCGTCCTCAACGATGCGGTGGGCGGCAACACCTGGGCTGTTCAGGACGACAACCAGCTGATCGACAACTGGGACGAGCTCATCGACGTCGAAGAAGACGAGCAGGAGATCGACGACACCCAGGAAGACACCCCACCGGAATACGAGCAGGCGCAGATGCCGCCGACGGCCGTCGACGACGCCTTCGGCGCGCGCCCGGCGCGCACCTCTCCCCTTCCCGTCCTGCTCAACGACATCGATCCCAACGGCGATGTCCTGATGATCGAGGACTTCACCGAACTCGACGGCGGGTCGGGTCGCCTCGAACTCGTCAACAACGCTCAGCAACTGCAGGTGACCCTCGCGCCGGATGCCGGAGGCGAACTGAGTTTCGACTACACGATCTCGGACGGGAGGGGTGGTACATCGACGGCGACAGTCACCATCACCGTGCGCGCAGCCGGCGAGAACGGACCCCCGGCGCAGGTGCGCCCGTCGAAAGCATCCGTTCACGCCGGCGGCCGGCTCACCGCACAGACCCTCGGCGACTGGGTCGACCCGGACGGCGACCCGTTCTTCCTGACCCAGGCGAGCGTTCCCGCACCCGATCAGGTCCAGTACACGCCAGACGGAACGTTGATCTACACCGACTCAGGGCAGGGCGGCACCCTGAGGGAGATCGGGCTCGTCGTTTCAGACGGCCTCGCAGACGGGACGGGTGGATTCGCCGTCACCGTCTATCCGGTCGGGGAAGTCCCGATCATCACCGAGCCGTTCCCTGTGCGCGCCTACGCCGGTCAGGAGGTCGTCGTCTCACCCCTGGCCCACGTGCGCGGCGGCTCAGGTCCGCTGCGGCTCGTGAATGTGCCCGCCAAGACAGACGCGACCATCACCGCAGACTACGACGGTGGGACGTTCCGGTTCGTCAGCACCGTGGTCAAGACCCACTACCTCGAGTACGCCGTCACCGACGGCAACCGCACCCAGACCGGCAGCATCCGTGTCGACGTCGTGGCGCCGCCGGACGCCGGACAGCCACCGGTCACCGTTCCCCACACCGCATTCATCCGCGAGCAGAGCACGGAGCGCGTCGATGTGCTGTCGCAGGACTTCGACCCGGCAGGCGGCGTTCTCGTCGTCACCGGGGTGACCAATGTTCCTGACGACTCCGGGGTCAGGGTCGAAATCCTCGAGCAGAGGATCCTGCGGGTCACCCTCACCATGCCACTCGACGCTCCGGTGTCGTTCAACTACAGCGTGTCGAACGGCACGGCCGAGTCGCAGGGCACGGTGACGGTGATCGAGATCCCCACTCCGATCGTTCGTCAGCCGCCTGTCGCCTACCCCGACACGGTCTCCGTCCGGGTCGGAGACGCCATCGACATCCCCGTGCTGTCGAACGACACCCACCCGGACGGCGACACCCTCACCCTCGACCCCAAGCTCAGCACCAGCCTCCCATCCGATGCCGGCCTCCTGTTCACCTCCGGGCGAGTACTCCGATACCTGGCCCCCGACAAACCGGGCAACTTCATCGCCACCTATCGCGCGGTCGCCCCTGACGGCCAGTGGGCCGACGCGCAGGTGACTCTCAACGTGCGCGAGGTGGATGCCGCGTCCAACGCCGCACCGGTGCCAAAAACCGTCATCGCCCGAGTCCTCAGCGGCGAGCGCGTGCGCGTGACCATCCCCCTGTCGGGGATCGACCCAGACGGCGACTCCGTCATGCTGATCGGCCAGACATCCAACCCGGACAAGGGCGCCGTCGTCGGAGCAGGCGACGACTGGTTCGATTACGAGGCAGGCGCGTACTCGACCGGCACAGACAGCTTCGAGTACACCGTCATCGACGCCCTCGGCAGCCAGGCGGTCGGGACCGTTCGCATCGGGATCAGCTCGAAGCTCGACGGGTCGCGAGCGCCGATCGCCGTCGCAGACGAAGTGATCACCCGGCCGAGCCGCACCGTGGCCGTCCAGGTCCTTGCCAACGACTCCGACCCCGACGGAGGAACACTCACCGTCACCGACGTCGAACCCACAACAGAAGGTGCCTCGGCGACAATCGACGGCGACCTCGTTCGAGTGACTGTGCCGGAGGCTGAAGGGCGTTTCGGATTCGTCTACGAGATCGAGAACAAGTGGGGCAACACGTCGAGGAATTTCATCACCGTCGTGACGCGAGACGACGCCCCACTGGCCAGGCCCGTTGCGAGCGACGTCGTTCTCACGCTCGATGACATCCTCGAACGCTCGAGCATCGACGTCTCCGTCCTCTCCCGGGTCTTCTTCGCCGACGGCGCCGCGTCGAGCCTGCGCGTCTCGCTTCCGCTGCGCACCGAGAACGCCGAGGTGATCCCGAACAAACGCGTGCGGGTCACGATCACCGAGAAATCGCAGATCATTCCGTTCAAGGTGAGCAGGCCAGACGATGACACGGTCAGCGCCATGGCTTTCATCTGGGTGCCAGGACTCGACGACGCATTACCGCAACTGCGCGCCGGGGTCCGTCCGCTCAGCGCCGTGAGCGGTGAACCGATCACCATCAACATCAACGACTACGTCGTCGCGGTCGGCAACCGGCCGGTCAGGCTCACCGACGCCGCCACCGTCAGGGCCTCGCACGCCAACGGCGACGAACTCGCGACAGACAGCGACACCATCACCTACACGAGCGCCGAACGCTACTTCGGCCCGGCGTCCGTGTCGTTCGAAGTGACAGACGGGTCGAACGCCACCGACCCGGAGGGACGCATCGCCACGATCGTGCTGCCCATCGATGTGAAACCGCGCGATAACCAGCCACCCGTGTTCGCCGGTGGCACGATCGACTTCGAGCCCGGCCAGCGCAAGGTCATCGAACTGCCGAAACTCACCACCTACCCCTACGACGACGATCTCGACGAGTTGACGTACTCGATCATCGACCCGCGCCCCGCCGGCTTCTCTGCGAGCATCTCCGGCCAACTGCTGACGCTGACCGCAGACGAGACCGTGGCGATCGGCGCCACCCCCGGCATCCTCATCGGGGTCCGCGACGCCGTGAACGAGGGGGAGGCCGGACGCATCACACTCAGCGTGATGCCGTCCACCCGCCCGCTCGCCGTCCCGGCAACGGATACCGCCGTCGTTCAACGCGGAACGACGGAAGTGATCGACGTACTCGAGAACGATGCGGCGACGAACCCGTTCCCGTCGACGCCCCTTCGGGTCGTTGCCGTCCGTGGCCTCGGCGGTGGTCTGCCGGCAGGAGTGACGGTGTCGCCGAGCGCGAACAACAGCCGGTTGAACGTCACCGTGTCTGCGGATGCGGCACCGGCGGATGCCACCCTCCAGTATCAGGTGGCGGATGCGACGAACGACCCGTCGCGATTCGCCTGGGGCACTGTCCGGATCTCTGTGCAGGACCGCCCCGACCCGGTGACGGGTGTGCGGGTGACAGGATTCGGCAACCGTTCGGTGACCCTGGCCTGGGAACCGGGCGCGGCCAACAACTCGCCGATCACCGGTTTCACCGTCCAGATGGTCAACGCTGCCTCGGGGGCATCGCTCGGCAGCACGCCGTGCTCGACGACGACCTGCGAGATCAGCACACCGGGCAACGGGAGCGATAATGCCGTGAGATTCTCGGTCACTGCCGCCAATGAGATCGGAGCATCCGACGCCCAGCGGCTCGTGGACTCCGTCTGGTCAGACGTGATCCCCCCGGCGCCGTCCGGGCTCTCCGCTGCTCCCCTCGACGGCGGACTGCGCCTGAGCTGGGATGCCGTTTCGGCGGGCGAAGGAAGCGCTGTCAGGCGCTACGCGATCACCGTCGGTGGAGCGTCGCGCGGGGAGGTGAGCGCCAGCAACGTCTGCTCAGGCTCCCGGTGCTCGCTCGACGTCTCCGGGCTGACCAACGGGTCCACGGTCCCGTTCTCGGTGTCAGCGCGGAACGATGCCTACCCGGCGCTCTCGACCTGGAACTCCTCCTCGGCGGAAGGCACGCCGTATGGACCGCCGCGCGCCGGCGCCATCTCCGTCAGCGGCGATTCGGTCAACGGGGCCGCATCGGTGAGCTGGGGCGCATTCGGGTCCAACGGCGACGCCATCGGCGGCTATTACGTCCAGATGCTGAGCTCGAACGCAGCGCCGTCTCCCTGCACCGTGTCCACGCCGGCGCCCGGATCGCCGAACCCGCCTGGAGGGGCGAACGTTCTGGAGACCCGCCTGGTCGGCGGCGGAACCACGAGCGCGACATTCACCGGCCTGGTCGGCGCGGATGCGTCGTACTACTTCATCGTGTGGGGCTACAACCGCGCAGGGTGCGTGTCCACCGAGATCAGCGGTGTGACGCTCCGTCCCACCCCACCGGCCGTCTCAGCGATCAACGGCGGTATGGTCTGGGCCGACGCGGCCGAGACCGTTCGGGATTACCTCGTGACGTCCGTCTCGCCTGGCGGCTACAGCTTCGAAATCCGAAGCCCGGACGGAGCCTGGCAGGCATTCGACGGATCCGGATTCCCGAGGCAGCTGCTCGGCGGAGCGTTCGGGGATGCGACGTCATTCGAGGTGAGAGCGTGCAGCCCGTGGGCGTGCGGTGCTCCGCTCGCCCAGACGGCCCCCTCTCCGTCGATATCGCTCGTCCCAGAAGGGCTCGTCTACGATTCGGCGTCGGCGACCTGGACCTGGACCGGCAACCCCCCGAACGGTTCGTTCGGAGCCGAATACGCCTGCGGCGCCGTCAGCGAACCGGCGAACGTCGGCGTCGCCGGCCCCAACTTCTGTGCGCTCGTCTCGGTGCCCGGCGACGGCCGGGCCTTTCTCGACGTCACCGTGAGGGTCGGAGACAGTGCACTCGTGAAACGTTATTTCGCGCCATGATGGTCACGGGACATTCCCGCTACCCAATCGACCTCGAGAGGCCGGACAGATGACGATGACGCCCGAACAGGCAACCTGGTTCGCCGGGGTCTGCGACCAGCTCGTTGAGAACGTGGAGCGGGTGCTGCTCGGCAAGAATCACGTCATCCGTCTGTCATTCACCGCGCTGCTGAGTCGCGGCCACCTGCTGCTCGAAGACGTGCCTGGAACAGGGAAGACGTCGTTGGCCCGCGCAATGGCCGAGAGTATCGCCGGAACAGCCAGCCGGGTGCAATTCACCCCCGACCTGCTCCCAGGCGACATCACCGGCGTGAGCATTTACGACCAGCGCAGTGGGGAGTTCGCGTTCCACCGCGGCCCGATCTTCGCCAACATCGTGCTCGCGGACGAGATCAACCGGGCGAGCCCGAAGACCCAGTCAGCGCTCCTCGAGGTGATGGAAGAACAGCACGTCACCGTCGATGGCATCACCCACCCGGTCAGTTCCCCGTTCATGGTGATCGCCACCCAGAATCCGATCGAGCAGGCAGGCACCTACCGCCTCCCCGAGGCGCAACTCGACAGATTCATCATGAAGACATCGGTCGGGTACCCGGACCATCAATCGACCATCCGCATCCTTGAAGGGTCGGATGCCGCGGGTGACGGCACCCTCTCGCCCGTCGCGTCCGCAAGCACCATCACCGAGATGACACGCCTCGCGACCACGGTTCACGTGGACGCTTCGATCAACGACTATGTGGCACGCATCATCGAAGGGACCCGCACCGCCACGGAGATCCGACTCGGCGCGAGCGTGCGCGGCGCCCTGGCCCTCATCCGGACCTCCAAGGCCCTCGCCGCGGCGTCCGGCCGACCGTTCGTCATCCCCGACGACGTGAAGGCGCTCGCAGACACGGTGCTCGCGCACCGGCTGATCCTCGATCCGGAGGCCGAGTTCGACGGGGTCAACCCGTCCAACGTCATCGCCCAGGTCCTCATCGACACACCGCCGCCCACCGACAACCGGGTGGCATAGGCCCCAATGGTCGGCAGGGACATCGCGGCGTCGGCGACGAAGAAGAGCAACACACGCCTCACCGGTGTGGACGCTCCGACGATGCTTGGTGAGACCCAGCTCAACAACGCACGGACCAGGCTCGTCGGATCCCGGGAGGGCATCCTCGCCGACGTTGTCGTCGCCCTTGTCCGCGCCTGGCGACGATTCCGCCGGGCGTCGGCGGGCGGGTGGGCTGCCGTCAGCAGCGTTGTGACGCCGCTCGGCTGGGGAATCGCCGTCACCGTCGCCCTCTCGTTCGCCGCCGGATACGGGCTCGGCTGGCTCGAGCTGATCGCTGTCGGCTGGGCCGGGCTGCTCGTGATCCTCGCCGCGATCGCATTCCTCATCGGCCGGACGTCACACGATGCGTCGCTCAGCGTTCCGGTGAACCGCGTGGTCGCCGGGGAGAACGCCGTCGGGGCGCTCACAGTGACCAACCCCACCAGACGCATGCTGACCGGCACCAGGATCGAGGTTCCGGTGGGTGAGGGACTCGCGGACTTCCAGGTCCCAGGGCTCGTCCCCGGTGAGGTCTACGAAGACGTCTTCACCGTTCCCGCGCTGCACCGGGGTGTGATCCCCGTCGGCCCCGTGCGAGCGGTCCGGGCCGACCCGATCGGGCTGGTGCGGCGCGAACGGGCGTGGGAGGAACAGATCGACTTGTTCGTCCACCCGCGGACGATCTCGGTACCCAGCATGAGCACCGGTTTCGTGCGCGACCTCGAGGGCAATCCCACGCGCGACCTGACAGCCAGCGACGTCTCGTTCCACGCGCTGAGGGAGTACATGCCCGGCGACGAACTCCGGAGCATCCACTGGAAGAGCACAGCGAAGACCGGGCAGTACATGGTGCGCCAGTTCGAGCAGACGAGGCGGAGCCACCTCATGCTGGCGCTCAGCCTCGCCGACGCCGATTACTCCGGCGACGAGGACTTCGAGATGGCCGTCAGCGTCATCGGCTCCATCGGGGTGCGCGCCATTCGGGATGACCGGACCATTTCGGTCGTCGCCAGCGAGTCGACACCGGAATTCGCGTCGAAGCGGGTGCTTGCCGTGAAGAAGATCGCCGCGGTGACCGGCTCACGCCTCCTCGATGATCTCAGTCGGATCGATCGTTCGGCGACGGCACTCGAACTCGGCGACCTGGCCCGGGTTGCCGCAGATGCGGTCGCCGGGATCTCGCTCGCGTTCCTCGTCTGCGGTTCGACGGTGAGTGTGACCGCGTTGCGTCATGCCGCCCAGCACTTCCCCGCAGGCGTCGAAGTGGTTGCGATCGTCTGCGACCCTGATGCCGTTCCGGCCTTCAGACGCGCAGCGGGGTTGACGGTTCTCACCATCGGCTATCTGGAAGACCTGCAGCAATCCATGGCCAGGGCGACGGCATGACGGTCAGGAGCGCCGGAGCAGTCCTCCTCACCGTGGTCTTCGCGATCGCGGCCATCGCCGTCGCGTCGAGCGTCTGGTGGCCCGTCTACCAGTCCTCACGCTTTCTCACCGTCGCCGTCGGCGCCGTCCTCCTCGGCACGGTCGTCGCCCTGGCCGGCTGGCTGTTCCGGTTGCACGGGATGTTCGTTCTCGCGCTCACAATCGTCGTCTACCTGGCCGCAGGCGTTCCGCTGACCATGCCGGATCGCATGGGTTCCGGCATCCTGCCCCCCGCAGAGGCGTTCCTCGATCTGGTGGAAGGGACGGCCCAGTCCTGGAAAGAGCTCGTCACGATCCTCGTGCCGGTCGGCTCGTACCAGGCGTTGCTCGTCCCGGCATTCGTCGCCATCCTGGGCACCACGGTGATCACCCTGTCTGTGGGGCTCAGGGCTCGACATCCCGAGTTCGCCGTACTCTGGCCGATCGTGCTCCTCGTCGTCGGGATCGCCTTCGGGCGCGATGAGTCCTGGTACCCGATCGCGATCGGACTGACCCTCCTCGTCCTCGTCCTCGGCTGGCTGATCTGGCTGCGAGGCGCTCACCACCGTGAACAGCTCCGCCAACACGCCACGGCGGTGGCGAGTGTGGCACCGTCGCGTCGTGAACGGCGTCGGGCAGCATTGGTCGGAGCGGTGAGCGCCGGTCTGATCCTCGCTGTCGCCACCACAGGCGGAGCGGTTCTCGCCACAGCGCTCCCGGCAGACAACGACCGCAATGTTCTCCGCACGCATATCGAGCAGCCGTTCAACCCGCGCGACTACCCGAGTCCGTTGTCGGGGTTCCGCCGCTATCTCCAGCCTGATCTCGCGAACACCGACCTGTTCACGGTCTCGGGGCTGCCGCAGGACGGTCGGATCAGGCTGGCCACCCTCGACACCTACGACGGGGTGGTCTTCAGCGTCGGCGACTCCGACGCCCTCACCGCGTCGGGCACCTTCGTGCGGGTGCCGTACCGACTGGAGCAGGCTGCCAGGGGAGAGCGCGCATCGCTCACCGTCGCCATCGACGGCTACAGCGGCCTGTGGGTGCCCGGCGCCGGGCATCTCGCCGAGATCCGGTTCGCCGGAGAGAACTCCAACGCTCTCTCCGACACGTTCTTCTACAACGACGTCACGGGATCCGGCGCCGTCGTCCGGGGACTCGACGCTGGTGACGGCTACAGGATGACGTCCGTCGTCACCGTGACCCCCTCCCTCGTCGAACTCGTCGAGATCGAGCCGGGAACGGCCAAGCAGGCGCCGCTCGACGATCTGCCGGCCGTTGTCCGCGACCGCCTCGACACCTGGACGGAGGGCATCACGGAGCCCGGCGCCCAGCTCGTCGCCATGCTCGACGGAATGCGGGAAGACGGCTATATCAGCCACGGGATCGCAGACGACGAGCCGCCGAGCCGTTCAGGGCACGGCCTCGACCGGATCGAGGAGCTTCTCACAGACAAACCGATGATCGGCGACGCCGAGCAGTATGCCGTCACGGCGGCACTGATGGCCCGCCAGCTCGGTTTCCCCGCCAGAGTCGTCATGGGATTCCTCGCGCCGGTTCCGACCGGGACGGTCACCTTCACGGGTGCGGATGTGAGCGCCTGGGTCGAAGTCCAGGACTCATCAGGACGCTGGCTCACTGTCGACCCGGTTCCGGCACTCCGCGAGATCCCCGAGGAAGAGCCGGAAGACCCGCTCACCGTGTCACGACCGCCGGCGATCGTGCAGCCTCCGCTCGACGACGATGACGACGAGCGGGAGCAGGCACCTCCGGCGGAAAGTGACGAGAACGACGACACCCTCGAGAATCCGTTTCTGGCCGCTCTCCTTCTCGTCGCACAGATTGCCGGACTCACGCTTCTCGTACTCGCGGTGATCGCTGCGCCGTTCGTCACCGTGATCGTCGCGAAGGTGCGGCGCAGGGCTCTGCGGCGCAAACGAACCCACCCGGCCGATCGCATCAGGGGCGGGTGGCTGGAGTTCGCTGACTCGGCCGTCGACTACGGCATCGAACCGCCACCTTCGGCGACTCGGCGCGAGGTGGCCGCGAGCGTCGGCGGCAAACGCGCGCTCGCGCTGGCATCCGTCGCCGACCGGGCGACTTTCTCCACCGAGCGGCCGAGCCACGAAGACGCCGACCGGGTATGGGCGGCGGTTGACGACCTGCGGCGGTCACTCGGCACTGGGCGCACCCGCAGGCAGAAGTTCCGGGCGGCGAGTTCGATCCGTTCCCTCCGCACCTCGGGGCGCGACCTCCCCCGCAGACCGTTCCGCTCGCGGTAGGGTCGAGATTCATCCGGAGGGAGACGCCATGCGTTTACAGGGAATCGGTGTCGGCCGTGGAATCGCCCACGGTCCCGTCGTCCGGATGCCTGATCCGATTCCCGAGCCGGGAACGGAGATTCGCGACGCGGATGCCGGCACCGAATTCGCCCGCGCAGGGGCGGCGTTGCAGGAGGTCGCAACGGATCTGGCCGAACGCGCCGATCGTGCCGGAGGCGAGGCCAAGGGTGTGCTCGATGCCCAGTCGATGATGGCGCAGGACCCCTCGCTCATCGACGACATCCGCTCGCGGATCTCCACCGGGCGCACCGCCGAGCGGGCCGTGTTCGAGGCCTTCCACGGGTTCCAGCAGATGTTGATCTCGATGGGCGGATACATGGCCGAGCGTGCGTCTGACCTCGGCGACGTGTCCCAGCGCACCATTGCCAGGCTGCGGGGGGTGGCAGCGCCCGGCGTGCCTGACGTCGACCATCCGTTCGTGCTCGTCGCGCACGACCTCGCACCGGCAGACACCGCCTCACTCGACCTGGCCAGGGTCCTCGGCCTCATCACGCTCGGCGGAGGACCCACCTCCCACACGGCCATTCTGGCCCGGTCGCAGGCCATCGTCGCCGTTGTCGGCGTGACGGATGCCGCATCGCTCGTCGACGGGACGGATGTGCTCGTCGACGCCTCTGACGGCTCCGTGATCGTCGAGCCGACGACCGCCGATGTCGAGGCGGCGGAACAGCGGCTGGCGGCTCGACGGGTTGCTGTGCCGATCGGGCCAGGCAAACTGGCCGACGGCACCGAGGTGCCGTTGCTCGCGAACATCGGGAGCCCGGCAGACGTCGCAGACGCGCTCGCGAGGGGAGCGGAGGGCATCGGGCTGTTCCGTACCGAGTTCATGTTCCTCGGCGCCGAGAAGGCTCCGACGGTTGCCGAGCAACAGGAACAGTACCGCGCCGTCTTCGACGCCTTCGCCGGCCGCAAGGTCGTGGTGCGCACTCTCGATGCCGGCTCCGACAAGCCGCTTGTCTTCCTGCCCACCGGCCAAGAAGACAACCCGGCGCTCGGTCTGCGCGGCCTGCGTGCCACCCGCGCCAACGAACAGATTCTTCGGGACCAGCTCACCGCCATCGTCGCAGCCACAGCTGAGACCGGTGCCGACGTATCGGTGATGGCGCCGATGGTCGCGGATGCCGCCGAGACCGAATATTTCGTGACCCTCGCCCGCTCAGTGGGGGTGCAGACCGCCGGGGTGATGGCGGAAGTCCCGTCGTGCGCTCTGATGGCCGGGCAGGTGCTCGGGATCGCCGACTTCGTGTCGATCGGCACCAACGACCTCACCCAGTACACGCTCGCGGCCGACCGCCTGCTCGGCTCAGTCGCGGCATATCAGGATCCGTGGCATCCCGCGGTTCTTCGGCTCGTGAAGCTGCTCGGAGATGCGGGTATCCAGTCCGGTCGACCGGTCGGGGTCTGCGGCGAGGCTGCCGCTGACCCGCTGCTGGCCGTTGTGCTCGTCGGTCTCGGCGCCACGAGCCTGTCGATGGCACCGTCTGCGCTTGCGGATGTGCGCACGGAACTTCGCCAGCACACGCTCGAGCACGCGCGAGCGCTCGCCGTGCGGGCGCTGGACGCGTCGAGTCCGGCCGAGGCCCGGGCGGCCGTGCGCGACTGAGAAGCCGATCGTCGGCTCGACGTGCCGCAATCGGTCGCTCAGAGCGCCGGCGGGCGATGAATCATGGCAACTCGACAACCGCCGCGACAGCTCGTGGCGATTCGTCTGGGCGTGTGGCTACGGCTTGCCGCGCATGATGGCCTGCTTGACCTCGGCGATCGCCTGCGTGACCTGGATGCCGCGGGGGCAGGCATCCGTGCAGTTGAAGGTGGTGCGGCAACGCCACACGCCCTCTTTGTCGTTGAGGATGTCGAGACGCACCTTGGCTGCATCGTCGCGCGAGTCGAAGATGAAGCGGTGTGCGTTCACGATGGCCGCAGGGCCGAAGTACTGGCCGTCGGTCCAGAACACGGGGCACGACGAGGTGCACGCTGCACAGAGGATGCACTTCGTGGTGTCATCGAACCGGGCACGGTCGGCGACGGACTGGATGCGCTCCTTGCCTGCTCCTGGCTTCGACGACGGGATGAGGAACGGCTGCACCTCGCGGAAGGACTCGAAGAACGGGTCCATGTCGACGATGAGGTCCTTCTCCAGCGGAAGTCCCTTGATGGCCTCCACGTAGATCGGCTTCGAGATGTCGAGGTCCTTGATCAGCGTCTTGCACGCGAGCCGGTTGCGGCCGTTGATCCGCATCGCGTCCGAACCGCAGATTCCGTGCGCACAGGAACGTCGGAAGGTCAGCGACCCGTCCTGCTCCCACTTGATCTTGTGCAGCGCGTCGAGGATACGGTCGGTGGCGAACATCTCCACGTCATAGTCAACCCACTTGGGCTGGTCGTCGACCTCAGGGTTGAACCGTCGGATGATGACGGTCACGGTGAAGGACTCGATGACCTCCGGAGTGGGCGCAGGTGCAGCTTCGTCGAGAACGGCTGTCGACATCTCAGTACTTCCTCTCCATCGGCTGGTACCGCGTCATCACGACGGGCTTCCAGTCCAGGCGGATGTGATCGGCGGCATCCGATGAAAGCGGGTCGCCGGTCAAATACGCCATCGTGTGCTTCATATAGTTCTCGTCGTCACGGTCAGGGTAGTCGTCGCGCATGTGGCCACCGCGGCTCTCCTTGCGGTTGCGTGCCGAGTAGACGACGACCTCGGCGAGGTCGAGCAGGAACCCGAGCTCGACAGCCTCGAGCAGGTCGGTGTTGTACCGGCGGCCCTTGTCCTGGACGGAGATGTTGCGGTAGCGGTCGCGCAGCTGGTGGATGGTCTCGGTGACCTCGGCCAGCGACTCGTCTGTGCGGAAGACCTGGGCCTTCTGGTCCATCTGCTCCTGCAGTTCACGGCGGATGACGGCGATGCGCTCGGATCCACCGTTCGAACGGATGCCCTCGATCGCCTCGCGGACCTCCCTGGCCGGGTCCTCGGGCAGCGGGAGGAACTCCGCCGTCTGCACGTAGGCGACCGCGTTGTTGCCGGCACGCTTGCCGAACACGTTGATGTCGAGCAGTGAGTTCGTGCCGAGCCGGTTGGAGCCGTGAACAGAGACACAGGCGCATTCACCGGCGGCATACAGCCCTGGGACGACGGTCGTGTTGTCGCGGAGGACCTCGGCGTTGACGTTGGTGGGGATGCCGCCCATCGCGTAGTGCGCGGTCGGCATGACGGGAACCGGCTCGGTCACCGGGTCGACACCGAGGTAGGTGCGGGCGAACTCGGTGATGTCCGGCAGCTTGGTCTCGAGCACCTCGGCGCCGAGGTGCGTGCAGTCGAGGTAGACGTAGTCCTTGTTCGGTCCGGCGCCGCGACCTTCAGCGACCTCCTTGACCATGCAGCGCGCAACGATGTCACGGGGGGCGAGGTCCTTGATGGTCGGGGCGTACCGCTCCATGAATCGCTCGCCGCTCGCGTTGCGGAGGATCGCGCCCTCACCGCGGGCGCCCTCGGTGAGAAGGATGCCGAGACCGGCCAGCCCGGTCGGGTGGAACTGGAAGAACTCCATGTCCTCGAGCGGGAGCTTCTTGCGCCAGATGATCCCGACACCGTCACCGGTGAGGGTGTGTGCGTTCGATGTCGTCTTGTAGATCTTGCCGAACCCACCGGTGGCGAAGATGATCGCCTTCGAGTGGAAGACGTGCAGTTCACCGGTTGACAGTTCGTAGGCGACGACGCCCGCAGGCTGTTCGACACCGTCGACGACGCTCATCACGACGTCGAGCACGTAGAACTCGTTGAAGAAGTTGATGCCGAGACGTACGCAGTTCTGGAACAGCGTCTGCAGGATCATGTGGCCGGTGCGGTCTGCGGCGTAGCAGGCCCGGCGAACGGGGGCCTTGCCGTGGTCGGAGGTGTGGCCGCCGAAGCGACGCTGGTCGATCTTGCCCTCCGGGGTCCGGTTGAACGGGAGACCCATGTTCTCGAGGTCGATGACCGCGTCGATGGCTTCCTTCGCGAGGATCTCGGCGGCGTCCTGGTCGACGAGGTAGTCACCGCCCTTGACGGTGTCGAATGTGTGCCACTCCCAGCTGTCTTCCTCCACGTTGGCGAGGGCTGCGGCCATGCCGCCCTGTGCCGCACCGGTGTGCGAGCGCGTCGGGTACAGCTTCGAGATGACAGCGGTCTTAGCGCCGGGGCCGGCTTCGATGGCCGCGCGCATTCCGGCACCGCCTGCCCCGACGATCACGATGTCGAACTGGTGGTAGTGAACTCCGTCGATGATCGTGGAGTCGTTTTCTACAGTCACAGATGCTTCCAAAATATTCAGTTGGTCGTTACGCGGCGCAGAACGAGGGGAGGAGATCGGCGGGCTGTCCAGCCGGGCACGGGTCGAAGGTGAAGACGACCAGGGTGCCGAGCGCGATGAGGATCACGACGGCGGCGAGGATGGCCGCCTTGAACGCCATCCGCAGCTTCGGGCCGCGGGCGTAGTCGTTGACGAGGGTGCGCATGCCGTTGCCGCCGTGGATGAGAGCGAGCCACAGCATGGCGACGTCCCAGACCTTCCAGAACGGGTCGGACCATTTTCCGCCGACGAAGGCGAAGTCGATGGCCTTGACGCCTTCTCCGACGACGAGATTCACGAACAGGTGACCGAAGATGAGGACCACGAGCACGACGCCGGAAACGCGCATGTAGATCCAGCCCCACTTCTCCCAGTTGATGCCCTTCTTGGGAGCGGGGCGAACCGGGCTGCGGGGAGCGTCGAGAGTTGCAGACATTGTGCTTCCCCTCCTAGTGGCTGAAAACGTTGACGAGGTGCCGTGGCACGAAAGCGAGCATTGTGATCACCCAGAGGGCGATAACGACGTAGAACATGGCCTTCTGATACCGCGTGCCCTTCGACCAGAAGTCGATGAGGATGATCCGCAGTCCGTTGAACGCATGGAAGACGATGGCGCCGACGAGGGCGACCTCGCCGAGGCCCATGATCGGCGTCTGGTAGGTGCCGATGACCGCGTTGTATGCCTCGGGAGACACGCGCACGAGCGCGGTGTCGAGGATATGGACGAGGAGAAAGAAGAAGATGGCGACACCGGTGATGCGGTGCAATACCCATGACCACATTCCCTCGCGGCCCCGGTACAGCGTTCCGGCGGGTCGAGGAGAGGTCGTGGAATCCAACGGTGGTGTCCTTGCAGTCTTCACTGACAACGAACGGCCCTCCCTGCTTGAAGCGTTTCGGCCGCTGGTCCGAGCGGTCGTGCGTCACAAACGGCGCGTTGCACCAGTCTACGGTCCTGCCCCGTCCTCACGCCGGTTAGGACAGCCTTAGTGTCTTGACGTCGAGACATCTCGACCTCCCCCTCGTGGTTTCCGGGCTCGCGCTACTCTGGGGGCATGACCAGTGCTCTCGAACGCTTCTACAGTGTGATCCCCGCAGGCGGCATCGGGTCGAGGCTCTGGCCGCTGTCCCGTGCGGATGCCCCCAAATTTCTCCACGACCTCACCGGGTCAGGGAGCACGCTGCTCCGTGCGACCTGGGATCGGCTGGCTCCGCTGTCCGGTGAGCAGCGGATCATGGTCGTGACCGGGCGGGCGCACCGCGCCGCCGTGGAAGCACAGCTGCCCGACCTCGCCGACCACAACGTCGTGCTCGAGAGCGACCCCCGCGACTCGTCCGCCGCAATCGGCCTCGCGGCGGCCATCCTCGTCCACAGGGAGCCTGACGTCATCATCGGCTCGTTCGCCGCCGACCATGTGATCCGTGGCGACCGTCTGTTCCGCGCCGCTGTGACCCAGGCGGTCGCGGTCGCCGACGCCGGCTACATCACCGCCATCGGCATCCAGCCGACCGAGCCGGCGATCGGTTTCGGCTACATCCACTGCGGGAGCCCCCTCGCCGTGCCCGGCGCCGAGTCCGCTCTCCTCGTCGACTCGTTCGTCGAGAAGCCGAACCTGGCAACGGCCAAGCGTTACGTGTCCGGCGGCACCCACCTGTGGAACGCTGGCATGTTCATCAGCCGCGCAGACGTGCTGCTCGCCGAACTGGCCCGCAACCAGCCGGAGCTGCATGCCGGACTGATCGAACTGGCATCCGTCTGGGACGACCCGGCCACCCGCGGTCCCGCCGTCGACCGGATCTGGCCGACCCTCACGAAAATCGCGATCGACTACTCGGTCGCCGAACCCGCTGCTGCTGCCGGGCGGCTCGCCGTCGTCCCAGGCCACTTCGACTGGGACGACGTCGGCGACTTCGCCTCACTCGCGAAGCTGAACTCGGGCGGGCGCAAGACCGACCTCGCGATCCTCGGAGAGAACGCGCGCGTCCTCTCCGATGCGTCGAGCGGCATCGTCGTCAGCCAGAGCAACCGGGTGATCAGCCTCATCGGGGTGAAGGACATCGTCGTCGTCGACACCCCCGATGCGCTCCTCGTCACCACGAGCGCGAACGCGCAGCGCGTGAAGAGTGTCGTCGACGCGCTCAAGCTGTCCGGACGCGACGACGTTCTCTGAGTCGGTTCGGTTCGCTGACGGGTCAGGCCGTGTTGCCGAGCGCTTTCAGCGCCCGCTCGGCCGCACCGCCGAGCCCGAGCCTCACGGCGATCTGCTGCACCCGGGCGAGATCGTCAGCAGACAGCGGCCGGATGGTCGCGTCGACCGGGTCGATCGGCAGGGTTCTGACCACTTCGACGACGGTCGGGGCAACCGTCAGGTAGGCGGAGGCCGCACGGATCTTCGCGCGCACGGATGCTCCAAGCGAGGCATCGGGGTCGTCGGCCGCCGCGACGATTCCGTCGAGGTTGCCGAACGTGCCGAGCAGGCCTGATGCCGTCTTCTCGCCGACGCCGGGCACACCGGGAAGCCCATCCGATGTGTCTCCGCGCAGCGCGGCGAAGTCGGCGTACTGCCCAGCGGTGACCCCGTACTTCGCGAGCACGGACTCCTCGGTGAGGACCTCGAGGTTGCTCATGCCCCGTGCCGTGTAGATGACGCGGATGCCGCGGGCGTCGTCGATGAGCTGGAACAGGTCGCGGTCGCCTGTGACAACGTCGACGGGGATGTCGGACTGGGAGGCCAGACTCCCGATGACGTCGTCGGCCTCGTGCTGCGCGACGCCGACGACTGGAATGTGGAAGGCGTCGAGCACCTCACGGATGAGCGGGATCTGGGGGAGAAGAAGATCAGGGGTCTCCTCGACATCCGGACCGCTCGCAACGACCTGCTCGACGCGGTGCGCCTTGTAGCTGGGGATGAGGTCGACCCGCCACTGTGGCCTCCAGTCGTCGTCCCAGCAGGCCACGATTTCGGTCGGTTGGTAGTCGGTGACGAGCCTGGCAATGAAATCCATCAGCCCGCGCACGGCGTTGACGGGAGTGCCGTCCGGGGCCTTCAGCGTGTCAGGCAGGCCGTGGAACGCCCGGAAGTACAGGGAGGCGGTGTCGAGGAGCATCCGTCGCTCAGTCATGACTCGATCATGGCACGCCGGCCGCACCCGCACCCTGCTCATGCGCGGTACTTCCTGCTCATTCGAGCATGCCACCGGATGAGAGATGCTCATGAGAGCGCCTGCCGGTGAGCGCCGGCGACTCCGGCTTAGGATCGCCGTGGAACAGCTATGTAACGCTTCTGTTTCGAGAGTCATCCACAACGTAGTGGCCTTCGTAACATTCGGTAACGTATGCCCATACCCGCCCTCGCGAGTCCCGCAGGGCAGCATCCTGGAGGTCACATTGACAATCAATACCCGTAAGGTCGCTTTCGCCGGCCTTGCCACTGCAGGCGTCATCGCCCTGCTCGCCGGCTGTGGACAGGCGCCGGCCAGCAATGGCGACGCGGCCGAAGAAGCACCCGACTTCCTTCCCTGCATCGTCTCGGACGCCGGTGGGTTCGACGACAAGTCGTTCAACCAGTCCAGCTACGAGGGAATGGTCGAAGCTGCCGACGAGCTCGGCGTCGAGATGAAGGACGTCCAGTCCGACACCGAAGACGACTACGCCCCGAACATCACGAGCCTCGTCGACCAGGGCTGTGACCTCATCGCGACGATCGGTTTCGCGCTCGCTGACGCGACCGCCGCTGCTGCCGAAGAGAACCCAGACGTCAACTTCATCATGCTCGACGACAGCTCGATCGAAGCAGACAACGTCAAGCCGATCATCTATGACACCGCTCAGGCCGCATTCCTCGCCGGCTACGCCGCTGCCGACTACTCGAAGACCGGCGTCGTCGGCACCTTCGGTGGCATGCAGTTCCCGACGGTCACCATCTTCATGGATGGCTTCGCTGACGGCGTCACCTACTACAACGAGCAGAAGGACGCCGACGTCAAGGTCGTCGGCTGGGATGTCGCCGGCCAGACCGGTTCGTTCACCGGTGGCTTCGAAGCGAACGACACCGCCAAGCAGCTCGCAACGACCCTCATCGGGCAGGACGCCGACGTGCTCCTCCCGGTCGGTGGACCGATCTTCCTCAGCGCCATCGAGGCCATCGCGGACTCCGGCAAAGAGGTCGCAATGATCGGTGTCGACGCCGACCTGTACGAGACCGCTGACTCGGGCCAGGAGCTGTTCCTGACCTCGATCCTCAAGCAGATGAAGGCCGGCGTCTACGACGTCGTCATGGCTGCAGGCAACGACGAGTTCGACGCGACCCCGTACGTGGGTACGCTCGAGAACGACGGTGTCGGGGTTGCCCCGTTCCACGACTTCGAGGACATGGTCAACGACACGCTGCAGGCTGAACTCGACGAGATCAAGGCCGGCATCATCGACGGATCCATCGAGGTCACCTCGCCGTCGTCACCCGTCGCTGAGTAACATCACTCACGTCAACCCGTAAACGGATCGGGGAGACCAGCTTCGGCTGGTCTCCCCGAACTGTTGGAACGTAGGATTCACCCATGAAGCTCGAACTCCGCGGCATCACCAAACGATTCGGTTCTCTGGTCGCCAACGACCACATCGACCTCACCGTTCAGCCCGGCGAGATCCACTGCCTGCTCGGAGAGAACGGGGCAGGCAAATCGACGTTGATGAACGTCCTCTACGGTCTCTACCAGGCCGAGGAGGGTGATGTTCTGCTCGACGACGTCGTCCAGCGCTTCGCAGGACCCGGCGACGCCATGCGCGCCGGCATCGGCATGGTGCACCAGCACTTCATGCTCATCCCCGTCTTCAGCGTCGCCGAGAACGTCATGCTCGGTCACGAAGAAACATCGTTCGCCGGTCGGCTCGACCTCGACGCGGCTCGCGCAAAGGTGCGCGAGATCTCGGCTCGGTTCGGTTTTCATGTCGACCCGGACGCCCTCGTCGGCGACCTGCCCGTCGGCATCCAGCAGCGCGTCGAAATCATCAAGGCTCTCTCACGGGATGCCCGTGTCCTCGTGTTCGATGAGCCGACCGCGGTGCTCACGCCGCAGGAGACCGACGAGCTCATGGTGATCATGCGCCAGCTCAAGGCCGAGGGCACGTCGATCGTCTTCATCACCCACAAGCTGCGCGAGGTGAGGGAGGTCGCCGACCGGATCACCGTCATCCGACTCGGCAAGGTCGTCGGGGAAGCGTCGCCGACGGCATCCAACTCGGAACTCGCTGCCCTCATGGTCGGCCGAGCCGTCGAACTCACCGTGAACAAGGACGTCGCCGTTCCCGGAGAGCCCAGCCTCGTCGTTCGGAATCTCGACGTGGTCGACCCGCTCGGCCTCAAAGTGGTCAACAACGTCAGTTTCGACGTGCGCGCGGGTGAGATCCTCGCGATCGCCGGCGTGCAGGGCAACGGGCAGACCGAGCTCACCGAGGCGATCCTCGGTCTGCAGCCGCGTGTCAGCGGCGAGATCACCCTGAACGGCGAACACCTCACCGGGCTCAGCGTGCGCAAGATTCTTCACGCGGGAGTCGGGTTCGTGCCCGAGGACCGCACAGAAGACGGACTCGTCGGCGACTTCACGATTGCCGAGAACCTCATGCTCGACCGGTCTGACCAGGCCCCGTTCGTTCGGAACGGCAACCTCCAACTGGGGTTCCTCGCCGAGTTCGCACAGGAGAAGAAGGACGAGTTCGACATCAGGGCCGAGTCGATCTCGAGCCGGGCCGGACAACTCTCAGGTGGTAACCAGCAGAAGGTCGTTCTCGCACGGGAGTTGAGCCGCGAGCTCAAGCTCTTCGTCGCGTCGCAGCCCACTCGGGGCATCGACGTCGGATCGATCGAATTCGTACACAAAAGGATGGTCGCGACCCGGGATGCAGGTATCCCGGTCGTCGTCGTCTCGACCGAGCTCGATGAAGTCGTCGCGCTCGCAGACAGGATTGCAGTGATGTACAGAGGATCCATCGTCGGAATCGTCCCGGGGGACACCCCTCGAGACGTGCTCGGCCTCATGATGGCCGGCGAGACCCCGAGCGGAGTCGCCGCGTGAGCGACACCACAGCGACGACCGTTCCTGCCAACGAGCCGAAGCGGGCGCCCGAGCAGGAGGAGACGCCCCGCGGCAACCAGATCATCTCCGACATCCTCAACGGCAACTTCATCATCTCGATCCTCGCGGTGATCTTCGCCCTGCTGATCGGCGCCGTTCTCATCGCGGTTACGAATGAAGACGTGCAGGAGGCATCCGGATACTTCTTCGCGGCGCCTGGCGACACGCTTGCCGCGATCTGGAACGCGGTGTCTGGAGCATACGGCGCACTGTTCCAGGGTTCCGTTTACAACTTCAGGCGCGACAACGTCCTCGACGCGATCAAACCGCTGACCGAAACGCTCACCTTCGCCACCCCGTTGATCGCGGCGGCCCTCGGTATCGGGATCGCATTCCGGGTCGGCCTGTTCAACATCGGTGGCCGCGGCCAGATGCTCATCGCCGCCGCGTGCGCCGGCTGGGTCGGCTTCTCCTTCGAACTGCCATGGGGCGTGCACCTCGTCGTCGCGCTGGTCGCCGGAATCATCGGCGGTGCTCTCTGGGGCGGCCTCGTCGGGCTGCTCAAGGCGCGCACAGGCGCGCACGAGGTCATCCTGACGATCATGCTCAACTACGTGGCGTTCTACCTCATCTCATGGATGCTTCGGACACCCGGCCTCCTGCAGGCGCCCGGCTCGGTCAACCCGAAATCGCCGGCCATGCTGGAGACCGCCGTCCTGCCCGACATCCTCGGCCCGCGGTACAACCTCCACCTCGGGTTCCTCCTCGTCATCGCCGCCACCTTCTTCGCCTGGTGGCTGCTCAACCGGTCGAGTCTCGGCTTCCAGTTCCGTGCTGTCGGGGCGAACCCCAATGCGGCCCGGGTGGCCGGAATCAACGTGAAGAACACCTACGTCTACGCGATGCTCATCTCCGGTGGGCTGGTCGGACTCGCCGGAGTGATGCAGGTTCTCGGAACAGTGACGACCGGCTTCTCCGCCGGAATCGACGCCGGAATCGGGTTCGACGCCATCACCGTTGCGCTGCTCGGTCGCAGCAAGCCGTGGGGCATCTTCGCCGCAGGCGTGCTGTTCGGGGCTTTCAAGGCCGGTGGCTTCGCCATGCAGGCTGCTGAAGGCATCCCGATCGACATCGTCACCGTCGTGCAGTCCCTCATCGTCCTCTTCATCGCAGCGCCGCCGCTCATCCGCGCCGTATTCTTCCTGCCGAAGCAGGGCAGAACCCGCAGACTGCTGCCCACGGTTTCGAAGGAGGTGGCGGCGAAATGACCACCACCGCTCCCGCAGCCGAGTCCATTTCGGCCAGCCTCGAATCGGCGACGATCAAGAGCTGGAAGGCTCCGATCGCGTATGCGATCTTCTCGGCCATCGCCATCATCCTCTTCGTCGTCAACGGCCGGGACGGCATCAGCCGGTTCCGACTCTCCAACGACGCGGACGTCGTCCAGCTCCCGCCGATCGACAACCCCACCCGTCTCACCTGCGTCGTCGTCGTCGCGCTGCTCCTTGCCATCACCGCATACGCCACCTGGCTGGCGAGCAGGGCGAAGCGCATCCCTCTCTGGCTGACGATCCTCTTCGCCATCGCTTTCATGTGGGGATTCCTCACCTGGGCGGCCGCAGGCGAGACGATCCCGATCACAGGTCTGCTGCTCGGCACCGTTGCGCTCAGCGCCCCGTTGATCTTCGGGTCACTCGGCGGAGTGATCTCGGAGCGGGTCGGTGTGGTGAACGTCGCGATCGAGGGCCAGCTCCTCGCCGGAGCGTTCCTCTCCGCCTTCGTCGCTTCGCTGACGGGCAATCCCTGGGTCGGTCTCCTCGCTGCCATGGTCGCCGGTGTGCTGGTGAGCTTCCTGCTCGCGGTCTTCTCGATCAAGTACATCGTCGACCAGGTGATCGTCGGTGTCGTGCTCAACGTGCTCGTCGCCGGGCTGACGAGCTTCCTCTACACCACCGTGCTGACCACCAACACACCGTTGTTCAACGCGCCGCCCCGCTTCCCGCGGATCAGCATCCCGTTCCTCAGCGAGATCCCGATCCTCGGGCCGGTGCTCTTCCGGCAGACGATCATCATCTACTTCATGTACGTGGCGGTCTTCGTGGTGTGGTGGGCGCTGTTCCACACCAAGTGGGGGCTTCGTCTCCGCGCCGTCGGTGAGCACCCGCAGGCGGCAGACACCGTCGGCATCCGGGTCAACGCCACGCGGTTCTGGAACGTGGCCATCGCCGGTGCGATCGCCGGATTCGGTGGCGCGTACTTCACGCTCGGTTCCGTCGGTGGCTTCACCAAGGAAATGACGGCAGGAGCCGGCTTCATCGCATTGGCCGCTGTCATCTTCGGCCGGTGGGATCCGATCCGTGCCACTCTCGCCGCGTTGCTCTTCGGGTTCGCCACGAACCTGCAGAACGTCCTCGGGGCGATCGGGTCGGGGGTGCCGAGCGAGTTCCTGCTGATGCTTCCGTATGTGGTGACCATCTTCGCCGTTGCAGGGCTGGTCGGCTACGCGCGCGGGCCTGCGGCATCCGGCAAACCGTACATCAAGTCTTAGGGGCAGTGACCATGAGTGATTCGATCGACTGGGGTGCGCTTCGCGAAGCGGCGACGGATGCCATGGCGAAGGCGTACGTTCCCTACTCGAAGTTCCCCGTCGGTGTGGCCGCCATCGTCACCGACGGTCGCATCATCGCCGGGTGCAATGTCGAGAACGCCAGCTACGGCCTCACGTTGTGCGCTGAGTGCGCGCTGGTGTCGACGCTGCACATGACCGGTGGAGGGCAACTCGTGGCGTTCACCTGCGTCGACGGCGACGGCAACACGCTCATGCCGTGTGGTCGCTGCCGCCAGCTGCTCTTCGAGCACGCGGTGCCGGGGATGCTCCTCGAGACCGTGTCCGGCATCCGGACGATCGACGAGGTTCTCCCGGACGCCTTCGGCCCTCGCACCCTCAACGACTACGCAGGAGTTCCAACCGATGATCGCAACTGACGCCGCTCTCGAACCATTCGACGCGGTCGACCTGATCCGCACCAAGCGCGACAGGGGCGAACTCGGCACCGACGAGATCAACTGGCTCATCGACGCATACACGCGCGAGTATGTGGGCAACGAGCAAATGGCGGCGCTGGCCATGGCCATTCTGCTCAACGGCATGAGCCGGCGCGAGATCCGCGACATGACGCTCGCCATGATCGCATCGGGCGAGACCATGGACTTCTCCACGCTCGGCAAGACCACGGTGGACAAGCACTCGACCGGTGGCGTCGGTGACAAGATCACCCTCCCGCTCATGCCTCTCGTGGCATCTTTCGGTGTCGCCGTTCCGCAACTCTCGGGTCGCGGGCTCGGTCACACCGGCGGCACGCTCGACAAGCTCGAGTCGATCCCCGGTTGGAAGGCCGACCTGACGAACGAGGAGATGTTCGACATCCTGCGCGACGTCGGCGGGGTCATCTGCGCTGCAGGGGCCGGGCTGGCGCCGGCGGACAAACGACTGTATGCCCTGCGGGACATCACCGGAACAGTCGAAGCCATCCCGCTCATCGCCTCCTCGATCATGTCGAAGAAGATCGCAGAGGGCACCAGCGCTCTCGTGCTCGACGTCAAGTTCGGCTCGGGGGCGTTCATGCAGGACTACGCGAAGGCCGAAGAACTCGCACGCACGATGGTGTCGCTCGGTCAGGACGCAGGTGTGAAAACCTCTGCACTGCTCACCAACATGAGCGTGCCGCTCGGCCTCGCAATCGGCAACGCCAACGAGGTGCGTGAGTCGGTGGAGGTGCTCGCGGGTGGCGGACCCTCAGACGTCGTAGAACTGACGATCGCGCTCGCCCGCGAAATGCTCACCCTCGCCGGCCAGCCGGATGCCGACGTCGAGGCTGCGCTGGCCGACGGACGTGCGATGGACACCTGGCGTCGCTCGATCCGGGCCCAGGGTGGAGACCCGGATGCCGTTCTGCCGGTTGCGCGCGAGACGCACACCGTGACGGCATCCGACGATGGCGTCCTCGTGCGCCAGGATGCTTTGCCGTTCGGGATCGCCGCGTGGCGACTCGGGGCCGGGCGGGCCAGGGCGCAGGACCCGGTTCTGCACGCCTCTGGTGTCGACCTGCACGTGAAGCCGGGCGACACCGTGCGCGCAGGAGACCCGCTGTTCACCTTGTCAGCCGACGACGCTGGACGATTCCCGCGTGCTCTCGAGGCGATCGAGGGTGCATACGAGTTCGCTGCCCCTGGCACGGCGTTCACACCGGAGCCGCTGGTGCGCGCCCGCGTGCAGTAGCGCGCGCCGCTTCACTTCGGTGAGTTGCCACAATTGGTCGTTCATGTCGACGCCCGACGACGATTCGTGGCAACTCACGCCCGTTGCTGAGGCTGGACGTCACGCCCCAGCCACCCAGCCGCGCGAACGAAGTCGCCGTTCGACGCTCGAGATGACGCCAGTCATATCGGCGGTGTCGTCGCCGGTGAAGAAGATCGTGCTCCAGCCTTCGTCCACGGCGTCATTGCCGCGTTTGACGTCGCGCCGCCACTGTGCCCGATTTTCCCGGTGATGGTCGCCCTGATACTCCAGCCCGACACGAAACCGCGGGTAGGCCAGGTCGATCTCGTCAGAGCGATGGCTCAGAAACAAATGAACCTCGAAGTTCGGGATCGGGTCGGGCAGAGCGCTCGCAACCAGAGCCACACGCACGAGGGACTCAGGGCGCGACCGTGAACGCGAACTGAGCGCTTCGACGGCGTCGCGTAGACGTACTCTTCCCCGTCGCGAGGGATGGCCGGCCACTGCGGCTTGCAGCCGCTCCGCTGTCGTGAGTGGTGCCTTCCAGCAGAGAAGGTAGTCGCCGGCGGCGACCAGATCAGAGAAATCGAGTATCGCGGCGAGATCACACCAGGTGCGCTCCGGACTTGTGACAGGTACCCCCGCCAGCTCGTCGACCTCATCCGCCCGCAGGAGGGAAGAATGTCCGACCGTTCCGCGATACCGGAGCGCACGAGCTGGCGCTGGCGACGTGACGTGGATGGGACCGCCCTCATGCTGCCGCGGGAGCGGGATGCCGTACAACCGGGCAGCTGTCGTGTGGCTGAACGCGCATCCCAGCGGCATCCGCGTTGCCAGTGAGGAGCAGAGAAGGGTGAGGTGATCCGCTGCGCCAGGCGCGCTCCGCGTCCCGAAGAACAGGGTGCCGAAAGCAGGGTTGCGCAACTGCCGGGCTGTGATGCCGTTTCTGCTCGCAGCCGCCACCGAGAAGGTCTGTGGCATCGTTGCCGGGAGGGGCTTTCGGAAGGTCACCGACTCATCCTGGGCCTGGCCGCAGGAGCGCTGCGGGTGTGGGTGGTCTCGGTGGGAAGTACAGCTTCTTCGGCCAGCTGTGGAGAACGCGCCCACCGACTCGCTGTACAACGAACGCTCCCGTGCTGAGTTGCCACGATTCGTCGCTGGGCGAGCGAACGAACGACGATTTGCGGCAAGTCAGGGTGCCGGCAGGGGACCTACTCGGGGTCGCCGATGCGCACGAGGGCATCGATGATCAGATCCCAGAACCGATCCACGTCGAGATCGACGGCGACCTGGGTGGTACAGCCGTCAGGCGCCGGCGCACGAAAGTCGGCCACGGTCATGCCGAGCGTGAGTGTGCCCGTGAGTTCGACGTCGAGCGGTGCCCTCCGCACGGTGAGCACACTCGGGTCGATCACGTAGGCGACGGCACACGGGTCGTGCACCGGAGGAGCATCGAAGCCCTGCACCTCCCGGTACGTTTCGGCGAAGAAGTCGAGCAGCTCGCCCACGAACCGCGCCGGCCCGGTGCCGACAGCAGCGATCCGTTCGGCCACTGCGGGAGTCGCGAGCGCCTGATGGGTGAGGTCGAGCCCGACCATCGTCAGTGGCCACCTCTCGTTGAAAACGATGTGCGCCGCTTCGGGGTCGATGACGATGTTGAACTCAGCGACGGCAGACCAGTTCCCGGTGTGGAAGCCACCACCCATGAGAACGACCTCCTTCACCCGCGGAACGATCCTCGGCTCCTTGCGTGCTGCCATCGCGATGTTGGTCAGGGCGCCGGTGGGCACGAGCGTCACCGTGCCCGGCTCGCGTTCCATGACCGTGTCGATGATCAGGTCGACGGCGTGCCGGGTGTCCAGCTCGATCACCGGCTCGGGCAGTACCGGCCCATCGAGACCGGACTCCCCGTGGATGGACGGCGCCGTCTCGAGATTCCGCACCAACGGCCGGGGGCATCCGGCGGCGAACGGCACTCCGGTGATTCCGGCGACGCGTGCGATCGAGAGGGCGTTGTGCGTCACTTTGTCGAGCGTCTGATTGCCCATCACCGTCGTGACGCCGAGCAGCTCGATGTCGGGGTTTCCGTGGGCGAGGAGCAGCGCGATCGCGTCGTCGTGCCCAGGGTCGCAATCGAGCAGAATCGAGGTCGGCATCCTCCGATCCTAGAACGAGGTCCCTCGCATCCGACCGGTGCGCACCAGCAGGCTGAGCGATAGTCTGAGCGGGTGACTTCTGAGAACCGGTTCCAGCTCCCCAACGGCGTCGACATCATCGACCTTCCGAAGATCTCCCTGCACGATCACCTCGATGGCGGCCTTCGCCCGCAGACGATTCTCGAGCTGGCGGATGCCGTCGGCGTCGACGTCCCCGAAACGGATGCCGCGAAACTGGCCGCGTGGTTCCTCGCCCAGTGTGACGCAGGCAATCTCGTCGACTACCTCAAGACATTCGACCTCACCACGGCCGTGATGCAGACCGAGGATGGCCTCAGCAGGGTCGCCCGCGAGTTCGTGCAGGACCTTGCCGCTGACGGCGTGATCTACGGTGAAATCCGCTGGGCTCCCGAGCAACACCTGACCCGTGGGCTCAGCCTCGATCAGGTCGTCGAAGCCGTCCAGGAGGGCATCGAGCAGGGAATCGACGACGCCGAGCGTTCTGGCCGCGGCATCCAGATCGGCCAGCTCGTCACCGCTATGCGGCACGCCGATCGCGGTCTCGAGATCGCTGAACTCGCCGTCCGTCATCGCGGCAACGGCGTCGTCGGCTTCGACATCGCCGGTGCCGAAGCCGGTTTCCCGGCGAGCCGTCACCGCGTCGCCTTCGACTTCCTCGCCCAGGAATACCTGCCGGTCACTGTGCATGCCGGCGAGGCCGACGGCATCGACTCGATCAAGAGCGCGCTGTTCGACGGCCGAGCCCTGCGGCTCGGCCACGGCGTGCGCATCGCCGAAGACATCACTGTCGAGCGCAGCGACGACGAGGGCACATACGTCTCGCTCGGCCCGGTCGCCCAATGGGTGAAAGACCGCGAGATCGCCCTCGAGCTGAGCCCGTCGTCGAACCTGCAGACCGGGGCGATCGCGGCGTGGGGAACCGACCTCATCGACCACCCGTTCGACCTGCTCTACCAGCTCGGTTTCAAGACGACAGTGAACGTCGACAACCGCACGATGAGCGGCACGTCGCTCACCCGGGAGCTCGGCCTGCTGGCGGATGCCTTCGCCTACGATCTCGACGACCTCGAGGTGTTCCAGCAGAATGCGGCCAGTGCCACGTTCCTGCCCCTCGAAGACCGGGAGGAACTCGCCGAGATTATTTCGGCGGGCTTCGAGGATGCCGAGAGTTACCGCGCCTGACCCCCGCCGACCGCGGGGGAGAGGGACGAGCCGATACGCTGTAGCTGGTTTCGCCCCCCACCTCCTGAAGTGAGCCCCGATGTCCCTGCCCCCTCTTCCGAATTCCGCGATCCAGCTCGGCGCCGCGGCGTCCGACTGGCGTGACGCCGTCCGGCTCGCCGGCGCGGCTCTGGAGCGGAGCGGGGCGACAGAGGAGTCATACACCGACCGGATGATTCAGGTCATCGACGAGTTCGGCGCGTACATCGTGATCGCTCCCGGACTCGCGCTCGCTCACGCCCGCCCGGGCGCCGATGTGCTGCATGAAGGCTTGTCCGTCGTCACTCTCGCGGAGCCGATCGCCTTCGGGCATCCGCACAACGACCCGGTGAACGTCGTGCTCGGCCTCGCCGTCACCACTCCTGAGTCGCACGTCACCTCCATCGCCGACCTGGCAAATGTGTTCAACGACGCCACGGCGATCCCGGCGGTCGCCTCAGCTACCACCCCGGACGACGTCCGTCGGGTTCTCGGCGCGGCCGAGTAACGAGGAGATTCCCGTGAAAATCGTCGCCATCTGCGGGGCCGGTGTCGGAACATCCGGCATCCTCAAAGTCAACGCCGAACGTGTGCTCAAACGCCTCGACATCGAGGCCGAGGTGACGGCATCCGACATCGCGAACCTCCCGGTCGCTGCCGCAGACGCCCAGGTCATCCTCACCTCGCCCGAGCTCGTCGACAAGATCGGCAAGACGTTCGCCGACGTCGTCGTCGTGAACAACTACTTCGACCTCGAGGAGCTCACCGAGAAGCTCGAACGCGCCCTCGGCTGAACGCGGCAGCCGAGGGGCGACCGTCAGGCCGTTGCGGCCGCAGCGATTTCGCGCAACTCGGTGGTCATCGCCGCCAGGAGAACGGATGCCTCGTCGCGGCGATCGTTCGGGCGCTGGACGTCGAGGTAGAACTTGATCTTCGGCTCGGTGCCGCTCGGTCGGGCCATCACACGTGAGCCGTCCTCGAGGCGGAAGCGGAGGGCATCCGTCGGCGGGAGGGCGTCTGATCCGTTGCGCAGGTCGTCGATGCCGACGACGCCGACACCCCCGAGGCTTGTGGGAGGGTTTGCCCGCAGGTGCGCCATGATCGCGGCGATGTCGGACAGGTCGGTCACCCGGAGCGACAACTGGTCGCTGGCGAAGTAGCCGAACTTCTCGGCGAAGGCGTCGAGCACGCGTTCGATGGTGATGTTCTGGGCCTTGAAGAAGCAGGCCATGGAGAGAAAGTCGATCGCCGCCGAGATCCCGTCCTTGTCGCGCACTGTTCGCGGGTTGACGAGGTAGCCGAGTGCTTCCTCGTATCCATAGATCAGTCCGGGCACCCGCGACACCCACTTGAACCCGGTGAGCGTCTCGACGAAGTCGAGGTCGTACGCGGCCGCGACGGCCGCGAGGGCAGGAGACGAGACGATCGAGCAGGCGAGGACTCCGCCTGTGGTGCCCTGCTCCGCGGCAAGAACGGCGGCACGCCAGCCGAGGAGTGCGCCGACCTCGTTGCCGGACAACTGCCGGTAGCCCTCGGGATGCGAGACGTCCGGGATGGCGATGGAGAGCCGGTCGGCGTCCGGGTCGTTGGCGACGACGAGTTCGGCGCCGGTCTCACGGGCGAGCGCGTACGCGAGGTCGAGGGCACCGGGTTCTTCCGGGTTCGGGAACGCGACGGTCGGGAACGCGGCGTCTGGCTCCTGCTGCTCAGGGACGGAGGAGGGGAGCGTCAGCCCTGCTGTGGTGGCGACACGGGAGAAGGTCTCCCAGCCGACACCGTGCATCGCCGTGTAGACGACGTTCAGGTCGACTTTTTCGCTGGTCATCACCGCTGCGGTCGCATCGACATAGGCGTCGACGACATCATCGCCCGCGATCTCGTATGACGTGCTCCTCGGAAGTTCGAGGACGTTTCCGGTGGAGGCCACGCGTGAGATGTGCGCTTCGATCCGGGCATCCGACGGCGACACGATCTGTGATCCGTCGTCTGCTCCACCGAGGTAGACCTTGTAGCCGTTGTCGGCAGGCGGGTTGTGGCTGGCAGTGACCATCACTCCGGCCGACGCTCCGAGGTGACGCACGGCGAAGGCGAGCACGGGCGTCGGGAGGAGGCGAGGCAGCAGGATCGAACGGATGCCGGCACCGGCCATCAGTTCAGCGGTGTCCGTTGCGAAGATCTTCGAGTTGCGCCGGCCGTCGTAGCCGATCACGACGCTTGGGGTGGCACCCGGTTCACGTTCGAGGAGGAACGCGGCGAGGCCGGCAGCAGCCTGGCCGACGAGCACCCGGTTCATCCGGGCGGAGCCGGCTTCGATGCGCCCGCGCAGGCCGGCGGTGCCGAACTCGAGCCGGGTGTCGAACCGGCTGTGCAGTTCGTCGAGTGCTGGTTCGCTCCCGCTCGCTGCGTCCCTGATGAGGGTTTCCAGTTCGATCCTGGTCTCGGCATCCGGATCCTGGTCTAGCCAGTTCTGGGCGACCGTGAGAACGTGCGCTGTTCCTGCGTCGGTCATCACAGTGCTGCCACGATTCGCGCGAGGAGGGCGCTGATCACGGGCTCGGCGTCTCGGCCGGCCTCCAGCACCTCCAGGTGGCTCAGCGGGGTCGACTGGATGCCTGCGGCGAGGTTGGTGATGAGTGACATTCCGAGGACCTCCATGCCGGCCTGGCGGGCGGCGATCGCTTCGAGGGCGGTCGACATGCCGACGATGTGGCCGCCGATGGCCTTCGCCATCTGGACTTCAGCGGGCGTCTCGTAGTGCGGACCGCGGAATTGGCAGTACACACCCTCGTCAAGGGTCGGGTCGATGCTGTGAGCGAGCGCGCGCAACCGGCTCGAGTAGAGGTCGGTGAGGTCGATGAAGGTGGCGCCCTCCAGCGGCGAGTCGGCCGTGAGGTTGATGTGGTCACTGATCAGCACGGGGGTGCCGGGTGACCAGGTCTCGCGGATGCCGCCCGCTCCGTTGGTGAGGATCATGGTGGCTGCTCCGGCGGCCGCTGCGGTCCGCACGCTGTGCACGACCCGACGCACGCCGTGGCCTTCGTAATAATGGGTGCGCGCTCCGATGACGAGGGCGCGCTTACCGCTCGGCAGCAGGACCGAGCGGAGCGTGCCGACGTGGCCCTCCAGGGCGGGGCGGGAGAAGCCCTCGATCTCGTGGGCGGGGATCGTGGCGGTGGTCTCACCGATGAGCTCGGCCGCCTTGCCCCAGCCGGAGCCGAGAGTGAGGGCGATCTCGTGCCGTTCGACGCCGGTTCTCTCGGCGATCTGGGCGGCCGCGCGCGCGGCGACCTCGAAGGGATCGACGGCTGGGTCGTCGAGCGGATGGAAGGATGCGTCAGACATCCCTCCATCATATTTGCCGGAGGTCGTGCTGATCGGGGATTCGAACGGATGCCGACCGGCCGCACCATCTGAGCACGGCGGCTACCCGCACGGCGGGATCCGCGCGACGACGGGGATGTGGGCGTCATCGGGCGTTTTGGGAACGGTGTTCAGGGCTGCGACAATAGAGCAATGACCTACGAGTTCGAGCGCAAACAACGGATCGCTGTACTCGGGGGAGGCCCGGGCGGATACGAGGCCGCGCTCGCGGGTGCACAACTCGGAGCAGACGTCACGCTCATCGAGCGGACCGGAGTCGGCGGCGCCGCCGTCATCACCGACGTTGTCCCTTCAAAAACCCTCATCGCCACCGCGGAGGCGACCAACGCCGTCCGCGGAGCCAGCGAACTCGGCGTGCAGTTCTTCGCGCGCGGCGAAAACGGCAAGCCGGTGAAGCCAGAGGTCACCGTCAACCTGGCAGCTGTGAACAAGCGGCTCCTCGGACTCGCCCGCCAGCAGTCGGAGGACATGCGCTCGAACCTCGAGCAGGCCGGCGTGAAGATCGTGAACGGCGACGGCCGGCTCGACGGCCGTGACGCGATCATCGTGTCGACCGAGTCAGGGGGCCGCGGCACCGACTTCGATCGCGTCGAAGCCGACACCATCGTCGTGTCTGTCGGCGGCAGCCCGCGCCAGCTCCCCTCGGCGATGCCGGACGGCGAGCGGATCCTCAGCTGGACCCAGCTGTACAACCTCAAAGCGTGCCCCGAACACCTCATCGTCGTCGGCTCCGGTGTGACCGGTGCCGAGTTCGCGTCCGCCTATCGTGCCCTCGGGTCTGAAGTCACCCTCATCTCGAGCCGCGACCAGGTCCTGCCGGGGGAAGACGCCGACGCCGCAGCCGTCATCGAGAAAGTGTTCAAGCGCAACGGCATGACCGTGCTGTCGAAGTCGCGCGCATCGAGCGTCGTCCGCACCGAGAACGGAGTTGTCGCCACCCTGTCAGACGGTCGCACGGTCGAGGGCAGCCACTGCCTCATGGCGGTCGGCGCGGTTCCGAACACCGCAGGCATCGGCCTGGAAGAGGCTGGCGTGCAGATGACCGAATCGGGTCACATTCGCGTGAACCGGGTAGCGCGCACGTCGATCCCGAACATCTACGCGGCGGGAGACTGCACGACCTTCATGCCCCTGGCATCCGTCGCGTCGATGCAGGGCCGGTCGGCCATCTTCCACGCGATGGGCGACGCTGTGAACCCGACCGAGCTGCGCAACGTCGCCGCGAACATCTTCACCCAGCCCGAGATCGCGACGGTCGGCTGGACCCAGAAGCAGATCGAAGACGGCGTCGCGCAGGGCGTCATCTACAAGCTGCCGCTCAAATCGAACCCGCGCGCGAAAATGCTCGGCATCAAGGACGGTTTCGTGAAGCTCTTCGCGCGCACCGGCTCCGGCACCGTCATCGGTGGCGTCATCGTCGCTCCGAAGGCCAGCGAGCTCATCTTCCCGCTCGCGATCGCCGTCGAGCACCGGCTCAACGTCGACGAGATCGCGCGGGCGTTCGCCGTGTACCCGTCGCTGACCGGCAGCATCACGGATGCCGCCAAAGCGATGCACATCGTCAACTAGCGCGCTCGCCCACGGCTTTCGCTGGCCCGCACATTCAGGAGCGTCCCGCACATTCAGGAGCCTCCTGCACATTCAGGAGCGTCCTGCACATTCAGGAGTTCTGTGCCGACACGCCGTACGGGAGCGCTCCCACAACGGCGTGTCGCGAGTTTCTCCTGAATTCGGAGTACGTTCCTGACTGTGCGGTGCCCGGATGTCCGGGCCGCGGCTGACAGGGCGGAGAGTCAGGCGCTGGTGATCGTCAGCAACCGGTGTCCGCTCGACACGGTCGCACCGACTTCGACGTTGAGGTTGCCGATCGTCCCGTCCTTGTGGGCGGTGATCGGCTGCTCCATCTTCATCGCCTCGAGCACGACGACGAGGTCGCCCTTGACGACCTGCTGTCCGTCCTCGACGGCGAGCTTCACGATGGTGGCCTGCATCGGGGATGCCACGGCGTCGCCGGTGGCAGAACTCACGACCCCGGACCCGCCGTGGCGCTTCGGTGCAGGTGCGAGCGCCCGTGCTGCGGCGCCCGAACCGGGGACGAGCGTCGTCGGCAGGCTCACCTCGATGCGTTTGCCCTCGACCTCGACGACAACACTGTGACGGGTGGTTGACGCTTTCGGTCCGTCGAACTCGCCGTCCCACGGTTCGATGTCGTTGACGAACTCGGTCTCGATCCACCGGGTGTAGACGCCGAAGGTGCCGTTCTCCGCAGTGAAGGCCGGGTCACGCACGATCTTGCGGTGGAACGGGATGACGGTGGGCAGTCCGGCGACCTCGAACTCGTCGAGCGCCCTCCGCGACCGTTCGAGCGCCTGAGCGCGGTCGGCACCGGTGACGATGATCTTGCCGAGCAGCGAGTCGAACGCTCCCGAGATCTCGTCGCCGGCGGTGACGCCGGAATCGAGACGGATGCCCGGGCCTCCGAACGTCTTGAAGACGTGGATCGGGCCGGGCTGCGGCAGGAAGCCGCGACCGGGGTCTTCACCGTTGATGCGGAACTCGATCGAGTGGCCCTGCGGGATCGGGTCATCGTAGTCGAGCGTTCCACCCTCGGCGAGCCGGAACTGTTCGCGCACGAGGTCGATCCCGGTGATCTCCTCAGAGACCGGATGCTCGACCTGCAGGCGGGTGTTGACCTCGAGGAAGGAGACGGTGCCGTCTTTACCGATGAGGAACTCGCAGGTGCCTGCACCCACGTAGCCGACCTCCTTGAGGATGGCTTTGGATGCGCTGTAGAGCAGGTCGTTCTGTTCATCGGTGAGGAACGGCGCCGGAGCTTCCTCGACGAGCTTCTGGTGCCGACGCTGAAGGGAGCAATCGCGCGTGGAGACGACGACGACGTTGCCCGTTGCATCCGCCAGGCACTGGGTCTCAACGTGGCGGGGCTGGTCGAGATATTTCTCGACGAAGCACTCACCGCGGCCGAAAGCAGCGATCGCCTCACGGGTCGCGGAGTCGAAGGCTTCGGCGACCTCATCGCGTTCGCGGGCGATCTTGAGCCCACGGCCTCCACCGCCGAAAGCGGCCTTGATGGCGACGGGGAGTCCGTGCTCGTCGACGAACGCGAGAACCTCGTCGGCACCTGACACCGGGTTGAGGGTTCCCGGGGCGAGCGGAGCGCCCACCTTCTGCGCGATGTGACGGGCAGAGACCTTATCGCCGAGCTGCTCGATGGCAGCGGGTGACGGGCCGATCCAGATCAGTCCAGCTCCGATGACGGCGCGCGCGAAGTCGGCATTCTCGGCGAGGAAGCCGTAACCGGGGTGAACGGCATCCGCGCCTGAACGCCGGGCGATCGACAGGATCTTGTCGATGACGAGGTAGGTGTCAGCGCTGGTCGTGCCGTCGAGCGCGTACGACTCGTCCGCCAGTTTCGCGTGCATGGCGTCGCGGTCCTGGTCTGCATAGACGGCCACCGAGCCGATCCCGCTGTCGCGCGCTGCGCGGATCACTCGGACGGCGATTTCGCCCCGATTGGCAATGAGGACCTTGGATATACGCGACACAGTCCCTTAGCCTATTGCCCGCAGCGGCGAGGTTTTTGGTCGGTGCCCACAGAAATGTCCGGAGAAGCACTGCGGATGCCTACAAGCTCCCGCCCCGGTTCCACAGTGAGGTCCACTCGAAACCCAGTTGCCGCACCAGCGACCGGAGGGTCGGTAGCGACAGCCCGACGACCGTCGACGGGTCGCCGGAGATGTGCTCGATGAAGGGGGCGCCGAGGCTGTCGATGGTGAAGGCGCCTGCGACGTGCAACGGTTCGCCCGTGGCGATGTACGCGTCGAGTTCTGCATCTGTGATGTCTGCCGCGAACGTGACATCCGCCCACGCGACGGCGCCGACGGCACCTCCGACGCTGCCGTCCGATCGGTGCTCGATCAACCAGTGCCCGGAATACAGCCTCCCGGTCGTGCCGCGCTGCTGGCGCCAGCGCTCGAGCGCGGCCTCCGGCGTGTGCGGTTTGCCGTAGATGACACCGTCGACCACGAAGACCGAGTCACCCCCGAGAACCAGCCCGCTCCCACCGGCAAGATCGCGCCATACCGATTCGGCCTTCGCCTGGGCAAGGAGTGCGACGGTCGCTTCGGGGTCGAGTGACGAACCCGCGGCGGTTTCCGCAGCAGCGACCGCCGCGTCCTCGTCGACGTGAGATGGAACGACGACCGGTTCGATGCCGCTCTGCCTCAGCAGCATCAGTCGGGCGGGGGAGGTGGAGGCGAGATACAACTGCATGTCGTCAGTTCCTTCCGTGGCCGATTCGCGATGACCGCGCGCGATGCGCCGGTGATCCGTGGGACGATTCAAGGGTGAATGCACAATCGAACACCCAGGACGACGTCGAGCTCGAGATTACCAACGTAGCCCACGGCGGTGTCTTCGTTTCCCGGCTCGACGGACGCGTGGTCTTCGTCGCAGATGGGATCCCCGGCGAGCGTGTCCGTGCGCGCATCAGCCAGGCGTCGAAGAAGAGCTTCTGGCGTGCAGAGACCGTGGAGGTCCTCGAGGCGTCACCGCACCGGCAGTCGCACGTCTGGGCGTCAGCCGCGATCGACGTCTCGCCGGCCGACCGCGCCGGAGGGGCCGAGTTCGGCCACATCGAGCTCGGCCACCAGCGAGAACTCAAGCGCCAGGTCCTGACCGACGCGCTGCAGCGCTTCGGCGGGGTCGAGAGCGACGTGCAGGTCGAAGCCGCGCCAGGCGACGACGAGCGCGACGGACTTGCCTGGCGCACCCGGGTGAGCCTCCACGTCGACGAAGACGGCAACGTCGGACCGTACGCCGCACGCAGCCACCGGGTGATCCGGGTGGGCGACCTTCCGCTGGCGACAGACGAAGTGGCATCCGCCGCACCGCTCGACCAGTTGTTCCGTGGCGCGGAGTCCGTCGATATCGTTGCGCCCAGCAGCACCGACAGCGCCAGGATCGTCGTACGCGAGCCCATCAAGAAGGGCGTGAGCCCGGCGAACCGTCGTGAACAGAGAATCATCGAACGCGTCGGTGACCGTGACTTCTTCCTCGATGAGGGCGGATTCTGGCAGGTGCACCGGGCAGCGGCCGAACTGCTGACCGACCTCGTGCAGTCCACCGTCGACGAAGCGCTCTTCGACCCTCGCGCCGCCAACCTCGACCTCTACGGGGGCGTTGGCCTGCTCGCCGCGGCGATCGGGGACAAGTTCGGCAGCACCACCAGGATCACCAGCGTGGAATCGTCTGCGCGGGCCACGGACCACGCTGCGGAGAACCTCTCGGACTGGGTCGGCGCGCAGAGCATCACCGCCCGCGTCGACGCCTACCTGCGTGGCCTCGTCGCTCAGTCCAGCGCCACCGAACGTGCGCGACTCGCGGCTGGAACCGTCGTCCTCGACCCGCCCCGCTCCGGCGCAGGCAAAGAGGTCGTCGCGAGTCTCGCTGAGCTCGGCCCTGCGCAGCTTCTCTACGTCGCATGCGACCCGGTCGCTCTCTCCCGTGACATCGGTTTGTTCGCCGCCGAGGGCTACTCGCTGAGGAGCATCCGTGCGTTCGACCTCTTCCCGCACACCCACCACATCGAGTCGATAGCGTTGCTGACCCGATGATGGCGGGCCGTCGGCCGATTCTGCCCGCATACCGCCTACGATGGGCACTGTGGTGCGCATAGCGGTTATCGATGATCATGAGTCCGTCCGGATGGGCCTGACGGCCGTCTGCGAGGCGGCCGGGCATACGGTCGTGCACAGTGCGTCCACCGTGCGGGAGTTCGTCGCCGCGGCTAACGGCGTCCCGTGCGACGTCGTCGTACTCGACCTCAACCTCGGCGACGGAAGCAACATCACAGACAATGTGCGTGCCGTGCACGGCTCGGGGTCTGCCGTACTCATCCACTCGATCGCCGATCGTGTCGCCTCGGTCAGAGAGGCCCTCGCCGCCGGAGCCGCCGGGGTCATCCCCAAGAGCGCGCCGACGGATGCCGTCGTGGCCGCGATCGAGACTGTCGCGAGCGGAGAGGCGCTGAACAACCTGGAATGGGCCAGCGCGATCGACGCAGACGGTGACTTCAGTCGCGCCCAGCTCGGCCGCCGTGAACGCGACGTGCTCCATCTCTACGCATCGGGTCTCCCGATGAAGGATGTGGCCAGCCAGCTCGGCATCGCCCCGTCGACGGTGAAGGAGTACCTCGACCGGATCCGCGGCAAGTACGTGGAGATCGGCCGCCCGGCGCCGACGAAGGTCGACCTGCTCCGTCGCGCCGTCGAAGACGGCATCCTGCCCGAACTCAACCCGGGCGCGGGTGATGACAAGTAACCCACCGCGCTCAGGGGCGATTTTCTCGCCGATCCCGCGTGGACCCGTGCTCGACAAGCTCGACCGCGCCGCCCGCGATGCCGCGCACACGCAGCCGCGGTTCAGCGTTGCGCGAATCGAGAAGGTGATCGCGCAGTCGATCAGCCTCATCGCGCTCGTCTTCGGGGCGCAGACCCTGAGCATCGCCCTCGGGTCAGGACTCGTCGTGCCCGAGCCGCTCGGAACGGTGTATCTGTTCTCCCTGCTCGGGCTTCTCGTCATCGTCATCGTTGCCGGCGTGGTCAGCGCTCGCGTCCAGCGGGTCGCGAACATCGTCTTCGCCCTGACCTACCTTGTTGCCGTCGCCCTGTGGCCGGTCGTCACCGGCGGGGCCGGCGCTGACTCCCGGGCCGAACCGTGGACCTGGTATCTCTGCGCCATTGCGTGCGGCTGCATCTCGCAGGCCGTACGACCGTGGCTCGCTACGACGTACATCGTGATCACCCCAGCGGTGTACGGCGTCGCCCGGGTGATCGACGGAGACGGGTTCTTCACCCACCTCGACATCGCGGTGCAGGATGCCCTGTACGGCTCGATGATCGGTCTGGTCATCATGGTGCTCATCACGATGTTCCGACGGGCCGCCCGGACCGTCGACGAAGCACGTTCCGCCGCGTTCACGCGCTACGACGAAGCCGTGAGGCAGCACGCGCTTGAGGCCGAGCGGATCGAGGTCGACGCCCTGGTCCACGACACCGTGCTCGCTTCCCTGCAGGCGGCGGACCGCGCGTCCACCCCCGAGCAGGCGCGAGCGACAGTCGCGATGGCGAGTGACGCCATCAGCCGGCTCGCGGCGCTCGACGCACCGGCGAACGGGCCGGCACAGACGATCACCATCGGCTGGCTCATCGACCTGCTCCACCAGCACGCCGCCCACCTCGAGGTGCCGTTCGATGTCGTCGCCAGTGGGTCGGTCGAACATGTGCTCCCGTTCCGGGTTGCCGAGGGCCTCTACCTCGCTTCGGCCCAGGCGATGACGAACAGTGTGCAGCACGCCGGTGAACCCTGTGAGCGCCGCGTCGATGTCGATGCCGGAGACGATGGGGTCATCCTCGTCACCATCGGCGACAACGGAGTCGGTTTCGACCGCGCCGCCGTCGACGCCGACCGTCTGGGCATCCGGATCTCGATCATCGAACGGGTCATCGCCGTCGGCGGCTCCGTCGATGTGCGTTCCTCGCCCGGATCGGGAACGACGGTGAGCATCCGCTGGGCCGGCGATGCCGAGGCGCAGCGGGACCTTCTCGAAGCGGGTGAGGCCACATCGTGATCTCCCTCAACCGTTACACGATGATCGCCCTCGCCGCAGCGTTCAGTTTCTACCATGTCGTCCGCGGCCTGCTGACCCTTCCGCAGGCGGAATCGCCGTGGCCGAGCATCGCAGCGATGGTGCTCTACCTCGCCGCGACGGGGATCGCCCTGTGGCCGTCGAGTCCAACGGCCATGCCGCCGTGGCTGGCGGCATTCTGCCTCGCCACCGCCGTCACCGTTCCGCTGCTCGTCACCAGCCAGCTCGACCCGAGCATCAACAACGGTTATGCGACCTGGCATGTCTCTGCGATCGGAACGCTGATGACCATCACCGTCGTGAGACGGCAGGAGATCATCGGCTGGATCGGCGTCATCTTCCTCACTGTTCAGTCCATCCTCTGGTGCGGTCTCGGCACATCGATGGAGATCGGCGTCACCGGGAGCCTGATGTGGGTGTTCGGCGCCGGCGTCCTGACCCGGTCGCTGGTGAAGGTGGGCCACGACGCCCAGACCCTTACCGTGGCGGAACAAGCCGCGGCCAAATGGCAGGCGGCGCAGGATGCGCACGAGAATGAGCGGCGCACGCGACTCGAACAGACCGGCATCCGCGCCCTGCCGATCCTTCGGGACATCATCCTTTCCGGAGGAGAACTCAGCGACGCGCAACGGATCGAGTCTCGCGTGCTCGAAGCCGGACTCCGCGACGAGATCCGCGGCAGGCGACTCCTCAACGACCGGGTCAGGAACAGTGTGCTCGCCGCTCGCCGTCGCGGCACAGCCGTCAGCATGCTCGATGAGGGAACTCTCGACCAGATGCCGGGCGACGAACTCGAGTCGGTGCTCAACGCTGTCGCGGACGCGATCGATCGCACCGAAGCCGACCGGATGATCGTGCGCACCGCCCCGGCCGATTCCGAGGTTTCCGTCACCCTCGTCGCGCTCAGCGCCTCGACCGACCCGGACGAGCCTGGCGACGCCGTGCGCCTGTGGCTCGAGATCCCGCGGGAGAAAAACGGCTGGACCGTTCGCCGCTGACCTGGACCGCCCGAGCCGGTTGCGTGCCGGAACGGGAAAGGGCCGGTTCTTTCGAACCGGCCCTGTGAAGCCCCGGGTCAGAGCAGTAACCCGAATAATGCCCTGACCCGCCCCCAAACGCCGCTGCTACCCTAATCGAGCGAATCGTTTGGTGGTGCAACCCTAAAAGAGAGACACCTTGCGCATTCATTCTGATCGGAACGGGCGGGGCCCGCTAGTCGTCTCTTTGGGGGACCGGTCATGCGGTGAAATTGCGCCAGCGTCCTGCCCCCGCTGTGAGCGGTGAACGCATCACTCTCTGGCTGCGCTGCCATGCCGACGGGCCGTTCGTCGGAACGGCATCCGCGTTGGCTGCCTCCTCGACGACAGCGGTGGTGAGCACGGCCGTCACTGCAGCGATCTCATCCGGCGTGGGCGAGCCGCGCAGGATGTGCACGTCGATACCGTGCCCGGACTCGTCGTCTGTCGTGAAGCGCTCGGAGCGTGTCGGAGGTGCCGCACGGCGCCCCGTGCGCCTCGCGTGCGGATCGGCGTTCGTCACAGCGGGATGTTTCCGTGCTTCTTCGGCGGCAGGCTGGCCCGCTTGCCCTTGAGCGACCGCAGCGCTTTGATCACGGCGACGCGCGTGGCTGCCGGTTCGATCACACCGTCGAGCTCGCCCCGTTCGGCGGCGAGGAACGGGCTCGCAACGTTGTAGGTGTATTCGTTGGCGAGCTTCGTGCGCACGGCGGCGACATCTTCACCGGCGGCCTCTGCGCGCTTGATCTCGCCGCGGTACAGGATGTTGACGGCGCCCTGGCCGCCCATCACGGCGATCTCCGCCGTCGGCCAGGCCAGGTTGATGTCAGCGCCGAGCTGCTTCGAGCCCATGACGATGTATGCGCCGCCGTACGCTTTGCGCAGGATGACGGTGACGAGTGGCACCGTCGCCTCGGCATAGGCGTAGAGCAGTTTTGCGCCGCGGCGGATCACGCCTGTCCACTCCTGGTCGGTTCCAGGCAGGTAGCCGGGGACGTCGACGAGGGTGAGGATCGGGATGCTGAACGCGTCGCAGAACCGCACGAAACGCGACGCTTTCTCACCGGCCTCGATGTTCAGTGTGCCGGCCATGGCGTTCGGCTGGTTCGCGATGATCCCGACGGTGCGACCCTCGACCCGGGCGAAACCGATGACGATGTTGGGCGCGAACAGTGGCTGCACCTCGAGGAAGTCGCCGTTGTCGACGACGTGCTCGATCACGGTGGTGACGTCGTACGGCTGGTTCGGGGAGTCGGGGATGATCGTGTTCAGCTTGCGGTCGGCATCCGTCGTCTCGAGCTCAACCTCGCTCTCGTACACGGGAAGTTCGGCGAGGTTGTTGTCGGGCAGGAAGCCGATGAGGGTGCGGGCGTAGTCGAGGGCATCCGATTCGTCGCTGGCCAGGTAGTGCGCGACACCCGACCGGGTGTTGTGGGTGAGCGCGCCGCCGAGCTCCTCCATGCCGACGTCTTCACCGGTGACCGTCTTGATGACGTCCGGTCCGGTGACGAACATCTGGCTGGTCTTGTCGACCATGATGACGAAGTCGGTGAGGGCGGGGGAGTAGACCGCTCCACCGGCCGCAGGGCCCATGATGATCGAGATCTGCGGGATGACCCCTGACGCGGCGGTGTTGCGGCGGAAGATCTCGCCGTACTTGCCGAGGGCGACGACGCCCTCCTGGATCCGCGCGCCGCCCGAATCGAGCATGCCGATGATCGGCACGCCCGTCTTGAGCGCGTGATCCATGATCTTGATGATCTTCTCGCCGGCCACCTCGCCGAGCGATCCGCCGAAGATGGTGAAGTCCTGCGAGTAGACGGCGACCTGCCGGCCGTGGATGGTACCGGTCCCGGTGACGACGGCGTCACCGTACGGCCGGGACTTCTCCATGCCGAAGGCGTGTGTGCGGTGCCGCACGAACTCATCGAGTTCGACGAAGCTGCCCGGGTCGAGCAGTTCGGTGATCCGCTCACGTGCGGTCATCTTGCCCTTGGCATGCTGCTTAGCGATCGCGGCATCCCCAGACGCCGTGACGGCCTCGTGGTACCGCTGCTTCAGATCGGCGAGTTTGCCTGCTGTCGTGTACAGGTCGGGGGCGTCGGATACGTCTGGCGTAGCTGCGTCATCGGTCACTTATTCACTCTACTGTGCAGGGATAGGGCTATACCGTTGGCGGATGCCTACAAGGAGGGGTCGGGAGCCTTGTGGACTTGACGCGCGTATCGTGGTGCCATGACCGCCGAGTTCCCCCGCGCCGCCGCTCTCACCTCCCGTTTCGAGATCCTCGCCGAGACCCCGTCGACCAACGACGTTCTCGTCGCTGCTGCAGGCGGGTCAGACGGCTGGCCCGACCTCTCGGTCGTCGTCACCGACACCCAGACAGCGGGGAAGGGCCGACTCGGGCGGTCGTGGCAGAGTCCCGCCGGTTCGGCGCTCGCCGTCTCGGTCCTGGTTCGGGCCGACGCCTCGCTCCGGATCGACGCGCTCGGCTGGCTGCCGCTCGCTGCCGGACTCGCGATGACCCGGGCGGTGCGGGGTGCCCTGCCCGCGCGCACCGATGTGTCACTGAAATGGCCCAACGATGTCCTCGTCGGTGGGCGGAAGGTCTGCGGCGTCCTCTCCGAGCTCGTCGTGGGCGCGACCCCGAGCGTCGTCGTCGGGGCCGGAGTGAACATCACCATGACCGAGGAACAGTTGCCGGTGCCGACGGCGACCTCTCTCGTTCTTGCCGGGGCGGAGCATCCGGACCCCGACGCCCTGCTCGAGGCCTACCTGCGTGAGTTCTTCGCGCTGCTGTCGGCGTTCCGGGCGACGGGTGGAGACGCACAGGCCAGCGGTCTGCAGGCCGCTGTGACGGATGCCTGCGGCACAGTCGGGTCGCGGGTCAGCGTCGAGCTGCCGGGTGGCACCATCCTCGCCGGCGTCGCCAGGGGGATCGACGTCTCCGGTCGTATCGTCGTGCAGGCAGACGGATCCGCTGATCTCACGCCCGTCTCCGCCGGCGACGTGACGCACCTGCGACCGCGCTGAGCATCCGCCCCGCCGGTTGCGCACAGCCGGGCGAAGCCTCCACATTCAGGAGATCTGCCGCGACACGCCGTATGGGAGCGCTCCCACTCCGGCGAGTCGCACAGATCTCCTGAATTTGTGGTCTGCGGCTCCAGTCGCGCGATGGCGGCGGTGCGGTCGGGCTGTCGCGCCGACCGATGGTAGGAATGGAGCATGGCCGAGTACCCGAATGTTCCGGCGAGCCTGCCGCACGACGGTTCCCGACCCGTCCCCACCGAGCGGGTCGTCGCCCGCCTCCGGCCGAATGCCCGGGCGTTGCTCTGGCCGGCGCTGCTGCTCATCGCATTGCCGGGGGCATCCGTTTATGGATTGAGCCTCTTCGCGGAGACCTGGCAGCACGTGGCGATCATCGCCGCCGCCGCCGCGCTCTTCGTGCTGCTCGTGCTCTTCCCGTACATCTTCTGGCTCAACCATCGCTGCACCATCACGACGCGGAGGGTCATCGCCCGCCGTGGGTTCTTCGTCCGCGAACGCCGCGAGATCTTCCACAGCCGCGGCTACCACGTCACCCTTAAGCAGAACTGGGTGCAGAGTGCGTTCCGTTCGGGCGACGTCCTCATCAACTCAGGGGTCGAGAAGCCCCTCGTCCTGCGCGACCTGCCCGGTGCAGAGCAGGTGCTCGACACTCTCCAGGACCTGATCGAGAAGAACCAGGTGACGGTGTCAGGTCATGCCGGTTCGCTCGGAACAGCGACAGCTGCGTTCTGACGCGCCCCAGCTGTCGCCGGCTGGCGGACGGATGCCTTCCTGCTGGGCGAGAAGACCCAGAGGCGGTAGAGCGTGAACCGGAACACGGCGCCGAGCCCGAGCCCGATGACATTGGCCGCGATGTTGTCTGCGAGCACCGAGGTGAACCCGAGCACGTAGTGCGACACCCACAGGCAGGCCAGGCCGATAGCCATGCCGGCGAGCGAGACGGCGAAGAATTCGACGCCTTCTCTCACCGTGTTCGACTGGCGCTCACGTGAGAAGGTCCAGTACCGGTTGCCCAGCCAGTTGGTGATGATGGCGAGGATGGTCGACAGGACCTTCGCGAGAAGCGGACCGGTCTCGACGGCATCCGGTGACAACACGGTCAGCCTGAGCGCGTTGAACACGACGAGGTCGACGAGCAACCCCGCGGCTCCGACGAGCCCGAACTGCGCGGCCTGCACGACGACGCGTCGCACGCGGGCGGGCGGCGCTGTTCGGGTCATGTGTCCTGTTCCGGTTCGGCGGGGGCGGTTGGCGGCCCCGGCGGTTGGGCACTGTGAGGGCGATGCGCGAGGATAGTCTGGCGTACGCAGTTTATGCGACCGGCAGGGGAGCCTCGCTGGGAGTTCGCTGCGTCAGGTGTGTGACATCTACCGCTGGGAGGCGACGGCCGTGGTCCGTGTTGGAGTAATTGGTGGCGGACAGCTCGCCCGGATGATGATCCCGGCGGCGGTGAACCTCGGCATCGACCTGCGAGTCCTCGCGGAGTCCGACGGCATGGCCGCCGGACTGGCCGCGACCGCGGTCGGGGACTACCGCGACGCCGACACAGTGCTCGCGTTCGCCGCGGACGTCGACGTGGTCACGTTCGATCACGAACACGTTCCCCAGGACGTGCTCTCCCGCCTCGTCGACGCCGGAGTGGCCGTGCACCCCGGCCCCGACGCTCTCCTCTACGCCCAGGACAAGCTCCTCATGCGTCAGAAACTCAGCGATCTCGGACTGCCGGTTCCGGTCTGGGCGCGGGTCGAAACGGAAGAGGAGCTTCAGGCGTTCCTCGACGCCAACGGCGGCCGTGCCGTCGTCAAGACACCGCGCGGAGGTTACGACGGTAAGGGTGTGAGGGTCGTTTCCGCAGCAACCGAGGCGACCGACTGGTTCACCGTTCTCGCCGAGAACGGCGCAGGAGACGCGCTCCTCGTCGAGGAACTCGTCGATTTCCGCCGCGAACTGGCCCAGTTGTCTGCCCGCAGACCATCGGGCGACCTCATGCTCTGGCCTGTGGTCGAATCCATCCAGCGTGACGGTGTCTGCGCCGAAATCCTCGCGCCGGCGCCAGGGTCGGCCGGCCGGATCGCCGATGTCGCCGCCCAGATCGCCACCGATGTTGCTACCGGACTCGGGGTCACCGGCGTTTTTGCCGTCGAACTGTTCGAGACCACAGACGACCGACTCCTCGTCAACGAACTGGCCATGCGACCGCATAACTCCGGACACTGGACCCAGGACGGCTCGACGACGAGCCAGTTCGAGCAGCACCTCCGCGCCGTCCTCGATCTCCCCCTGGGCGCTACGGGATGCTGCGAGCCCCACACCGTGATGGTGAACATCCTCGGGGGGCCGAGCGATGGTGCGCTGTCAGACCGGTACGCCGCAGCGATGGGGGTGCACCCCACGGCGAAGATCCACAACTACGGCAAGGACCCGAGGCCGGGCCGCAAGGTGGGACACGTCAACGCGAGCGGCAGGGACCTCGACGTAGTTGCCTACGAAGCGCGCGCCGCAGCGGCTGTTTTTCAGGACTGACATTTACCATAGGCCTCATGCCATTTCACGATTCAGCGCGCCCACTCGTCGGCGTCGTCATGGGCAGCGATTCCGACTGGTCGGTGATGGCTGCCGCCTCCGAGGTTCTCTCCGAGTTCGGAGTCGACCACGAGGTCGAGGTCGTGAGTGCCCACAGGACCCCTGACAAGATGATCGCGTACGGCCGCGAGGCGGAGTCCCGCGGCATCAAGGTGATCATCGCCGGGGCGGGCGGCGCCGCCCACCTGCCAGGCATGCTGGCATCCGTCACGACCCTTCCCGTGGTCGGCGTGCCTGTTCCGCTGTCGAAACTCGACGGTCTCGACTCGCTCCTGTCGATCGTCCAGATGCCCGCAGGCGTTCCCGTCGCCACGGTCTCCATCGGCGGCGCGAAGAACGCAGGGCTGCTCGCCGTGAAGATCCTGGCAACAGCCGATCGCGACCTGACAGCGCGGCTGAGCGACTATTCGGCGTCGCTCGCCACTCTGGTCGACGAAAAGAATCGCGCCCTCAAGTCCAGCCTATGAGCGTCTACGCAGCCAGCCCGATCCGTCACCCGGACCTGCGGGCAATGAGCCTGATGACCAGGCGGGCCTGGTGGCTCGTCGCCCTCAACTTCCTCATCCCCGGGTCCGTGCAGGTTCTCGCCGGTAACAGAAAACTCGGTCGTTTAGGTCTCGGTGCGACCCTGTTCACGTGGCTGCTCGGGGTGCTCGCCGTCCTCGCCTGGTTCCTCTGGCGCACCGCAGCGCTCACCATCGTCACGAACTCGTGGGTGCTCACCGGGGTGCAACTCCTGCTCGCCCTCTACGGCATCCTCTGGCTCGTCCTCACCATCGACACGCTCCGCCTCCTCCGCCTTGTTCGGGCGGCACCGGGGGCACGATTCTGGATCGCCGCATGCACAGTGCTGCTGCTCGTGGTCTCGGTCGGCACCGCAACGGCTGGCGCATACTACGCCGGGATCACCCGCGGCACCCTCCAGTCCATCTTCGGCAACGGGGCATCCGTTCCTCCCGTCGACGGGCGCTACAACATCCTTCTCCTCGGCGCAGACGCCGGGCCCGACCGCGAAGGACTTCGCCCGGACAGCATCTCGGTGGTGTCGCTCGACGCGGAGACCGGCCGGATGACGATGATCGGCCTGCCCCGCGACATGCGGAACGTGCCGTTCTCGGACGACTCCCCAATGAAGGAGCTGTACCCCGACGGCTACCGCCAGTGCGACGTCAGCGCCTGCAAGCTCAACTCCATCTACACCGAGGCCGATCTCCGTCATAAGGATCTCTATCCGGATGCCGCGTCGAAGACGTCGAGCGCCGGGGTCGAAGCGACCAAGGAAGCCGCTGAGGGGATCACCGGGCTCGACATCCAGTACTACGCGCTGATCGACATGCAGGGCTTCTCTGCTCTCATCGACGCGCTCGGCGGAGTGGAGATCACCGTGGAGAAACGACTCCCGATCGGTGGGGACGAGAACCTGCAGGGCGTCGACGAGTGGATCGAGCCGGGCACGCGGGTTCTCAACGGGTACTACGCCCAGTGGTACGCCCGCTCTCGCCACAACACGAGCGACTACGACCGGATGGAGCGGCAGCGCGAACTGCAGACCGCGATCCTCAAGCAGTTCACCCCGGCCAACGTGCTGTCGAAGTTCCAGGCCATCGCGCAGGCGGGTACGCAGGTGATGCGGACGGACATTCCGCAGGACATGCTCGGATACTTCGGCAACCTGGCGATGAAGACGCGGGAACTGCCGACGACATCGGTCGAGCTCACCCCGGAGAACAGCCTCTACCCGGATGAACTCGATTTCGACGACTTCGACGCGATCCGTGCCCTCGTTCGCGCAGACCTGTACCCGCCGACGTCGACGCCCACCCCGACGCCGGAATAGCGCACAGCTGTCCCGTCTAAACTTCTCTTCGTGTCACTGACAGAAACCGTCGAGCCTCGCCAGCGGTCGGGCTCCACGGGATTCCGGCCGGTGCGCTTTCGAGCCGACATCCAGGGGTTGCGCGCGGTCGCCGTGCTCCTCGTCGTGCTCTACCACGCGAACCTCCCTGGATTGTCGGGTGGCTACATCGGGGTCGACGTGTTCTTCGTGATCTCGGGCTTCCTCATCTCCGCCCATCTGCTCGCGTCACTCAGCCGTGACGGCCGGGTGGGCTTCAGCGATTTCTACGCGCGACGGATCCGGAGAATCCTTCCTGCGTCGTTCACCGTGCTCGTGCTCTCGGTCGCGGCGTCGCTCGTCTTCATCCCTCCCCTGAATCTGGGACCTGTCCTGAGGGACGCCCTCGCCACTGCGCTGTACGTGCCGAACTTCCAGTTCGCCAACCGCAGCGTCGACTACCTCTCTGATCCGAACCCGTCGATCTTCCAGCACTACTGGTCCCTCGGCGTCGAGGAACAGTTCTACCTGCTCTGGCCGGCCGTGCTCGTCGTTGCGTTCCTTCTCTTTCGCAAGTCGGGCCGCGGCATCCTTCTCGCCCTCGTCGCGACATTCGTCGTCTCGCTCGCCTTGTGCCTCTGGCTGACTGCGCGTGCCCAGCCATGGGCGTTCTTCATGATGCCGACGCGCGCCTGGGAGTTCGCCATCGGGGGGCTCGTCGCCTACGCCGTCACATCGGCCCGGTTCCGGTTGACACCGCGCCTGGGCGCGATCCTCGGCTGGCTGGGTCTCTCCCTTCTCCTCGCCTGTGCGGTGACCTACGACGACTCCACGATCTTCCCCGGGGCTGCGGCGATCGCCCCTGTCCTGGCAACGGCGCTGCTCGTCCTGGGTGGTTCGACTGCGGCGACACGGTGGAGCGCCGGCGCTGTTCTGAGTGTCAGGCCGATGGTGTTCGTCGGTGCTCTCTCGTACTCGATGTACCTGGTCCACTGGCCGTTGCTGATGATCCCTCAGGTGGCCGTGAGCGACCAGACCGAGCTTCCGCTCGCAACGACCCTGCTCCTGGCTGCTGCGAGTGTTCCACTGGCCTGGCTGATCTACCGTTTCGTCGAGAACCCCGCGCGGTCGTGGAAGCCGCTCACGGCGCGTCGACCCCGCGCCACCCTCTGGCTCGCCCTGGTTGTCACGGTCGTCGTAGCCGCACTGTGTGTGGGCACTGCGCGAGCCGTAGTCGGCCTGCCTTTGGAATCCGGTTCGAGCGCAAGCGCTCCCACCCTCACCGGAGATCTCGACTCAACCGGGTTCGTCCCGGATAACCTTCGGCCGACATTGCGGAACGCCAGCGCAGACAATCCGGCGATCTATGCCAGCGGATGCCACCTGTCCGAAATCGAAACGGATGCGACCGGATGCCAGAGCGGGCCCGCAGATGCCCCTCTCTCGGTCGCGTTGTTCGGCGACTCCCACGCGGCACAGTGGTATCCCGCCCTCGCCGCTCTCGCGGAGGAGGGGAAGATTGCGCTCTCCACCCATACCAAGAGCTCCTGCCCGTCCGCTTCGATCCCGCCGGACGTGCCCGAGCTGCCGTATCCGGAGTGCGACACCTGGCGGATCGGCGTTCTCGACCGGCTCGTCGCTGACCCGCCGGACGTCGTCGTGCTGTCGAATTTTGCTGCCAGCGTCGGTGAGCCCGAGAGTGACGGTTTCGCCGAGATGTGGAGGCAGTCCCTGGAGTCGACGGTCTCCACCCTTGCCGTCGGCTCGAGCGTTGTGGTCCTCGGCGACACGCCGCATTTCGAGATCGCGCCGTCGACCTGTCTTTCCGCCCACGTCGACGATGCGCTCGCGTGTGCCGGAACACCGGAGTCGTCTTTCTGGGCCGGGATAACGGATGCTGAGCGCTCAGCCGCCGACATCGGGGGCGGCAGCTACCTCGACCCCACCGGCTCCCTCTGCGATGCGAACGTCTGCCCTGTCGTGCTCGGCGACGTTCTCGTCTATCGGGACAGTCACCATCTGACTGCGACGATCTCGAAGCTCTTCGCCGACGTTCTCCTCACGCCCCTGCAGCAGGCCGCTGCCCGCTAGGCGAATCCGTCACAGGTCGGCGTGCAGCGCCCAGACCCGTTCGGCCGAGTCGCGCCAGCTGAAGGCACGGGCCCGGTCTGCCCCGGCGACGGCAAGACGGGCGGCCTTGTCCGGATCGTCGAGCACGGAAGAAATCGCCGCAGTGAGGCGCTCGGGGTAACCCTTTTTGCCGCGTTCGACCGCAATACCCGCGCCTCCGGCGACCTCGACGAGGGCGGGGTCATCGGAGTGGACGACCGGTGCGCCGAAGGTGAACGCTTCGACGAGCGGAAGGCCGAAACCCTCGTGCAGGCTCGGATAGATGAACACACGGGCACGGTCGAGAACGACGGCTAGGTCGGCGTCGGAGAGGTACCCGAGCGCGCGGACCCTGCCTTCCGGGAGACCGGCCTCGTCTGCGACAGCCGCGAGGGTGAGTTCGCCCCAGGAATCCGGCCCGAGCACAAGGAGGGGGAGCTCAGGTGCATCCGGCTGGCCGAGGCCGGTGATCAGCGAGGTCAGTCCCCGCCGCGGGTCGAGGGTGCCGACAGCCAGCAGATACTCATCGGGGAGGTCAAGCTGCTCGGCGCGCTCATCGGCATCCGTCGGCAGCACCAGGTTGGACGCAACAGCCCCCGAGATCACCCGGATCCGGTCGCCGAAGTCGAGGATCTCCGAGAGTTGTTCGGCGACGGCGTGCGTGGGAACCACGATGGCATCCGCGTGCTTTCTGGCCCTCTTCGCCATCCCCTTGTGCCAGGCGACGCTGGCAGGAGTGAGCGATTTCGGATGGGTCCAGGCCATCGTGTCATGGATCGTGACCACCATCTGGGTCTGGTCGAACTCACGATGATGGCGCCGAAGTGGGGCGAGCAGGCTGGGGGAGTGGATCATTCCGGTGCCGAGCGTGGGCACGATTCCGAGCTGCCAGGCCGCCGCGAGTTCACGGCGCGGCAGCGTGGTCCTGTGCAGCTGGGCGAGCCCAGGCAGCGCCTGCTCGATCTCGGCGATTTTCTCGGCGGGAAGAGCGGATGCGATGCCCTCGACTGTGCACCCGCGCGGGGCGGTCAGAACCAGTGCCCGAGCGAGTTCTTCGGTATATCGGGAAATTCCGTTCGGGGCCGGTGTGACCATCTGGTCGACCACTATGCGCAGTGTCGTCGCCATTGCAAAACCGCCTTCGTCATTGTCGTCTTCGCCGGTACCAATCTATGCGACACCGAGTACCTCCCGTTTCGGGGAGGGCGCGTTTTGCATGTATGCACATACGATAGGGAGCATGTCTGGGGTTAGAGGGTTTACTCGTGCGCGCGCAAGCGCGCTTTTTCTCATCGGTGTGCTTGTCGCCGCAATCTTCGTTGCGGCACCGCATCCGGCCTCCCAGACTCCGTCTGCAGACGCCGCCACGTTCAGCGCAGGCAACATCATCGACGATGCCGTCTTCTACGACAGCGGTGCGATGTCGGAGTCCGCGATCCAGTCGTTCCTGGTGTCGAAGGGTTCGGCGTGCACGGCCGGTTCCCTGTGCCTGAAGAACTACAAGATCACGACCGGCAACCGGGCCGCAGATGCCATGTGCAAGGCCTACGCCGGTGCGGCGAACGAGACAGCAGCGCGCATCATCTACAAGGTGTCGCAGGCCTGCGGCATCAACCCCCAGGTCTTCCTCGTCATGCTCGAGAAAGAGCAGAGCCTGGTCTCGATGGCCAAACCGACCACCGGCCGGTACAACATCGCCATGGGCTACGGCTGCCCGGACACCGCGCCGTGCGACACGCAGTACTACGGACTCTTCAACCAGATCTACAAGGCCGGATCACAGCTGATCCGCTACACGAACCCGCCTGGAACCTCCAAATACTTCACCTGGTTCGGACCGGGCAAGACGGTCCCGATCCAGTGGCACCCCAACGCGTCCTGCGGTTCAGGGAAGGTCTACGTCGCCAACAAGGCGACGGCGAGCCTTTACTACTACACGCCGTACCAGCCGAACGCCGCGGCGCTCAACGCAGGCTACGGCACAGGGAACAGCTGTTCCGCGTACGGCAACCGGAACTTCTTCAACTTCTTCACGTCGTGGTTCGGCTCGACGAGGGGCACAGGGGTTCATGCCAGCCTGGCCACTTACTACGACAAGAACAAGACAGTCCTCGGCCAGCCCGCCGAATCAGCCGAGACGTATGGCGACGGCGGCATGGGCCAGCGCTTCGACAACTACTGGGTCTACCGGTCCCCGTCCGGCGCCATCACGAAGACGACCGGACGCATCGGACGCGACCACGCGAACGCAGGGGGAGCCGGCGGCCCCCTCGGCTACCCGACAGGCGAATACACCTCGCACTCGAGCGGAGCTAGAAGCCAGACCTTCGAGAACGGCACGTACTACTGGACGACGGAAACCGGTGCGATCTTCACCACCGGCCTCATCCGTGCCGCGCACGATGCGCTCGGTGGTGCAGACGGCTCGCTCGGGATCCCGACATCCGTGTATGGTCCGATCGCTTCGGTCGGGCGCACCCAGGCGTTCGAGAACGGAACCATGTACTGGTCGCCGGACACCGGCGCCCGCGTCACCACCGGCGTCATCGGCCGCGAATACGAGCGTCTCGGCGGACCGGCCGGCCAGCTGGGCTTCCCCGCCGGAGACTACGGCGTGGCACCGAACAACGGTCGAAGCCAGGCCTTCGAGAACGGAACGTACTACTGGTCCACCGGCAACGGTGCGCACTTCATGCTTCGCGAGTTCAATGAGGGCTACCAGAGCCAGGGTGGAGTCACGGGGCCTTACGGGTACCCGATCAGCACGGCGAAGGCCTATACCGGCGGCGGCTTCGGCCAGAACCTCGAGGCAGGCGCGGTCTACTGGTCTCCGGCAACCGGAGCGCGACTGACCAGCGGCGTCATCGGCCGAACCTATCTGGCACTGGGCGGACCGAACGGGATTCTGGGTTACCCGACGGGTGACTACACCACGCGGGCAGACGGTGGTCGGTCGCAGACGTTCCAGAAGGGCACCATTTACTGGTCGTCCGCTACCGGCGCGCAGTACATGCTTGCCGACATGGCGGCCGGCTACTCGAAGCTCTCGGGAACCGGTGGCACGTACGGCTACCCGACCCAGTCGACCGTGGTTCTCGGTGGTGGGTACTCGCAGAAGGTGCAGGCCGGCGTCGCCTACTGGTCGAGCGTCGGCGGCATGCGACTGACGACCGGCAAGATCGGTTCGTCATACATCTCCCTCGGGGGCCCGACCGGATCGCTCGGCTACCCGATCGGTGATTACCTCGCGAACGCCGACGGCACCCGGTCGCAGAAGTTCCAGAACGGGACCCTGTTCTGGTCGGCAGCCCGAGGCGTCTGGCGCGGCTGACCCGGTCGCGCCGGTCCTGCCCGCCTGAGCTGGCGGGTAAACTGGCGTGTGGCCGCGACGGCGGCCCAGGGAGGAACACAGGGTGCGCAGTCGTCAGGTAGTTGCGGTTGTGGTCGCCTACAACCGCCGGGATCTCCTTCGTGAGGTCCTCGACGGACTGCGGTCCCAGTCGCGGAGCCTGGATGCCGTTGTCGTCGTCGACAACGCGTCGAGCGATGACTCCGACGCTGTCGTGCGCGATGTTGCTCCGGACGCCACCCTCATCGAACTCTCGACCAACACCGGAGGTGCCGGCGGCTTCGCGGTCGGGATGGCCGCTGCGCTCGCACGCCACAGCCCCGACTGGATCTGGGTGATGGACGACGACACCGTGCCGGAGGCCGGTGCCCTCGAAGCCCTCCTCTCCACCGTCGACGACTATGACGACGACAGCCTGTGCGCCGTGGGTTCGCGCGTGATCTGGACGAACGGCGCTGAGCATCCCATGAACACGCCCAGACGAAACCCGTTCGCAGGCAAGCGGGAGAAGAGCCGAGCAGAACAGGTCGGCGCAGTGCCCGTGCGCTCGCTGTCGTTCGTCTCGTCGATGTATCGTGCCGACGCCGTCGAACGCCACGGCCTTCCCGTCGTCGACTATTTCCTCTGGAACGACGACTTCGAATTCAGTGCCAGGCTGCTTCGCCATGGCGTCGGCCTCAGCGTTCCGGCAAGCGTGGTCGTCCACAAGACGACGGCTCTCGCATCCACCGATGTCGACCCCGGGCCCCGGTTCCGGCTGGAAGTCCGCAACAAGGTGTGGTTGTTCCGTACCTCAGCCGCACTCGGCGTCGTCGAGAGGGTCCTCTACATCGGAGCATCCATTGCCAGGTGGACACGGACATTCCGTCTGTCGAACGACAGGGCGACGCTCCGGGCAGGGCTGTTTGCCGGTTTGAGGGAGGGATTCGGCCGCAAGCCGCGCCCGAACGCCCGGGTCCTCGGCGGCTCCGGCGTGCCGGATGACGTCCTCTCTGTGCTCGAGCGTCTGCCGGCATGACAGGCACAGATCCGACCGGCGCAGATCCGACCGGCACAGATCCGACCGGCGCAGACACGCCCAACAGACCCGTTCCGTTCTCGCTTCTCCTGCCCGTCTACGAAAAAGATGACCCGGCCCATTTCGCCCGCGCGTTCTCGAGTTCCGTCACGGCGCAAACGCTTCCGCCAGACGAAGTCGTTCTGGTCCAGGACGGCGAGATCCCCGCTCCGCTGCATCAGGCCGTGACCGAGGCGATCGCCTCGACGACCGTCCCGGTCGTCCACGTCCGGATCCCCGACCGTGGCGGTCTCGCTGACGCCCTCACCGCCGGTCTGGCCGCGTGCTCGTTCGACGTCGTCGCCCGAATGGACGCCGACGATGTGTCGCTGTCGAGCAGATTCGAGCGTCAACTGGCTCGCGTGCACGAGGGATTCGATCTGGTCGGCACCGGGATGCTGGAATTCGCCGACGATACGAGTGCCGTTCTCGGCCGTAGAACTCCGCCGATCGGCGCGACCGCGATCGCGAAGTACGCGCGATTCCACGATCCGTTCAACCACCCGACCGTGATGTACCGGCGGGCCGCCGTTGACCGGGCCGGGGGATACGAAGACATCGGGTTGATGGAGGACTACTGGCTCTTCGCGCGGATGATCCACTCGGGCGCTCGAGTGGAGAACCTTCCTGATGCACTGCTGATGTACCGGGTCGGCGCTGGCGCGTACTCGCGTCGCGGTGGCCGCAAACAGTTCGAGGCCGAGCTCAACCTCCAGCGTGCTCTGCGCTCCATCGGCTTCACGACCAGGGCACAGTTTCTCCGCAACATCGCCGTGCGAGGGATCTACCGCTTTGTGCCCGTTGGCATCCGCACGGTCCTCTACCGACGACTGATCGCCCGTGGTTTTCGGAACGACCATTCCTGACGTTCCACATGCTGCCGACTACTATTGACGAGTGTCAGTTCTCGTTACCGGCGGCGCCGGGTACATCGGTAGTCACGTCGTCCGACTTCTTCTCGAGCGGGGAGACGACGTCGTCGTCGTCGACAGCCTCGCCAGCGGCGACCGGTCCCGAATCGGTGATGTCCCGCTTGCCACCATCGACCTTGCCGGTGACGCGGCGGTCGCTGCCTTGCGCGCCGTTCTCACCGAACACGAGGTTACGGCGGTTGTTCACCTCGCTGCGCTGAAGCAGGCGGGTCAGTCCGTCGAACAGCCGGCTCGCTACTATCGCGAAAACATCGGCGGGCTCGCGAATGTGTTCGCCGCGATCGACGGCAGCGACGTCGATCGGTTCGTCTTCTCGTCGTCCGCAGCCGTGTACGGCAACCCGGACAGCTTCCCGGTCACCGAGGAGATGCCGACGAGACCCATCAATCCGTACGGCGAAACGAAACTCGCCGGAGAATGGCTCGTCGCGTCCGCCGGTCGCGCCCTCGGTATCAACACGGCGAGCCTGCGCTATTTCAACGTCGCCGGTGCGGGCTGGCCTGAACTCGGGGATTCCGTGCCGATGAACCTGCTCACCCTCGCCATCGATGCCGTGCACCGTGGTGAACAGCCGCGCGTGTTCGGGCACGACTTCGACACCCCGGACGGCACCGGTGTTCGGGACTACGTGCACGTCCTCGACCTCGCTGATGCCCACATCGCCGCCCTCGACTACCTGCAGCGGGCCGATGAGCGTTCGACGGTTCTCAACGTCGGAACCGGCACAGGTGCGAGCGTCCTCGACGTTCTCACCCAACTCTCCGAATCGAGCGGCCGTGAGCTGTCGCCCCTGTTGATGGATCGCCGACCCGGCGACCCCGGTGCGGTCATCGCTGACGTCTCCCGGATGAGCGAGAAACTCGGCTGGCGGGCACGCCGCGGACTGGAAGACATGGTCGGCTCCGCCTGGCAGGCGTCAGAGCAGGCCAGGCAGGGTGCTCAGCCGTGAGTAGCGAATTGCGCCTGGACGTCGAGATGATGCGGTGAACTGGCTTCTCGCTCTGCCGGTGCTCGTCGTCGCCGTCGGAGTCCTCTATTTGCCGGGTCTCGCGCTGCTGGTCGCCGCAGGAGCCAGAGGGTTCCTGCTCTACGTCGCTGCACCCGCTGTGTCCGTCGCCGCCGTCGCGGTGCTGGCCATCGTTTTCCCTTACCTGAATCTGACCTGGACGGTTCCCCTCGTCCTGCTTGTCCTTGCCGGACTCGTGGCGGTCGTCGCGGTGATCCGGCGAATCGTTGCGGGATCATGGGCTGTCAGGCGGGTCGAACAGAATGCCGTCACTGCGCTCTGGACGGTCGCGGGGCTCGCTACTGCCGCAGTCGTCATCACAGCGCAATTGATCATCGTCATCGGCGAGCCGGCGAACATGTCGCAGACATTCGACGCAGCCTTCCACCTCAACGGCGTCAAGTTCATCCTGGATACCGCGAATGCGTCGTCCTTCCATCTCTCCGGGCTGATCCTTCCCGAAGGCGCATCGAGCTTCTACCCGGCCGCCTGGCACGGGATCGTGTCTCTGGTGTCCGCGTCATCGGGCGGGGGGATCCTCGTCGCGGCGAACATGGTCAACATCGTCATCGCCGCAGCCGTCTGGCCGGCCGGTGTGATGATGCTGACCCGTGTCTTCGTTCCTGGCAGCAGAGTCGCGATCGTCGCAGCGGGGATCGTCAGTGCAGGCATCCCGGGGTTCCCGTTGCTGCCGCTCGACTACGGCGTCCTGTACCCGTACTTCCTGGCGCTCGCGTTCATCCCGCTCGCTCTCGCCCTCGCGCTGTCGTTCACGCGTCTGGTGTCCTTCCCCTTCGACGCGCCGATTCTCCTTCGCGCACTGGCCCTGATGGCGACACTTGCAGCCATGGGGCTTGCGCAGTCTGCGGCGGTCTTCGCCTGGGCGGCGATGCTGGTGCCTGTGCTGCTGGCCGTCGTGATCGACGTCTGGCGGCGGCATCCGTCTTCGCGTCTTCGCTGGCCGGTGCTTCTCGCCGGCGGTGCCGCACTCGCTGTGCTCGCGGTGGCGTGGTATGTGATCGGCCGGCTGGGCAACACGGCACCGTGGGACGCCTACGCGACCCCGCTCTATGCGCTGGTCGAGCTCTTCAGCAACTCGAGGGAGGGGGCAGCCCCCGCGCTCGTGATCAGTATCCTCACCGTCATCGGTCTCGTGGCCGTTCTCCGCGGTGGACGGTGGTGGATCGCCGGCATGTGGACTGTGGCCGCTGCTCTGTTCATTCTCGGCGCGTCCCTGCCGTACGGCGACCTGCGCAACGTGGCGATCGGGCTCTTCTATAAAGACACCCCACGCTTGACGGCGCTTCTCGGAACCATCGCCGCCCCGCTCGCGGCCCTCGGTGTCGTGGCGGTGTGGACCTGGGCCGCCGGCCGGCTCGCGCCCGAGCTCTTCGCCCGCTTGCGCAGCGGTCGGACGCCGCTCGTCGTCCCGGTCATCGCCGGGGTGCTGCTTCTCGCGACGACCCAGGGCGGCATGCAGGCCGCTGTCGTCGAAGCACGGCCGAAGTATGCCATGACCGAGTGGTCACCGATCTTGTCGATCGACGAGCGCAGCCTGCTGGAACGGCTGCACGAGAACGTGCCAGAGGATGCCGTCGTCGCCGGCAATCCCTGGACGGGAGCATCGCTTGCCTACGCGGTCGGCGACCGGCGCGTGCTCAACCCGCACTTCAACGTGTCCGCCGAGCCCGATCACGTCCTGATCAACATGCGCCTCAACGAGGCAGCGTCCGACCCGGCCGTGTGTGACGCCGTGACGACCCTCGGTGTCGGCTACGTGCTCGATTTCGGGGTGTACACGAGGGATGCCGGTGGAACGCTGTCGTTCGACAGCACGACGAACTACAAGGGATTCCTCGATCTCGCCGAGTCAGGCGTCGTCGAGGAGATCGATCGCGAAGGCGACAAGGTCCTCTACCGGATCACGGCCTGCGAGTAGGTCCTGTCTGAGCCGAAGCCGGGACGGATCAGTTCGGGTCGTCCTGACGATTCGTGGCATCCTCGATGCGCGCTTCGGCGAGAGCGAGCTCGCGGGCGAGGCGCGTCAGTTTACGGTCGAGTTGCACGTTGCGGCGATAGGTCGTGGAGACATAGATGAGGAACGAAAGCACGAAGCCGTAGAGCAGAAGGTCGGTGCCACGCCCGACGCCGACGAGATTCGCGACCCAAGTCAGCCACTGCGGAAAGATGATCGAGCCGATGGCGACGACGACGAAGGCAGCAAGGAACAGGCGGCGAAGCGCCAGATGGCTGTCCCGCCCGGACGGCCGCGTGAGGAAAAGGCCGACGACGACGACTCCGACGACGAGAATGATCTGAATCCACATGGTCATCGTCCTAACGCACGAGAAGGTCGACGAGGATGTTGACCGAGTTCAACACTGACTGGCCCTTCCCCTTCGAATAGTCGGTGTACAGGAGTTCGACGGGGTATTCCTCCCACGGAAGCTTCGTCTTCCCCAGCTGGTGCACGATCTCCGTCGCGTGCGCCATCCTGTCCTGCTGCAGGTCGATGAGGCTGGCGGCATCTGTCCGGATCACCCGCAGGCCGTTGTGCGCGTCAGTGAGGCGCAATCCCGTCGTGCGGTTCGTCACCCAGACGGCCGTCTTGAGGATGACTTTCTTGAGCCAGCCGGGCTTGGTGCGGTCGTCGAGGAAGCGGGAGCCGAAGATGATGGCGACGTCGTGCTCGCGTGCGGCACGGAGCATGCCATCGGCATCCTCGATCCGGTGCTGGCCGTCGGCGTCGAAGGTGACGATGTAGCGGGCTTCCGGCTTCTGCGTGACATAGGAAAGGCCGGTCTGCAGAGCGGCGCCCTGGCCGAGGTTCACCGGGTGACGGATGACGCGGGCGCCTGCCGCCGCAGCAACCGCCGCCGAACCGTCTGTGCTGCCGTCGTCGATGCAGACCACGTGCACGAAGCGCTCGAGCAGCTCGTCGACGACACGACCGATGACCGTCGCCTCGTTGTAGAGGGGAATGATGATCCAGGCTTCGGAGTCCCGTTCGACGGCAGCGTCTGGCTCGATCGAAGCGGCGGGGGTCATACGCCCATTGTGACAGAACGTTATAGTCTTGGTGCGCACCAGCCGACGAAAGAATGTGTGCGAGGAGCCCACTTGAGTATTCACCCCACCGCCAGAATCGTGCCGTCAGCAGACGTCTCCGACCAGGCGGACATCGGCGAAGGAAGCTCGGTCTGGCACCTCGCGCAGGTCCGCGAAGAGGCCTCGCTCGGTCGCAACTGCATCATCGGACGTGGCGCATACATCGGCACAGGCGTCGTACTCGGCGACAACTGCAAGGTTCAGAACTATGCGCTGGTCTACGAGCCGGCGACGCTGGGCAACGGCGTCTTCATCGGACCCGCCGTCGTTCTCACCAATGACACCTACCCCAGGGCGATCAACCCGGACGGCTCGCAGAAGAGCGCGCACGACTGGGAGCCCGTCGGCGTGACGATCCGAGAGGGTGCTGCGATCGGCGCGCGCGCCGTCTGCGTCGCCCCCGTCACGATCGGCGCCTGGTCGACGATCGCGGCCGGTGCTGTCGTCACCCGCGATGTTCCCGACTTCGCCCTCATGGTCGGAGTCCCCGCCAAGCGCATCGGATGGGTCGGAAAAGCCGGCCTCCGACTGACCGAAACGGATGCCGGTTGGCAGTGCCCGGAAACCTCGGCACTGTACGAAGAAATCGACGGCACACTCAGAGAGGTAGTCGCACATGACTAAGTCCTTCATCCCCCCGGCCAAGCCGATCATCGGCGACGAGGAACGCGAGGCCGTCGATCGCGTCCTCCGCTCGGGGATGGTCGCCCAAGGGCCCGAGGTCGCCGCGTTCGAGAGCGAGTTCGCCGACGTCATGGTGCAGGGGAGGGCAAGCGTTGCGGTCAACTCAGGAACCTCCGGGCTCCATCTCGGCCTTCTGGCCGCCGGAATCGGCGCCGGCGACGAAGTCATCGTCCCGTCGTTCACCTTCGCAGCGACAGCCAACTCCGTTGCGCTCACTGGGGCGACGCCGGTGTTCGTCGACATCGAGCCCTCGCAGTTCACGCTCGACCCGGTCGCGGTCGAAGCCGCGATCACCAGCCGCACCAGGGCGATCATGCCCGTGCACCTCTACGGTCACCCGGCTCACCTCACCGAGTTGATGGCACTGGCCGCGAAGCACGACCTCGACCTGTATGAAGACGCCGCCCAGGCGCACGGTGCTGAACTCGACGGTAAGCGCGTCGGAACGTTCGGCCGGTTCGGCATGTTCAGCCTCTACCCGACCAAGAACATGACGAGCGGGGAGGGCGGCATGGTCACCTGCGACAGCGACGAGTTCGTACGGAGGGTCAAGCTGTTCAGGAACCAGGGCATGGAGACCCAGTACCAGAACGAGGTCGTCGGGCTGAACAACCGCATGACCGACATTCACGCCGCCATCGGGCGCGTGCAGCTGACCAAGGTCGGCGCCTGGACGGCGACCCGCCAGCAGAACGCCGCATTCCTCGACGCGAACCTCGAGGGTGTCACCGTCCCCCCGGTCGCCGCCGGTGCCGTGCATGTGTACCACCAGTACACGATCCGCGTCCCGGAAGACCGCGACGGTTTCGTCGCGGCGCTGAAGGAGGAGTACCAGGTCGGCTCCGGCGTGTACTACCCGGTCCCCAACCACCGACTCCCGTCGCTCACCCACTTCGCTCCCGGTCTCGACCTCCCCGAGACCGAGCGGGCCGCGGCAGAAGTCGTGTCGCTGCCGGTTCACCCGTCGCTGTCCCAAGATGACCTGGCACGCATCGTCGACGCCGTCAACTCCGTCGCGAAGGCCGGCGCATAGTGGCCGAGTTGCGGGTCGGGCTCCTCGGAGTCGGCCAGATGGGCCGGCACCACGCCCGGGTCCTCCGCGAACTTCCCGGCGTCGACCTCGTCGCCATCGCCGATCCAGGCGGAGATCCGCACGGTGTCGCCGGCTCTCTGGCAGTCCTGCCGGACATCGATGCGCTCATCGCAACGGGCATCGACATGGCCGTCGTCGCTGTACCGACGGCCTTCCACGAGGCAGCTGCACTGACGCTCGCGGAAGCCGGTGTGCACACGCTGGTCGAGAAGCCGATCGCGCATTCGGTCGAGGCCGGACAGCGCATGGTCGACGCGTTCAAGGCCAAGGGCCTCGTCGGCGCGGTCGGGCACATCGAACGCTTCAACCCGGCGCTACAGGAACTCCGTCGCCGGATCGCAGCGGGAGACGTCGGTGAGGTCTACCAGATCGCCACCCGTCGCCAGGGTCCGTTCCCGTCGCGCATCGCCGACGTCGGCGTCGCGAAGGATCTCGGATCGCACGACGTCGACCTCACCGCGTGGGTGGCCCAGTCGCCGCACAAGACGATCTTCGCTCAGACGATGCACAAGAGCGGGCGCGATTACGAAGACATGATCCTCGCCACCGGCCGGCTCGAGAACGGCATCATCGTCAACCACGTCGTCAACTGGCTCTCCCCGATGAAGGAGCGCGTCACGATCGTCACCGGTGAACGGGGCGCATACATCGCCGATACCAACAGTGGAGACCTGACCTTCTACGCAAACGGCACCTTCCCGACGGAGTGGGAGTACGTCTCCGCATTCAGGGGAGTCTCCGAAGGAGACGTCACCAGGTTCGCGCTCAACAAACGCGAACCGCTCCGGGTGGAGCACGAAGCCTTCCGTGACGCTGTCCTCGGGCTGCGCACCGATGTCGTCACCATGGAAGAGGGGCTGCGCACGCTCGCCGTGGTCGAAGGGATCATCGAGTCCGCCAGGACGGGTGAGTCGGTCGAGTTCTAGGCAGATGCGCGTCACCATCGCGAGTCGGATCTTCTCGCCCGATCCTGCCGCCGCATCATTTCGGCTCGCCGCTCTCGCCAACGGGCTGACCGAGGCGGGAGCGCGCGTCAGGGTCATCACGACGACCACGCGCTCCTCGGAACCGGCGGCGACGTCGACGGGTGTCGACGTGAGACGATTCCCGGTGCTCAGGGATCGCGACGGATACGTCAGGGGGTACCTGCAGTACCTCAGCTTCGACATCCCGCTGTTCTTCCGGCTGCTTCTCTCGCCCCGGCCGGACGTGTATGTGAGCGAGCCGCCTCCGACGACCGGGGTCGTCGTCCGAGTCGTTTCTGCCCTGACCCGTGTTCCCTACGTCTATTACGCTGCAGACATCTGGTCGGATGCCGCGGAGTCGACGGGGGCACCTCGCTTCGTCGTCCGGATGCTTCGCCTGGTCGAATCGCATGTGCTCAGGCACGCGCGTCGGGTGATCGCCGTCAGCGATGGCGTCGCCAGGCGCGTCGATGAGCTCTCAGGATCCGGGCGGACCTCTGTCGTCCCGAACGGAATCGACACCTCCATATTTTCCCCCGGCGACCCCGGCAGAGAGGCCGCACCCGTCATCATCTATGCGGGCACAACATCGGAGTGGCAGGGGGCGGATATTTTCGTCCGTGCGATGCCTGCGGTTCGTCGCCAGATCCCCGGGGTGAAGCTGGTTTTCCTGGGGCAGGGGAGCGCCTGGGAATCCCTCGAGGAGCTTGCGGCCGAGGTCGCACCGGGCGCCGTCGACTTCCACGGGGTGGTTGCACCTGAGCGCGCTGCGGAGAGCCTCCGCGGAGCGAGGGTTGCCGCCGTCAGCCTGAAGCCGGGGCAGGGCTACGATTTCGCCATCCCGACGAAGATCTTTGCCGCCGTCGCATGTGGAACCCCGGTGCTCTTCACCGGCCAGGGGCCCGCTGCCACGATCATCGAGTCCGCCGATATCGGACTGGCCGTCGACTATCAGGTGGAGGCGGTCGCGAACGCGCTCACGGTGATGCTGAGCGTCGACAGCCGCTGGGACCCCCAGCGACTGGCTGAATGGTGCCGGGAGAACGCCTCGCTGCAGACCGCGGGTCGACGGGCCGCCCAGGTGGTATCGGACGCCGGATCGGCATCTCTGTGACCCGCAGACCGCCAACAGCGGCCGGACAGGCCGGGAACGCGAATAATGAACGCACACCTACGACCAGTCGGGAACTGAGCATGCCAACCAGCACCACGGATCTCCTGCCGACGATCGACGGCCGACGTCCCCGCATCGCCTTCGTCGTCTACAACGACACTTACGCAGACACCCGCGTCCTCAAGATCGCTGCGACGGTCGCAGACGCGGGGGCGGACGTCCGGATCTTCGCGTTCTCGTCGCGGACCGGTCACTTCGGTCCTGGGCTTGAAACCGGTCCGGTCGAGATCGACCGGGTTCCCCTGCGCGAGATCGCCCACCTCCTGACCAGGTGGGGGCTGTCTGCCCGTCGTCTTCTCGGTCGCCCGGTTCCGACGTATGCCCCGACTGCCCGGACGGACGAATCCGTCGCAGCCCCTGCAGCTGTGGTCTCGTCCTCACCGCAGGCCGCACCGGCCGGTGCGCCAGCGGCATCCGTCCCGTCGAAGCCGGCAGGCGCCAAGAACATGGCCATCGACCTGTGGCGCCGCGCCGACGCCACCATCAAACAGGGGTCCTTCTGGATCCGCGCGCGTTCGCACATGGCGGCCTGGGGCCCCGACCTCATCCACGCCCACGACGCGAACACGCTCGTCGCTGCCCTGTCGGCATCGAGACGACTCGGTATTCCGTATGTATACGACTCTCACGAACTCTGGACCGAACGCAACATCCGGGCGGACAGACCGGTCGCAAAACGCTTCGAGCGGTTGTACGAACGCATCGGTGCCAAACGCGCCGGCGCCGTCGTCACCGTTTCGCCCAGCATCGCCGACTGGCTGAAGAAGCGGTTCAGGCTCAAAGCCCGGCCTGTGCTGGTGCGGAACATCCCGCTCTTCACCGGACAGGTTCCCGAGCCATCGGCCGGTCGCCTCCGCGAACTGGCTGCGTTGACCAGCGATGACCGTGTGCTCGCCTACTGCGGCGGCATCACGACCAACAGGGGCATCGAGGAGACGATCGACGCCCTGCCTCTGTTGCCGGAGAGCGTGCATTTCGTTCTGCTCGGCTTCGGATCAGAGGTGTACCGTGCCGGCCTCGACGCCCGCGTCAGGCGTCTCGGGCTCACCGACCGGGTCCACTTCGTCGGTGCTGTGCCGTCAGCCGAAGTCTCCACCGCCCTCGCCGACGCCGACGTGTCGCTTGTCCTCACCCGTCCGGCCTGTCTCAGCTACGAGTACTCCCTGCCGAACAAGCTCTTCGAGTCGATCCAGGCCGGGCTCCCCATCGTTGCCACCGACCTGGTCGACGCTGCAGCGCTCGTCCGTCAGTACGACGTCGGCGAAATCGTCGCAACCGACATGCCGGCGAGCGCTCTGGCCGAGGCGATCACCGCAGCCCTCGCGTCGACGGACGAACGGCGAGCGTCGATCAGGCGGGCAGCACCCGAGCTCACGTGGCAGGGCGAGTCGGCGAGGCTCCTCGGGGTCTACCGGTCGCTGCTGACGGGCCGGCGCGGTAGCGGAACCCGCCGCAGGCGAAAGTAATGGGAAACTGGGATCGTGCCTTCACCGACTCAGCTCCTCATCGTCTCCTTCTCGCCGATCGCCACCGACGCGCGCGTGCTCAAGCAGGTCGAACGCTTCAGCTCGCAGTATTCGGTGACAACCTGCGGGTACGGACCGAAACCTGAGGGCGTGAACGAGCACATCCGAATTCCGGATGACGTGCCGGCGAACGACCTGAACGGTCGCCTCATCACCCTCCACCTCTACTCCCGCGCATACTGGACCCTCGGAGCGGTGTCCTGGGCGAAGAAAGCCCTGTCCGGTCGCCGCTTCGACGTGATTCTCGCGAACGATGTGGAGACGGTACCACTGGCGCTCACCCTCCGCCCGGCCCGCGGTATCCACGCCGACCTGCACGAGTACAGTCCTCGCCTGCACGCGGAGTTCGAGGGCTGGCTCCGCCGGATCGCCCCGTATTACGAATGGATGTGCCGCCGATACGTGCGAAAAGCGCAATCGTGGACGACGGTCGGCGAAGGTCTGGCGAAGGAGTACAAGAAGAACTTCGGCTTCGAGCCGCTTGTGGTGACCAACGCGGCTCCGTTCGCGGCGATGGACCCGCAGCCGGTCGACCGACCGATCCGGCTCGTCCATAGCGGCGCAGCCCTGCGCAAGCGGAACATCCACACCCTCATCACGGCGGTCGCCGGTTCGTCCGCCGACGTGACGCTCGACCTCTTCCTCACCCCCAACGACCCCGCATACCTCGCGGAACTCCGGGCGGCAGCGGGCGAGTCCGACCGGATCACCCTGCACGACCCGGTGCCGTATTTTGACCTGGTGCGCACGCTCAACGCCTTCGACGTCGGGGTGCATTTCCTGCCCCCGGTGAACTTCAACAACGAGTGGGCGCTGCCGAACAAGCTGTTCGACTATGTTCAGGCCCGGCTGGGAATTATCGTCGGACCGTCGGCCGAGATGGCGAAATACGTGGAACGCTACCGACTCGGCGTCATTGCAGACGACTTCAGCATCGGTGCACTGCAGGCTGCGATCACCGGTCTGAACGTTGAGGACGTCGCCGTGTACAAATCTAGTGCTGATACCGCAGCAGACGAGCTGTCTGCCGCCAGGCAGGTCGATGTGTGGGACGGCTGCGTGGCCGGACTCGCCAGCTGAGCAAGCCGTCGGTCAGGCCGCTCCCGTGACGGGCCGCGGTCAGTGGCTGGTCAGATAGGCGATGGTCCTCGTGGCGGCGTCACCGTCGCCGTACGGCGTGGCATCGGTCTCAGCCGGGTGCGGTCGCGTCGCAGCGACCGCGATCTCTTCTCCGGTGTTCGCGAGCACGTTCCAGCCGAGTTCGATCGTCTCGACCCACTCCGTCTCCGCTCGCACTGTTGTGCACGGGATGCGCAGCAGGAATGCTTCCTTCTGGAGTCCGCCCGAGTCGGTGATCACTCCTCGGCTGGACACGACGGCCGCGAGGAGGTCAGGGTAGGCGAGAGGAGCGTGGCCGATAAGCGATCCTGATGTGAGATCGATGCCGTGCTCAGCCGCCTTGGCGACGACGCGAGGGTGAGCGAGGAGCACGACGGGGGCCTCGAGCCCTGCGAGCCCATCGACGACCTGCCTGAGCCGGTTCGGGTCGTCGGTGTTCTCGGCTCGATGGATGGTGGCGACGTAGTAACCGCCTGGCTCGAGGTCGAGCTCGTCGACCAGCGCAGATGGCTTGCCGGCGATCTCGTCGCGGATGAGCAGGAGGACGTCGGTCATGACGTCGCCGACGACGACGGTCCGATCCGCGAGGCCCTCGTTCGCGAGGTGGCCCGCCGCCACCGTCGTCGGGGCGAGGAGCACATCTGCCGCGTGATCGGTGAGCACCCGGTTGTGCTCTTCAGGCATCTGGCGATTGAACGAACGCAGTCCTGCTTCGAGGTGCGCGAGTTTGAAGTGCAACTTGACGGCGCTCAGCGCCGCAGCGACCGTGGAGTTCGTGTCACCGTACACGAGCACCCAATCGGGCTGGTGCTCCACGAAGACCGCGTCGAGAGCGGCGAGCATCGCGCCCGTCTGCACGCCGTGCGAGCCGGATCCGATGCCGAGATGGACATCCGGTTGGGGGATGCCGAGATCCTGGAAGAAGACATCGGAGAGCATCGGATCGTAATGCTGGCCAGTGTGCACGATGACGTGATCGACGCCAGCGCGGGCGGCCGCCTTTGCAATAGGGGCAAGCTTCACGAACTGCGGGCGGGCACCGACGACGCTGATTATCTTCACGAGGGAACATCCTAGTTCGTCCGGATTGCGGCGCATCCGGCCCCGCTCGCCCGGTCAGGGAACTGTGGGATCATGGGATTTCGATCACTCGAAGGATAGACGCTCCGTGAAACTCCTCTGGCAGACCCTGAAACAACTGTTGCCGCTACTGCCACCCCGGGCCAGGAACTTCCTCTGGGTCTACGTCATCCTTTCCTCCGCCCTCGCGCTGCTCGACGTTGCGGCGATCGGTCTCCTCGCCCTGTCGATGGCGGCGATGGTCCAGTCCGATCCGGTGAGTCTTCCCCTCGTCGGCACCATCGACCAGTCCGGCTACGTCTGGATCCTCGTGGCCGTGTCAGGACTGATCATCCTCAAATCCGGCCTCAGCGTCCTGCTCCAGTGGCGGGCAACGCGGCGATTCGCCAAGTACGAGCTGGAGATCGGTGACCGGCTCTTCGGTGCATACATCCAGGCTCCGTGGACGGAACGCCTGCAGAGGAACACCTCACAGCTGGTCCGCATGGCCGACGTCGGCATCGCCGCCGTTGTCGCCGGCTTCCTCCTGCCCGTCCTCAGCCTCCCCACCCTCTTCACCACGTCGATCTCGGTTCTCGTCGTCATCGTGATCGCCCAGCCGGTCACGGCTCTCGTCACCGTCGTCTACCTGGGCCTCATCGCCTTCCTTCTCTATTTCTGGGTGTCCAGGAAGTCGGTGGAAGCCGGTCGCGTGAACCGTGACTACTCGTTCAAGGTGGCCAGCCTGATGACAGACATGGTGTCCGCCCTGAAAGAGATCACGCTCCGCAACAAGGCAGGCGAGGTCGCCGGGGTCATCCACTCCAACCGGTTGCACACGACCAGGGCACGCGCGAACCTCAGCTTCCTCGGAGCCGTCCCGAAATTCGTCCTGGAGTCCGCCCTCGTCGGTGGCTTCATTCTCGTCGGTGGTGTCGCATACATCACCGGAGGGATGGCGGGCGCTTTTGCAGCCGTCGCGCTCTTCGCTGTTGCGGGCTTCCGGCTCGTTCCGTCTCTCACCGGTTTTCAGTCGGTGATCACCCAGACCCACTCGAACATCCCGCAGGTCAAGGCAGTGATGGGTGACATCCACAAAGCGGAGGGCTACCTCGAGCGCGGGGAGCGCATCGGTCACGATCCGCTGAAGAGCGAACCGCGACTCCTCGAGCTGAGGAACGTCGAATTCACCTATCCGAACTCCGCCCAGCCGGCCGTACTCGGTATCGACCTGACGATCCCGATGGGGAGCACCGTCGGGCTCGTCGGCTCGTCTGGAGCGGGAAAGTCCACCCTCGTCGACATCCTGCTCGGACTTCTCGTTCCGTCAGGCGGCGACATCCTCATCGACGGCGTTCCGCTCGAAGGTGTGCTTGCCGACTGGCGATCGCGTGTCGGCTACGTTCCTCAGGACGTCGCGCTGTTCGACGGCTCAGTGGCCGAAAACGTCGCCCTGTCCTGGACCGGTGACTTCGACCGCGCCCGGGTGCAGGCCGCATTGGAACGGGCCCAGCTCTGGGATGTCGTGATGTCACGGCCCGGCGGCATGAACGCCAGGGTGGGCGAGCGGGGAATGTCGCTTTCCGGAGGGCAGCGTCAGCGTCTCGGCATCGCCAGGGCGCTCTACAGTGACCCGCTCATTCTCGTACTCGACGAAGCGACGAGCGCGTTGGATACCAAGACCGAATCCGACGTCTCGACGGCGATCAGGGAACTCCGCGGGCAGGTGACCATCATCTCGGTCGCCCACCGACTCTCGACGATCCGCGACAACGATCAGGTCGTCTTCATGCGTGACGGTCGGATCGTCACCAATGGCACCTTCGCCGAGGTCGTCCGGGACGTCGAGGACTTCTCCGTGCAGGCGCGACTCGCCGGTCTCGTCGACTGACGTGGCCAGCGACATCCCGGCACCGGCGACCACCGTTCTCGTCGACGTGATCGTGCCCGTTCACGACGTGACCCGGCCGATCAGACGTGCCGTCGAATCCGTCATCGACGGCACGCCGGACGGCGTCGTCCGCGTGCTCGTGATCTGCCACAACATCCCCGAAGAGGGCATCAGCCGCCAGCTCGACGGATTGATCGGACCGCGCGTCGTCCTCATCCCCTTCAACGACGGCATCCGCAGCCCGGCCGGCCCGTTCAACCACGGGCTGTCCATCGCCGAGGCGCCGTACGTGTCGATCATGGGATCGGACGACTTCCTCGAGCCAGGAGCGATGGCCGCGTGGATCGCTCATCTCAGGGCGAGCGGGCCGGATGCCGCGCTGGTTCCCCTGCGCCACCAGCACGGAGACCTGCTGATGAACCCGCTGACCAGGTGGCGGCGGACCCAGCGTCTCGATCCGGTGAAGGATCGGCTGTTCTACCGCACTGCGCCACTCGGCCTGCTCCGCCTTTCTCTCGTCCGGTCGCTCGGCCTGGAGTTCACGGCGCGAATGCCGGTCGGCAAGGACATGGCCTTCAGCGCCCGGCTGTGGTCGGCCGGAGTACGGATCGACTATCTCAAACGGAGCCCGGCCTACGTCATCGGCGCGGATGCCGTATCGCGGGTGACCACCACGCCACGACCGATCGTCGAGGCGATGGCGGCCGTCCTCGACCTCGTCGGCAGGAACTGGGTGGCGGCCGCTCGCGAGCCACTTCGACGATCGCTCGTGACCAAGCTGCTCCGCATCCACGTACTCGGGGCGGTGATCACGCGCTCCACTGTCGAGGCGTGGAGCGCGGCAGATGTTGGTGATCTCCGCGCGAGCGCCCGCTCGGTGATCGCCGCGGCACCGCCTGCCGTTTCTCCGCTCTCACGGGCCGATCGGTCGCTGCTGGATTCGCTGCTCGACGAGGGGTCGACTGCCGGAGATCTCGTGCTCGCTGGCGAGCGGCACCGGTCGGCATCCCGCCTCGACCAGATCGTCCCGCGCAACCCGGTTCGACTGCTCGACCGCGAATCGAACCTGGTCCGCTTCCTGCTCTATCGGTTCGACCGATGAGATTCACGACGACCAAGCGGGAGGGCGACGCATGAAAGTACCGGCAACCGTCCTCCGCGTGCTGAGCTTTCTCACCAGACGTGTACCCGACCGGGTGCTCGTCGCTGTTCTTCCCGGCCGATTTCGATTCGACGTCGGGGCGGTCCCCGCTCCGACGGTCGCACCCGATGCACCGATCCGGCTCTACGTCGCACCGGTCAACTGGGCCGGGCAGGGGTGGCAGTGGGCCAGGGCGGCCGAGAGATTCGTTCCCGATGTCCGGTCGGTGAGCATGGCGTACCGCCTCGATTCGGACTTCGGCTTCCCCGTGGACGTGTCCGTTCCCGTCGGCGCATTCGTCCTCTCAGGGCGGTGGCAGCGCGAGCAGCGCCGCGCCGTTCTCGGCGGCTTCACCCACGTGCTTCTCGAAGCCGAGCGTCACGTCTTCGGGCGCGTCTACGACCAGACGGTCGTCGAACAGGCCGAGGACATCCAGCGAGCGGGCCTGAGCCTCGCCATGCTGTGCCACGGCAGTGACATCCGCCTGCCGAGCAGGCATGCAGCCGCCCACAGCTGGTCCCCGTTCACCGATGCGCGCTACCCGGACACTGCACTTCTCGAGACCCAGGCTGCTGCCAACCGCCGGGTCCTCGACGCGATCGACGCCCCCGTCTTCGTGTCGACTCCCGATCTGCTCGCCGACGTCCCCGAGGCTGACTGGCTCCCCGTCGTCGTCGACCCGGCCATCTGGAGCACCGACTCCGTCGTGTTCGCGTCGCGAATCCCTCGAGTCGTGCATGCCCCGAGCAAGGGCGTGCTCAAGGGCTCCGACCTCATCGACCCGATTCTCGAGCGGCTCGACGCCGATGGCCTCATCGACTATCGCCGTGTGCAGGGCGTCCCAGCCGACGAGATGCCTGCGATCTACGGAGAAGCCGATATCGTGCTGGATCAGTTCCGGATCGGCTCCTTCGGGGTCGCCGCCTGCGAAGCGATGGCCGCCGGGCGCATCGTCGTCGGTCACGTGACGGCCGAAGCGCGCGAGTACGTGCGGGAGCGAACCGGCCTCGACCTTCCGATCGTCGAAGCGACCCCTGACTCGATCGACGCGGTCATCCGGGACATCTGCGCCCGCCCTGACGCGTACCTGCCGCTCGGGGCCGCCGGGCGCACCTATGTCGACACCGTGCACGACGGTCGTTTCTCCGCCGGCGTCCTCCAGCCCTTCCTCTCTCACTGACCAGCACGACCTCCGACACCGAAGGCACCGATGAGCCCCGTACCGAAGCTTCTGATCCTCTCGTTCTCGCCGATCGCAGGTGACGCCCGCGTTCTCAAGCAGGTCCGGCACTTCGTCGAACGGTACGAGGTCACGACCTGCGGGTACGGGGAAGCACCGGACGGTGTCGCTCGGCACATCAGAATCCCGGATGACAAACCGCAGAACGACTTCTTCCCCCCGACTCTCGCCCTGCGCGTGTTCGCCTCGACCTACTGGCGCACAAGCGCTGTTGCGTGGTGCAGGGACAACCTCGGGCCGGGTGAGTGGGATGTGATCCTTGCCAACGATGTGGAGACGGTCCCGCTCGCGTTGACGCTGAGCGCGCCGCACGGTGTCCATGCCGACCTGCACGAGTACTCGCCGAAGCTCCGGACCGAGAATCCCAAATGGATGAGGTGGCTGTCACCGTACTATCGCTGGCTGTGCCGGCGACACGTCAGCAGGGCCAGCTCGTGGACGACGGTGGGTCAGGGACTCGCCACGCAGTACCAGCAGGATTTCGGTTTCCTCCCCGGTGTGGTGACCAACGCCGCACCGTACTGGGAACTTCCGGCGGCCGAGGTCGCGACGCCGTTGCGTCTCGTGCACAGCGGTGCCGGTCTCCGCAACCGCAAACTCGACATCATGCTCGAAGCACTCGCGTTGACCAGGAACGAGTTCACGCTCGACCTGTACCTGACCGCCAACGATCCGCCGTACATCGAGGAGCTGCGGTCGCGGGCAGCGGAGCTCGGCGGCATCACGGTGCACGATGCAGTCCCGTACGACGAACTCATCCAGACCCTCAACCGGTTCGATGTCGGAGTCTTCGTGCTTCCTCCGGTGAACTTCAGCTACCGCTGGGCGCTGCCCAATAAAATCTTCGATTTCATTCAGGCGAGACTGGCGATCGTCGTCGGACCCTCTCCGGAGATGGCGTCGATCGTCTCGAAGCATGCTCTCGGTCTCGTCGCCGACGATTTCACCGCTGCGTCGCTGGCCGACGCTCTCGACGCTCTCACGGTCGAATCGGTTGCGATGTTCAAGGCGGCCTCAGCCGTGACCGCAGGCGACCTCAACGCTGACAGTCAGGTCGCCATCTGGGATCGGGCCATCGCCGATCTTCTGGGCTCGCCGCCCGTCGACTAGGAATCGCGGTCAGCCCGCCCGTCGCCTGGCGTCGTGACGTCGGAAACGGATGCCGCCAGCTGCGTGCGGCGTTCCAGCCGCCGATCCCACCAGGAGCGGAGGAAACGCTCACACGGCCGCTCCACCAGGTAATGCAGCGCGGCGGCCGCTGCCACGGTCACGATGAGGAGCCCGACGTACCAGAGCAGGTTGCTCCACCCCTTCGGCTGCACTCCTACGACGGCCAGCAGGGCGTAGATGACCGTGGCATGAACGAGGTAGAACGCATACGACCATTCGCCGAGCAGTACGAACGGCCGCCAGCGCATGATCGACCGCTTTCCAGTGAGGTCGCTCCAGGCGACGGCCGCGATCGTGATGGCGCAGGCGACGATGATCCACTCGTTCGCGGTCAGACGGAAGAAGTCGACGATCGGGGTTCCGGACCACCGAAGAGAAATCACCAGCCAGGCGATCAGCGCGCCGGCGCCGAGATAACACCAGACCGGAGCGATTCGGACCTTCCAGCCCGAGAGCATCGCCTGCGCGATTCCTATACCGATGACGAACTCGCTGAGTCTCACGACCGGTAGTGGGGCATCTGCGAGCCACGATCCGGGAAACAGGACCACCCCGAAGCGGTACAGGAACGCGGCGGCGATCACCGCACCGACCAGGAGGAGCGAGCCCCTCACCCGCAGCTTGCCGAATATCCGGTTGATCACCGGGTGCAGAGCGTAGAAGAACGCTTCGCAGGTGAGGGTCCAGGCTGCGGGGTTGCCCGAGAACAGGATCACCGGGTCACGCGACCAGCCCTGCAGCAGTACGAAGGAGAGCGCGAGGATGCCCACATTCACCGGCTTCACCCACCAGTCTTCCGCTGCGGGCGAGAAGCTGTAGAACACGGGGATGGCGAGCAGCAGTGCGATGAAGTGAGACGGGTAGATCCGGGCGAATCTCCGCCAGTAGAAGGTCGATACGGCCGTGCCCGGGCGTGCTGACCAGGTCAGGACGAACCCGGACAGGACGAAGAAAAAGGTGACGCCGTACGATCCGAAACTCAGGGCGTACGAGCCCGGGAGCGGGGCGATGTTGGTCATGTGGTGTGCGAAGACAGCAAATGCTGCCCACCACCGGAGACCGGTCAGGGAATCGAGCCGAGGCGGACGCACGACAGTTGCGCTTGAGGGCGCGGGCGACGGCCTCTGCGCTGTCTGCCGTTCACCCGTCACGGGAAGCCATTGTAAGCGGTGAACCTGCGGCGCTCGTCCGTGCCGATCGCTTCCAGCAATGTCTGCGTCGGCGGATAATGGGAGGGATGACGTCCTCGGTGGTTTCTCTGCTCGCAACGGCCAGAGCCGACTGGTCCCGCCGAGTGCGGAGATTCGTCGGTGCTGTGCTCGAACGGGTACCCGAAAAGCTGGAGATGCGACTCAACCCGGCGAAGTTTGGATTCCGGGAGACGGACATCCCCGCTCCTCCGACAGCGGGGCATCGCGGCATCCGTCTCTACATCGCCCCCGTGAATTTCGCCGGTCAGGGCCATTCCTGGGCCAGGGCGGCCGAACGGTTGCCTGGGGTGACCGCCGTCAGCATGCAGTACTCGTCCAAGAAAACGTATGGCTTCCCGGTCGACAACGCGGTGCCCGTCGAGGTGTTCTCCCGGTCGCGTCGCTGGCAGACCGCGCAGCATTCCGCGGTGACTCGAGGGTTCACGCACGTGCTCATCGAAGCTGAGCGGAGTATCTTCGGAGCGCTCTTTGACGCTTCACTCCCGCGCGAGATCGCCGACCTTCGGCGCCGAGGCCTGACCGTCGCTCTGGTGTCCCATGGCAGCGACCTGCGCCTGCCGAGCCTGCATCGCGAGCGCGACGAGTGGTCGCCGTTCCGTGACACATCGTGGAGTCTTGTCACCGAGCTCGAGGACCAGGCTGTCCGCAACCGGGCGATCCTCGACACGGTCGGTGTTCCTGTCTTCCTCTCGACGCCTGATCTTCTCAGGGACTATCCGACGGGTCGATGGCTGCCTGTCGTGATCGATTGCGCACGGTGGGCTGAAGAAACGGCTGCGCTGAATCGCAGCCGACCCGTCGTCACTCACGTCCCGAGCAGTCCCAGGCTGAAGGGCTCCGACCTCATCGATCCCGTCCTCCGCGACCTGCATGACTCCGGCGTCATCGAGTACCGACGGTACGACGGTGTGCCCGCAACGCTGATGCCTTCGATCTACGGCTCGGCCGATATCGTGCTCGACCAGTTCCGGCTCGGAATCTACGGAGTCGCCGCTTGCGAGGCGCTCGCGGCCGGACGGCTGGTCATCGGTCACGTCGACGGATACTCCAGGGATCACGTGCGCGAGTTCACCGGTCGGGGACTCCCCATCGTCGAAGCGACGCCGGCGACTCTGGCCGAGGTTCTTCTCGACGTCGTCGCGCGGCCTGCGCCGTACCGCGAGATCGCCCGCGAAGGAATCGACTTCGTGCGGCAGGTCCATGACGGCCGGGCATCCGCCGAGGCGCTGAGATCGTTTCTCACCCCATCCCGAGGTTGAAATGCACTAAACCGGCTTCGGCCGAGCTGCGGAGTCGTCGTGGGGCCGCGCGCTGCGCCTACCCCCTGGCGGGACGAAAAGCACGCGGAGCGGGCCTCTGAGTGCACCGTCGTAGAGAACCATGCTCGCCCAGACCAGCGCTGCGGTGAGAACGGGAACGAAGAGGAAGTTGAGGACCGACGAGTCGGTCGGCAGCCGAAGCGGGTTGCCCGCTACCTGGCTGAGCGCGACGATCGAGTAGACGATGAGCGGATGCAGGAGATAGATCGGCAGGGTCCTGCGGGCGATGTAGCCGCTCACAGCGGCGATGCGGGGGCTTGCCGACAGCACGACGGCAAGCTGAACCGCGCTGAGAAGTCCGCACACATTCAGCCCGATGGTCCAGGGCAGGTCCCGGTTGTCTGCGACGTAATAGAAGTAGGCCATCAGGGCGTAGCTTCCCGCCGCCAGGGGGAGCAGCGGGAACCAGGGGAGCGCAGCCACCCGGTTCACCAGTGTCCGGCCAAAGCAGCCGAGAAGGAACCAAAGTGCGAAACTGCACCACCGCCCGATGTTGGTGGCGAGGCCGTCTGGCAGGAACTCCGTCAGAAGCGGCTGGGTCAGCGGAATCACTAGCCACGCGAGGAACGCGACGAAAAGCAAGGCAGGGCTCACGCTCCTGAAGACCCTGGCGAGCGTGAAGAAGACGACGAGGGAGGGGAGGAACCAGTAGGCATCCCCACCCTGCACGATCGTGGCGAGGCTGGTGGCCGTGGTCGGCCACCAGTTCTCCGGGCTGACGGCGCAGCCGAACACGACGCTGAACGCAACAGACCAGAGCAGGTACGGCCAGAGCAGATTCGCATACCGGGACCGGAACAGCGTCGGCCACGGGCGCTGCACAGCTGATGCGGCGAGAACGCCGGACATCAGGAAGAACAGGGGCATGCGCACAGGAATGAGGAACGTGCTGAGCGCCTTCCATGCTCGCAACCAGACATCGTCGGCGCCCGGCAGCAAAAACGCCACGGCGGCACCGGCGACGTGGAAGACGACGACGAGGATGATGGCGCCTGCTTTGGCGACATCCACCCAGGACAGCCGACTCGACTGTTCTGTCGACGGTCCGGACGCCGGAATCGGCGAGGACGCAACTGGTACTTCTCTGCCCCGGTCGGCCATGCCAGCTCCGCTCGTCGAATGGTGGCGATCATCGGCGCGGAGACCGGCCCACCGGCCGATTCGAGAGCGCAGACGCCTGCCGCTGGCCCAGAGTAGCGGATGCTCCGATTCCGGCGGCGCTGCCGTGCCGCCCGACGTGGCAAGTCAGGCCGCCACGCATGCACGAAGCCCCTGCCGCCGACTCCTGACGCTGGGTTCATGGTGCTAGCGTCGACGGGTGAGTCCAGATCCCGATGTCGATGTGATCATCCCCGTTCATGACCCGCGACGTCCGATCGCGAGGGCCGTCCGGTCGGTCCTCGACCACAACGCGCGAGCACTGCGGGTGTCGGTCGTCTGCCACAACACCTCTGCCGACCTCATCAGCTCCCTGATCGCGGCGCATGCCGGTGATCCGCGCCTGCGGATCCTCGAGCTCCAGGACGGTATCCGCAGCCCGACCGGTCCATTCAACCTGGGTCTCGATGAGGCCACGGCTCGATTCACCTCTGTGATGGGGTCTGACGACGAACTCGAACCGGGTGCAGTGGATTCGTGGCTCGCTCGCGCCGACCGTGACGACGCTGCGGCCGTCATACCGCGCCTTCGACTCGTCGGCGGTCGCGACGTTCCGACGCCACCGGTGCGACCGGGCCGGGTCTCGGCTCTCGACGCTGTGCGGGACCGGCTCTCGTACAGGAGTGCGCCCCTCGGGCTGGTGTCGACCGAGCATTTCGGCGCAGAACGATTCGTGCCGGGAGTCGGGTCGGGGGAGGATGTCGCCTACGTCACCGCGGTCTGGTTCTCCGGTCACCGCATCAGTTTCGATCGCAGCGGACCCGCCTACCTGGTGCACGACGACGCCGGTGACCGGGTGACGATGGGACTGAAGTCCGTTGCAGCAGACGTTGCGTTCCTGCGACTGCTCGTCGACGATCCCCGCTTCACGGGCCTGGACCACGACCAGACACTCGCGCTCGTTCTCAAGCTGTTGAGGATCCACATCTTCGGAATCGTGAACAACCGAATGGACACCGCACGCTGGAGCGACGAGGACCGGCGTGACCTCCGCGATATGACGGCGCGACTGATCGCGATCGCTCCCCTCGCGCCATACATCCTGTCGCGCTCCGACAACCTCGTCCTCGACGCCATCGATGATCTGGAGGTCCCGGTCAGGCTGCTGATCGAACGGGCGCGCCTGCGTCGTCGGTTTCTTCGGCCGGGTTCGCTCGTCTCCCGGAACGCCCTTCTCTCGCTGGCCAGGGAGGCGCCGGTGCGGATGATCGCGGCGTCGGCTGGAGTTCGCGGACTGCGGTAGAGCCGGTCGCCTGGCCGGCGACGCCCCGAGTGGGGGTCGTGCTAGTCTCCGCTGTGAGCGACGAGGGGCGCGGTATGACACTGATGAGCGAAGACGGATCGAAACCGACCGCGGAACACCACCGACGGCACAGTCGCGGCGTCGTGACGGCCACGCTGGCCGTTCTCGCCGCCGCCGCCCTGGTCATCGCGCCGCTGACAACGAGCATCGAGACGGCGAGCGGAGTCGCAAAAACGGCGGCCAATCCGACGATCAGCCGGATCGGCGGGACCGAACGGACGTCGAGCGCGATCGCCGTCTCGAAGTCCGCGTACCCGAACGGCGCCCCAGTCGTCTATCTCGGGTCGTCCGTGCAGTTCGCCGACAACTTCGCCGCAGGACCCGTTGCGGCGGCGGCTGACGCCCCCCTTCTCCTGTCGACTCCTACGTCGATTTCGACGCCGACCGTCACCGAAATCCGCCGTCTCGGCGCTCAGAAAATCGTTGTCGTCGGTGACGCATCCGAGATCAGTGACGCCGTGGTGAACGCCCTCCGATCGAAGGTCGCGCCGGACGTGAGCAGGATCGGCATCGGATCCACGTCTGCTGAGTCCGCCAGAAACATCGTGGCCAGCGGATTCCCGACGGCGGCCACCGCATTGATCGTCTCCCGTCAGGGCTGGTCGGGCGTCATCTCAGCGATGGCTGCCGCGGCGCAGCTGTCTTCACCCGTCATCCCCGTCGATGGCACGGCTGCCACCCTCGATCAGGCGACGAAGGATCACCTGTCGACGCTGGGCGTTACTCGCGCCGTGATCGTCGGCGGCACCTCTGCGGTCTCTTCCGGCGTTGAAACAGCCATGCGCACTGTCGTTCCGACCGTCGAGCGGGCGGCAGGCGCTGACCAATACGCCGTCTCCATCAGTCTGAACAAGCTGCTCTTCCCCGCCGCGAGCAGGGCGTATCTCGCCAGCGGCTACGACTACTCCGAAGCGCTGGGCGTCGCCTCCCTCGCTGCCGTGCGTCCTGGCCCGGTGTTCATGGCTCAGCCGACGTGTGTTCCAGACGTCGTCCGCGCCGAGATCGTGCAGCGCACCGCCCTCACCGCCGTCGCCCTGGTCGGAAGCACGAAGACACTGGGCACGGGTCCAGCCGGACTTGTGGCGTGTTCGACCGCGAACACGCAGACCAAGGCAGCTTCCGAAAAAGCTCTCGTCAACAAGCTCAACGCGGCCATGCCCGGCCTTCCTGGCGCATACAACGTGTCGGCGTTCGAAGCCGGTGGACTGAAGCGTGCCGTCAGTGTGCGCGGCGGCACAGCGGCGGAGCCGGCGAGCAGCATCAAGTTGTTCGCTGCGTACGCCGCCATGAAACGGATCGACCAGGGCAGGCTGTACTACTCCACAAAATTGTCGTCCGGCTATACGCTCGCCCAGTGTCTGCGGGCCATGATCCACATTTCCGACAACTACTGCCACAGCGACATCATCAAGCTCATCGGCGCGAACACGATGAACGCTATCTTCGCCTCCGAGGGATACACCGCGACCCACTATGCAGGCACGTGGAAGGGGAAGTACTACTCGTACAAGACGAGCAGTACGAACGATCTCACCACGCTGCTTCTGCGCCTCAACTCCGGGACGCTACTGAGCAAAGCCAGTTCCGATTTCATGCTCAAGCTCATGAAGGAACAATTCTGGAAGTCACGCATCGGTTCGGCGATCCCGTCTGGCGTCGGCATCGCGACGAAACCGGGCGAACTCTGGGTCTCGTCCGGGATGACGCAGATCGACGCCGGGCTCGTCTATTCGCCCGCCGGAACCTATTCCGTGGTGATCATGGGCTACAAGGGCGCAACCAAGGCAGGGGTGGCCCGACTCGCGCGCGTCGTCTACGAGCACTTCAACGGGGTGATCGGTAAGGTCGCCACCTATCCAATCCAGCAACTCACCGCGACGGCGACGACCGCTGTCCGCTCGTCAGCCGGCGGGGCCGCGATGTTCACGATCGCGGCGGGAACGCACGTCGAAGCACTCGACAGCGTGCGGCTCTGGTACCGCGTGATCGCCAACGGGCGTACCGGATACGTGTCGAGCTCGTACCTCGCTAACCGGTACTGATCGCGAAGAGCCATAGGATTGAGTCCATGCGTATTGCGGTAGTAGCCCTCGGAAAAATCGGTCTTCCCCTCGCGGTCCAGTTCGCGGACGCCGGACACGACGTCATCGGAGTCGACGTCAACCCGGCAGCGGTCGACCTCGTCAACGCGGGGGTCGAACCCTTCCCGGGGGAGGCGCAACTGCAGGAGAAGCTCAGTGAACTCGTTCCCGCCGGCCGTCTCCGCGCGACAACGAACTACGCCGAAGCGATCCCGGGAGCAGACGCCGTCGTCCTCGTCGTTCCGCTCTTCGTCAACGACGAGACCTGGGCGCCGGATTTCGCCTGGATGGATGCCGCGACGCGGTCGCTCGCCGAGCACCTCACTCCTGGCACGCTGGTCTCCTACGAGACGACGCTGCCGGTCGGAACGACCCGCACGCGCTGGAAGCCCATGCTCGAAGAGGGTTCAGGCCTTGTCGAAGGGACCGACTTCCACCTCGTCTTCTCGCCGGAACGTGTGCTGACCGGTCGCGTCTTCGCCGACCTCAAGAAGTACCCGAAGCTCATCGGTGGTCTCAGCCCCGAAGGTGCAGCTCGCGCAACGGAGTTCTACAACGCCGTGCTCACCTTCGACGAGCGCGCCGACCTGCCGCGTCCGAACGGCGTGTGGGACCTCGGATCTGCCGAAGCCGCCGAGATGGCGAAACTCGCCGAAACCACGTACCGTGACGTCAACATCGGCCTCGCCAACCAGTTCGCCATCTTCGCCGACCAGGTCGGAATCGACGTCTATTCGGTCATCGACGCGTGCAACTCCCAGCCATACAGCCACATCCACCGGCCGGGAATCGCCGTCGGTGGCCACTGCATCCCGGTCTACCCGCGCCTGTACCTCTCCACCGATCAGGATGCCGAAATCGTTCGCACCGCTCGCACGCTGAACGCCTCCATGCCCGAACGTGTGGTCGACCAGGCCGCCAGCGTCCTCGGTGACCTCACCGGCCTGCGCGCCGTCGTGCTCGGTGCCGCCTACCGTGGCGGAGTCAAGGAGACGGCGTTCTCCGGGGTCTTCCCGACCGTCGACGCTCTCACCTCCCGTGGAGCGCACGTGCTCGTTCACGACCCGATGTACACCGACGAGGAACTGACCCGCTTCGGCTTCACCCCGTACACGCTCGGAGAGCCGACCGACCTCGCGATCGTGCAGGCCGACCACGCCGAGTACACAAGCCTCACGGCATCCGACCTTCCCGGCATCCGTCTGCTCGTCGACGGCCGCAACTGCACCTCCCCCGAGTCGTGGGTGGGAACACCGCGGCTCGTCATCGGCGCCGGCGGCGCACGCTAGAGAACGGACGGACCGGCCATGACCCGCACCCGAGCACTGTCCGTCGCCAGCATCGTGCTGCTCGCCGGGCTGGCAGTCACGGCGTGTTCGAGCCCTGAGCCCGCCCCATCGAGGACATCGGAGATCCCGCGCGGCGGCTCGACGACGCCGAGCCCGAGCGAAACTCCCAGCGCTCCACCGGCAACCTCGGCTCCAGCCGACTGGACCCCCGAAGCGCTCACCACTGTGTGCGTGGACTTCCAGGCCGAGTGGGCGGCAGACAACGGGTACGCGGCCGACGACTTCACCTGGACCGTTCCCGGGACGACGCAGCAAAACGGCGGCCTCTGGTACGTGTACCTCGCCGGAACCTTCACGCCGCCGGGGGAATCCGCCGTACCAGCGGAGTTCTCCTGCGCGATCTCGGGAACGCCTGACGCCCCCGTCATCGAGGAATCACCTGGCGAGTAGCACCGGCACCACACACCAACCCAGCGCTTCGATTGTTAGGCTGGGGCTTTGACCGTGCGCCAGCAGCGCCGATCCGCTCAGGAGCAGCCCGTGAATGCAGACCTCGTTATCGTCGGATCGGGCTTCTTCGGCCTCACCATCGCCGAGCGTGCCGCCGAACTCGGGCGGAAGGTCGTCGTCATCGACCGCCGCAATCATATCGGCGGCAACGCGTACAGCTCGGCTGAACCTGAGACCGGGATCGAGGTGCACAACTACGGTGCCCACCTCTTCCACACGTCGAATCCGACGGTCTGGGAGTACGTCAACCGGTTCACGGACTTCACCAACTACCAGCACAAGGTGTACACGAACCACAAGGGCGTCGTCTTTCCGCTCCCGGTGAACCTCGGCACGATCAACCAGTTCTTCTCTGCCGCATATTCGCCTGGGGAAGCGCGCGAACTGATTGCAGGGCAGGCAGCCGAGTTCGATTCGAAGACCGCAGCGAACCTCGAGGAAAAGGGCATCTCGCTGATCGGACGCCCGCTGTACGAGGCGTTCATTCGGGATTACACGGCCAAGCAGTGGCAGACAGACCCCCGGGATCTGCCCGCCGAAGTCATCTCCCGCCTCCCTGTGCGGTACAACTACGACAACCGGTACTTCAACGACACCTGGGAGGGCCTGCCGGTCGACGGCTACACCGCCTGGATCGAGCGGATGGCCGACCACCCGAACATCGAAGTGAGGCTCGACACCGACTTCTTCGACACCTCGCAGCCGGTGAACAAGGCGGCGGTCGTCGGACAGGTCCCCGTGGTCTATACCGGTCCCGTCGACCGTTACTTCGACTACTCAGCGGGCGAGTTGTCGTGGCGCACCCTCGACTTCGAACAGGAAGTCCTCCCGGTCGGCGACTATCAGGGCACCACAGTGATGAACTACGCCGACGCCGAGGTTCCGTATACCCGGATCCACGAGTTCAGGCATTTCCACCCGGAACGGGCACACTATCCGACGGACAAGACGGTCATCATGCGTGAGTTCTCGCGTTTCGCGACGCGCGACGATGAGCCGTATTACCCCGTGAACACGGCAGACGACCGCGCCGGCCTGCTCGCCTACCGTGAGCTGCAGGCGGGGGAGAAGGATGTCTACTTCGGCGGACGTCTCGGCACCTACCAGTACCTCGACATGCACATGGCCATCGGCGCCGCCCTGTCGATGTGGAGCAACAAACTCTCACCTGCCCTCGGCGGCGAATAACAGCGCCGACAACGAACGAACCCTGCCAGGCACCGACAGGTGCCCGGCAGGGTTCGTTTCGTCCAACTCCGGTTGAGGAGCGTTACTTCTCGAAGGTCTTCCGCCACTCGTCGACGGACGTGATGCGAGGAAGAGCGTCCTTGTACGAACCGGAAAGCTCGTCCCAGTTCTTGCCGATCTCCTCGTGCAGGCGGATGCTCTCGCGCAGCATCCGTCGGAACGTGCGTCGGTTTCGCAGGTACCAGACCTTGCCTGAACCTTCCGCCGTAGAGACGAGCGCGCTGTCGAAGGTCGGGATCCGGAACCAGGTGGCGTCGCGTTTGGCCAGTTCGACCTGGGGCTGCTCGCGGTCCTGGGCGTTCGGCTCACGGAGCCAGTGCCTGGCGATCATCTTGACGGTGTAGATCACCAGGGGGACGCCGCGGGGGCCCTTGGTCTGCTGAGTGCCAGACGGGGCCATGTACACCTGCTTGCCACGGTGAGTGATCGGCGTCTCGTCATCGGAGCGCAGCACCTTCTTCTCTCGGAAGTCCTTCGCCTGGGCGCGGAGTTCGCCGAGCTGGGTGGGCATGGTCTCGTGCATGTGCTCCGGCCCTGACAGGACGTCGCGGAGAGCCTGGTGACGCAGCGTCACGGCGTAGTACTGCATCGACAGCAGGTGTTTCAAGTCTGCCCGTCGTGAATCCTTGAGAAGCTTGCCGCCCCGTTTGTGCCGGGAGTGGAGCAGGCCGGCCACAAAGCGGTTGCGCTGATGGAAGTATGCCTGCCAGTCGATCGCGTCATCCTTGTCGATCCACGACACGTGCCAGAGTGCGGCCCCGGGGAAACTGACGGTCGGAAAGCCGTGCTCCCGAGCGCGGAGGCTGTACTCGGCGTCATCCCACTTGATGAACGCCGGCAGCGCGAGGCCTGCTTCCCTGATCACGGCCGTCGGGATCAGGCAGAACCACCAGCCGTTGTAGTCCGAGTCCATCCGAGCGTGGATCATCCGGGTCTGCCGCAGGTTGGAGCGCCGGAAGTCGTGGGGGAAGTGGTCCTTGAACTGGGTCTGCCAGACGAACGGGACCGGGTCGATGACTTCGGCGAACGCATGCATCACCGGGCGGTCGAGCAGGTCGAACATGTGCCCTCCGACGATGGTCGGACGGCGGCTGTGCCTGGCGAAACGCAGCGCACGCAGGATGCTCTCCGGCTCCACTTTGACGTCGTCGTCGAGGAGCAGCACGTAGTCGCTCTCGGGTCGGTCGAGTGTCTCAGCCATCGACCGGGCGAATCCGCCCGAACCGCCCAGGTTGGACTGGGTGATGATCTCAAGCTTCTCGCCGAGGCGACCAGCGAGTTCCGGGTAGGAGGGTTCGTCTGCCACGCGCTGGTTGCCCTGGTCGACGATGAAGATCCGATCGATCTCGCTGAGGAGCTCGGGGCTCGACTCGAGCGTCGCCAGCGTCTCGACGCAATAGTCCGGCTTGTTGAATGTGGTGATGCCGAGGGAGACCTTGCCTGTGACGACCTCGTCCGCTTCCGTCGACCAGGTGCCGTGCTCGAGGACAACCGGCTCGCTTTCGGCCACGATGTCGAACCAGTACCAGCCGCCGTCGCCGAATGACTGGACGGGCAGGTCGACGACGGTCTCCGATGTGCCGCTGACGGCCCGGGAGGTGACGCTCTGCTGGATCCCCTGAGAGTTGGACCGGAACACCAGGACAGTGCCGATGCCTGTTGTCGTCACGGAGAGCCGCACGGACCTGACGTTTGACCAGTGCTGCCAGTACGAAGCGGGGAAGGCATTGAAGTAGCTCGCGAAGGAGACCCGCCGGCCGGCCGGGATCCGCATGCTCGAACGGGACAGGACGTCTTCGATGTGCGCGTTCTCGCTGATCCGTACGGTCTCGCCACCGATCTGGGTCCAGGTCTCAGGGTCGGCGTAGAGCGGGAGGACGTCGGGGTCGCCGTCTGTGGAGAAGACGACATTTTGCAGGGTGGACCAGGCAGTCACGATGTGTTGGACTCCGCTTTCGTTGCAGGAACTGGGGGTGCTGAGGTGGCGCGATGCTCCCTCGAGCCTAGTCGCGCATCCGTTGGTCAGGGAGCGATCGGAACAGCCGGGATCGGGTCAGGCGAGCGTCTCGGGGTGGGCCGGGGCAGGCCCTGTTGCCGGTGGGGGTTTCTCGGGCAGCCGGGACCGCCAGCTCATACCCTGCGACCCTTTCACCGCGCAGATGACGAGCAACAGCCAGCCGCATTCGACCAGAAGGAAGCTCTCGGTCAGGCCGGTGGCGAGAAGGGCGACGAGCACGAGAGCCGGCCAGGTGTAGACGGTGCTCCGCCGGTTGGATGCCAGCAGCCAGCTGCGGAGGAAAGCGAAGCCGCAGAGCAGGACGAACGAGAACACGCCGACGAGTCCGACCTGGAGGTAGACGTCGAGGAACGCGTTGAGCGCCGAGGTGTGCTCGCGACCGATCGTCCAGGTGATGTAGGTGAAAGGGGCTTCATCGTTCCGCCAGCGTCCCGTCCAGCCCCAACCCTCGAGCGGGTGGATCTGGATGTAGTTCCACACGCTGAGCCACAGCCGGTAACGCACCTCGAATTCACTGCCTGCGTTGAGCAGATCGATGATGCGGGTGCGAAGCAGGTACACGACGACGAGGGAGAGCGACCCGACCGCGAGGAGTGCGCCCTGCAGCAGCCGGCGGGTTTCGGGGCGGGCCCGCCTCAGGCCGTACAGCGCTGAGGAAGCGACGGCGAGTACGAGCACGACGATGAGGGTGACGGGGGAGCCGCTGAAGAGCAGACAGAGCACCGCGATGGTGATCGAGTACCGGGCCACCCCTCGAGGAACCGAGCGGGTCCTCCACTCGACCACGAACGTGACGAGGGCGATCGACGTGACCATGCCCAGCAGGTTGCGGGTCTCGAACAGCCCCTGGATGGGACCGCCGTTCGCCAGCTGGCCCTCGATGCCGAGGAAACCGAACGGCTGGTCGAAGATGATTCCGCTGGCGACCTCGAGGAGGATGGATGCCGTCAGCAGCACGCGCAGCACAGCCCCGGTCGTGCGCACGATCTGGATCAGGTCCCTGGTGAGGGCGATCGTCAGCCCGAGGAAGGCGTACACGGCCAGGTCGAATACGCCCTCGAGGGAATGGGTCGGATACCCGGACCACGCCACAGAGACGGCACTCCACGCGATGAAGGCGATGATCGACAGTGGGAGCAGTCCGTGCCAGTCGAGGTACTGCCTGCGGGCGATCAGGACGACAGCGGCCCCGACGGCGAGGGTGACGAGCGCTGCGACGAGCCCAGGGGTTCCGATGAGGCGGCGGATGGTGGGAGCCCCGAACGCAACACCGATGATGCACCAGGCGAGGGCCTGCGTCACCGGCGCAGAACCCATGGTCTTCTCGATCGCGGCGAACCGCGATGCGGGGAGGCCGCGGGGCGTGCTCATCGGTGCAGTGCCGGTGTGAGCGGGCGACTGACGGACTGCTGTTTCGTGGCGACGGTGAGGAGGACGATCAGCACCCACCCCGACTCGATGAGGATGCGGCTCTCGGCCAGGCTCTGCACGAGAAGCACTGTCACAAAGAGGATCGGGATCAACGAGAGCGGCGAGTAGCCCTGACTGTCGTCGAGACCGAGTCGCGGCCGGTCGACGGCGGCGAACCAGGACCGCCAGGTGACGGAGAGGATGAGGGCGGTGAAAAGGGCGAGGCCGACGATCCCGAGCTGCAACCACACGTCGAGCCAGGCGTTGTGTGCGTGTAACTGCAGCACGCCGCGACGCACGACGAGGTCGTTGAACGGTTCGACCCATGGCACCCATGGGCTGGAGTATCCCCAGCCGAACCAGGGGCGCTGCGAAGCCGTTTCGATCACCGTCTGCCAGATGTCCAGCCGCCCGGTGAGATCGTCACTCTTGCCGAACAGTCCGAGCACCTGGTCGCTGAACAGGGCGGCGCCCGCCGCTCCTGCAGCGACGACCCCGACGAATCCGAGGTATACCGGTGTGCGCGCCGCCGGCGTCGAGGCATTCCGGATCAGTAGTGCTGCGGCGAGTACGAGGAGGACGACGACGAGCGCGATGATCATGGTGCTCGACCGGGTGAGCAGGAATTCGGCCGCGGCGAGTATCAGCCAGGGAACCGCCGATCGGCGTCGCACCGAGCCAGCGGCCCACTGCACGCTGAAGACGATCAGGCCGAACATGGCGACGATACCGAGCAGGTTCGAGTTGCCGAGGATCCCCTGGATCTTGCCCCCGTCGAAGAGGAGGTTGCGTGACCAGTACGCGAGCAGCGGCGGTTCGCCGTCTCCGTGATCGACCCAGAGCGGGAGGACGCGGTCGCGCACGACGAGAGACACCCAGAGCTCGAAGAGGATCGACAACGCGAGGACCCATTTGAGAGCGTTGGCGAACACCCGCACAACGCTGGCCCAGTCGAACGCAAGGGCGAGGAAGACTCCGACGATGCTGCAGAGCAGCATCCCGGTGAGGGTGAAGAGGCTTGCGCCCGGGTACGCGGACCAGGCCAGGGAGAGGACGGCGAAACCGGCGAAGGTGAGCAGCGCCTTCGGTGTGCGGCGGCGGTCGTACACCGGGCGCAGAACGACGAGGAGAGCGAGGCAGGCGACCGCGGTGAGAATGCTGACAGCGACGAAACCCCACAAACCGAGCAGATTGCGGATGCCGTCACCGGCAAGCGCGATGAACAGGGCGAGAGTGGCGATGCCTGACGCCCACAGCCGCGGTGTCGACAGCGCCTGAGGGGGAGCGACGGTCGACGTGGTCATGCAGTCAGGGTATCGCGCTGCCACAGCAGCGGACGAAGCTTCACGAGCTGGACGATGAGTACAACGACCTCGGAGATCGCGAGGCCGGCGGCAACACCAGGGATGCCGAACAGGAGCATGAGGGGTATGAGGAGGATGGCGCCGCTCACTGCTCCCGCGATCGTGCTGGTCGCCAGCGCCCTGGTGAGGCCGAAAGCGGTGAGGCAGGCGAACCCGGTGATCTGGGACACGAGCATCGCGCCGAGCGCCAGGCCGAGGGGCACGGACAGGTCGAAGGAGATTTCGAGGCCACTGCCCGAGAACAGGGTCACGATTGCGGGCATTGCCGCCGCGTAGGCGAGACCGCCTGCTGCCCCGATGCCGAAGGCGATGCTGGTCACCAGGCGGGAGCGCCTCACCTGTTCCTGAGGGTGGGGCGACGGCACGTAACTCTGAGCGACCTGAACGACCGGGCGGGTCGCCATGAGAGCGAAGCGCATCAACCGCTCGGCCAGGGCATACGCCGCTGTGACCTGCGTGCCGGCGAAGAAGCCGACGATGAGGATGGGGAGGTTCACGTAGACGGCGCTTGTCGCCGACATGGCGACGGCTGCGCCCTGCCCCGAGAGCCGCGCGAAGGCGTTCCGCGGGCCGAAATCGCGATCCCAGCCCGGGTACCGCCTGGCGATGTCGGCGGTGGTCATCGAGATCGCGATCACGGAGCCGAGCCCCTGGGCGATGATGAACCAGACGGCGTCGTGGGTCAGGAAGAGCAGGCCGGCACCGGAGAGAGTGCCGATGCTTTTCGGGATCGTGTCGATGGCAAAATACCGCCCGGGGCTCGCCTCACCGACGAAGAACCAGGCACCGGAGAGCGCGGATCCCACCCCGGTCACGACGGTCAAGGCAACAAGGGCCGGGTATTCGCGACTGAAGAGGAGTGCGATGACGATGGCAGGGGGGAGGACGATGAACAGCAACCAGAACCGGCTGACCAGCGAGTCAAGGTAGAACTTTCCGCGCTCAGCGGGGGAAATGCTCGCCACTGTTGTTGGTCCGGTGACGCCCCAGCCGTAGATGACAAGAACATAGGCGAATCCGGCGACGCCCTGCGCCACGGCGATCTCCGCCCACGCGGCCTCGCCGGCGAGGATGATGATGACGGGCAGGACCCCGATGCTGATGACACCACTGACGAGAACGGATGCACCGTAGCCGCCGGTGGAGGTCAACAGGCGCCTGGCGCTCACCACTGGTTGCTCACAACGATCACGCAATTCTGGCCGGGGTGGCCGGGCTCGGCGAATGGGCGGATTGCGCCTCGGGTCGTCGCAAGTATAACGAGGCCTCGGTCAACCCCAGCGTCCGCACATCCGCCACTGCGTACAGTGGCCCGATGTCTTCTTCTCCGACGCCCGATCGGACGCGGCGCGAGCGGATGCCGGCTCTCGACGGCCTGCGGGGCGTCGCCGCCGTCGTCGTGCTGCTCTACCACCTCACCCTGGTCGCACGGCCTCACCTCGAATCGCGCCCCGGTGTGTGGGAGTGGCTCACCCAGTCGCCGACCAAACTACTGACCGCTGGCACCGAATCGGTTCTCGTCTTTTTCGTCCTGAGCGGACTCGTCGTCGCGCTGCCCGCCCTCGACGGTCGACTGAACTGGCTCGCGTACTACCCCAGCCGCATGCTCCGGCTCTACCTCCCCGTCGCCGGATCCCTGGCGCTCGCCGCCCTGCTTCTCGCCCTTGTGCCGCACACCGCCGGGCAGGTGACGGACGGCAGCTGGCTGGCTGAGCGGAACGCAGACAGTGCACCGCTGCCTCAGATCCTCGATGAGGCCTCGCTGCTTCCGGCGACATACACCCTCAACAACGTGCTGTGGTCACTGCGCTGGGAAATGATCTTCTCGCTGCTCCTCCCCGTCTTCGTCGTCGTGGCTCGCGCCGTCGGCCGACGGGTCTGGCTGGCGGTCTCGCTCAGTGTCGGGTCGATGGTCCTCGGCCGGGTGGTCGGCAACGATGCTCTCGTCTATCTTCCGACTTTCTTCCTCGGTACCCTGATGGCGGTGAATCTCTCCCGGCTGCGGGCATGGGGGGAGCGGAGAAACGCAGGTCGTGGCGGTCGCATCTGGTTCGCGATCTTCACCGGTTCGGCCGGCGCCCTCATTCTCAGCTGGCTGGCGCGTCCCTTTGCTCCGGCCGGTTCCGTTCCCAGCGCCGTTCTCTGGGGACTCGGCGGAGTCGGCGCCGCCGGAATCATCGTCGTCGCAATCGTCTCGCCTGGGGCACGACGGATCCTGTCGTCAGCCGTACCCGGCTGGCTCGGCCGGGTATCGTTCAGCCTCTACCTCGTGCACATCCCGGTCATCGTCACATGCTCGTACCTGTTTGGTGACGATCGATGGTGGCTGGTTGCCGGTGTCGGGATTCCCGCAAGCGTCGCACTCGCCTGGCTATTCCACGTCGCAGTCGAAACGCCAGCGCACGTGCTGGCGCGGCGGGTAGGAAACCGCGTTGCATCGCAGCCCGATCGATCTCCCGTGCCCATCTCGCGGTGACCGCCTCGTCAGTGAACCTGGCCGCCGTCCGCGCGGCATTCCGTCGGAGCCTCGCAACCTGATCTGCCGGCAGATCGACGAGTGCGTCGATCGCTGCAGTCAGAGCGGTGACGTCCCCAGCGGGGATGAGGAAACCATTGTGGCCCGACCGGATGATGTCTGCGGGGCCGTACGGGATGTCGTACGCGATCGGAATGCACCCGTTCGCCATGCTCTCGACGAGGACGAGGGGGAGACCCTCGCTTCGTGACGTCAGCAGCAGGAACGACGACGTTGCCAGGTGCTCGCTGGCATCTGATCGGTAGCCGTGGAGGGTGACGTCGGGGGCTCCCGCCGCTGCACGCTCCACCCGGGCCCGCTCAGGTCCGTCGCCGAAGATGTCGAGCGACACCGCGGTCTGCGCGGCTGCGACAGCCCTCACAGCGTGGTCGACGCGTTTCCGTTTTTCGAGCGACGCCAGCACGATACCCCGCCCGGATTTCCGGGGTGCGACCGCCGGAGCCGCGTCGGTCGGAGAGACATCCCTGGCGTTGGGGATGACGGCCGTCCCGGTATCGGGGGCCAGAATCATCCGTGCATCGCTGCGCTGCCGCTCGGTGAGGAAGACCAGGCGGTCGAACGCGCGAGGTGTCGAGAACACCTCGGCCCTGGACTGCCTCACCTGCAACGGATCGCGGCTCTGGAGGTGCGAGGCGTGGACCACGTGGAAGGTCAGCATGCCCCGCCTTCGGTAGCCGAGCAGGAACCGCGCGCTGGTCTTGCTGTCGACGATCAGCGTGGTCTGGGTGTTCTCACGAAGCCTGTCGAGCCACCAGATGTAGAGGGCGTGAGCTCGCTTCCAGCGGTGGCGGGGAACACCGTCGCTGTCGCACCAGACGATGGAGCGGCCACCGGAGATGCCGCTCCGCCTGACGTCGCGGCGATCGGAGACGGCCAGGCTGCCGTCGGCGCGGTAATGGTCGACCTGCAGCACCGTTGTCCCGTCTTCGGCGAATCGGGTCCTCGTCCGTTCCCGCCCGGATGCCGGGGACGAAGTGAACGAAGGATCCGCGGCCAGGGGGGTGAACGCCGCACGGCCGGCCGCGGCGGCCTGTGCATCGGCTGCCGGCTGCCATGTGCACAGCCAGTCCCAGAGGTTGACCAGCCGCATGCCGTCGATGAGCCCGCCAGAGGCACGGAGCCGTTCCTCGACAGCGGGATAATCCGGCCGGAGGTCGAAGGTGACCACATCCACGTCGACACCGCCAAGGGTGACGAACGCCCGAGATCGGTGCAGGAGTGCCCCCGTCATTCCCCCGAACTGGTCGGCGATGCCCCAGGTCACAGCGAGATGCTTCCCTGGGCGGAGGTGTATTCGTGTCATGTATCCCTCTGGCTCGATCCGGCGTGGTGGCGCCGGGATCAGAGAATACTCCCACTGTCGGAACGCAGGGTGCCACGGCTTGCCCGGGCGACCTCGACGGTGTACCCGTCGAGGCTTAGACGAACGCAGCCTTGCCGGTGATGGCCCTGCCGACGATGAGCGCGTTCATCTCCCTGGTTCCCTCATACGAATACAGGGCTTCGGCGTCTGCGAAGAAACGCGCAGCTTCGTAGTCGAGCACGATGCCGTTGCCGCCCATCGACTCGCGTGCCCAGGCCACGGTCTCTCGCATCCTCGCGGTGCAGAACCCCTTCGCGAGGGCGGAATGCTCGTCGCGCTGGGTGCCCTCATCCGCCATCTGCGAGACCCTGACGCACATCGCCATCGACGCGGTGATGTTCCCCAGGCATTTCGCCAGGAGATCCTGGACAAGCTGGTGTTCGGCGATCTTCTTGCCGAACTGTTCCCGTTCGGCCGCGTAGGCGACCGCCGCCTCGTATGCTCCGACGGCGACGCCGACGCTCGACCACGCGACGGCGGCACGAGTGAGCCTCAGGACCTTGGCCGTGTCACGGAACGACCGGGAGTTCTGCAGGCGCATGCTCTCGGGGACGACGACCTTGTCGAGGGTGATGTCGGCGTTCTGTACGGGACGGAGCGCGATCTTGCGCTCGATCTTCGTTGCCGAATAGCCGGGTGTCGAGGTGGGGACGATGAAGCCCTTCACCTGGCCGTCTGCGGTGTCCTTCGCCCAGATGATCGTGATGTCGCTGAAGGTGGCGTTTCCGATCCAGCGCTTCGAACCGGTGAGGGTCCAGGTGTCGCCGTTTCTCGTCGCCGTGGTGCGGAGCCCGCGTGCGCTGTCGCTTCCGGAGAGCGGTTCGGTCAGACCGAACGCACCGATCACCTCACCCGATGCCATTTTCGGCAGCCATTCGTCGCGCTGCTCCTGCGAGCCGCAGACACTGATCGAGCCCATCGCGAGGCCTTCCTGCACGCCGATGAACGTCGCCATCGACGCGTCGACCCGCGACATCTCGAGAGCGGCGAGTCCACGGAACACGGCCGAGTTCTCGAACGGGCGCGTCTCGGCGAACGGATACCGCGCAACATCCGTCTCAAGGAACGACGGGATGAGGTCGTGCGGGAATTCTGCGCGCTCCCAGTAGTCGTTGATGACCGGGCGGACGGTGCCCTCCATGTATGAGCGCACTCGCATCAGGGCGTCCTGTTCCTGCCCGGTGAGGAGGGTCTCGAATCCGAGGAAATCACTGGCGAGTGGTTCGAACGTCATGCGGGCTCCATTGCGTCGGGGGCGATCGGTGAAGAGGGGGTGGTTGCAGCCTAGGTATCCGGTCGCGGGCGACCAAGCGCCTTGGTCGATCGGACCAGCGACGGCCGATGGGCCGAGGCGCGCTCTTGTAGGGTGGCGATAATCCCCATGCCGGTTCAGACTGCGCCGGCCGAGAGATAAGGCCGAATCCGTGTTTGTTCCCATTGCCAACACCCCGCGTGACTACGCCTGGGGGGCGAAGACCGCGATCGCCGACCTGCTCGGCCACGCACCGTCCGGAGAGCCGGAAGCCGAGCTGTGGCTCGGCGCGCACCCGGGATCCCCTGCCCGCATCCTCGAGCCGGATGCCGCAGGGGGTTACGAGACGCTGGCCGACTGGGTCACAACCGACGCGGCATCCGCCGGGCTCACCGAACCGCGACTGCCGTTCCTGCTCAAGCTTCTCGCCGCAGACGCACCGCTTTCGCTGCAGGCGCACCCCTCGCCTCAGCAGGCCGAGGAGGGATTCGAACGGGAGAACGCCGCAGGGCTCGCCGTCGACGCCCCGTCACGCAACTACAAGGACGCGTTCCACAAGCCGGAACTGATCTTTGCCCTGAGCACCACGTTCGACGCGCTGTGCGGGTTCCGGCCCGTCGCGGACGCGGCTGCAGACGTCGATGCTCTTCTCGCTGTTCCCGGCCTGTCCGACGATGCGGTCGACTCCCTGCGGGAGTTCCGCTCGTCGCTCGACGGCGACGACGCCTCAGTCCTCCGACGGGTGGTCGCCTCTCTGCTCGACGAAGACGCATCCGTCCTCGTCGGCGCGGTGACGGATGCCGCGGCGTCTGCGCCGCTCACGCCCGCGGTCGACACGGTGCGCCTTCTTGCCGAGCACTACCCGGGCGACCCGGGCATCGTCGTCTCGCTGCTGATCAACCGGGTGACGCTTCAACGCGGCGACGTCCTCTACCTGCCAGCAGGCAACATCCACGCCTACCTGCGGGGATTCGGTGTGGAACTCATGGCAGCGAGCGACAACGTGCTCCGCGGCGGGCTGACCCCGAAGCACATCGACGTGCCCGAGCTCCTCGGCGTGCTGGACTTCACCCCACTGCCGGTGCCGTACCTTCATCCGCTGACGACAGCCAGCGGGGTCGACCTGTACCGCCCCGACGTCCCCGACTTCGCTCTCGCTCACATCGTTCCCGTCGACGGCCAGCCGGCGAGCATCGACCTGACCGGGCCGGGCATCGTGATCGTGACGTCCGGGCAACTCACCATCACAGGGGCGACAGGGGAAATCGACCTGGGGCAGGGCGACGCCGCCTACATCACTCCGGACGAAGCGCGCATTGCTGTGACAGGAACGGGCGAGCTCTTCCTCGCCACCGTCGGACACTGACCTCTCAGCGCAACCCCATCACAGCACCCGATCACATCGCCGCCATCGCCGGCTCGCCTGTGCAACTGAACGTGTTCCGGTAGGCGTTCGGTGTCGTGTGCAGCACCTTGAGGAAGTGGTGCCTCATTACGGCCGATGAGCCGAACCCCGCCTCGGCGGCGATCTGCTCGAGACCGAAGTCGGTTCGTTCCAGCAGGTGCTGCGCGCGGATGAGGCGCTGGCGGTTGAGCCACGCGGCGGGAGTCGCTCCCATCTCGGCCCGGAACCGCCTCGCGAACGTGCGCTCCGACATGTGAGCCTTTGCGGCGAGGACATCGACGGGGAGGTCTGCGGCGAGGTTCTCGAGCATCCACGTCGTCACCCCGGCGAAGGAATCACTCTGACGCTCGGGCACAGGGGCTTCGATGAACTGGGCCTGCCCGCCGTCGCGCTGCGGCGGAACGACCATGCGCCTGGCGATCACGTTGGCCGCTGCCGCACCGAGTTCGGTGCGCACGAGGTGCAGGCAGGCGTCGATGCCCGCCGCCGTTCCCGCGCCGGTGATGACGTGCCGGTCTTCGACGAAGAGCACATCGGGATCGACGGTCGTCTGCGGGAAGTCCCGGGTGAGCCTGTCCGTATACATCCAGTGGGTGGTGCTGCGCCTGCCGTCGAGGATTCCTGCTTCGGCGAGGACGAATGCGCCGCTGCACACGCTGAGGATCCAGGCCCCACGAGCCTCAGCATCACGCAGCAGTCGGGTGATCCTCGGGTCGATCTCACCGAAGTAGTAGGCGGGCACAGCGATCAGGTCGGCATCCTCTGCTTCGGTGAGGTCTTTGTCGACGATGATGTCGAAGCCGAGCTTGGTGCGAATCGGTCCTGGCTCGGCCGCCACGACATGGAAGTCGAAGACGGGGCCTCCTGTGTCACTCCGGTCGATTCCGAAGACCTCACAGATCACCCCGAACTCGAATGGCGCCATCTGGGGGAGCGCGAGTACCGCAATTTTCTTGAGCATGTCGGATGCCTTCCGGCTTGGCAGAAAAAGATCGAACGATGGCAAGTCTGCCACTGTTGGCAGAAACCCGCAATCCATAGATTTGCTGCCATGATGTTGTTCTTGATCCTGATTGTCGCCGCGGTCGTCTTCGCCACGATCGCCACCGTCGCCTCACTGCGAAGTGACGGCTTCCGCCGGTTGCCTGACCGAACCTTCGGCCCCGCAGCGAACGAGAATGTCGACTCCCTCGGACGGCCCCTGATGGCCGGTCTCCGCTGACCGCTCGCGCCCCGAGAGGGTGCTCTAGGCTCGATGTCGGGCGTCGGACGACGCCCGACATCGAGGAGGAACTATGACCTGGTTGGTCACCGGCGGCGCAGGTTACATCGGCGCCCATGTCGTCCGTGCACTCGTGGACCGGGGGATCGACGTCGTCGTCCTCGACGATCTGTCCTCAGGGCATGACTCCTTCCTCCCCGCCGGCGTTCCCTTCGTGCAGGGGAACATCCTCGACGGTGACCTCGTGGCATCCGCTCTCCGTGACCACGCCGTCACCGGCGTCGTGCACGTCGCCGGGTTCAAGTACGCGGGCGTCTCGGTACAGCGGCCCCTGCACACCTACGCGCAGAACGTCACGGGAACGCTGGTGCTGCTTCAGGCGATGGCTGAGGTGGGAGTGTCGCGGATCGTGTTCTCATCGAGTGCCGCTGTCTACGGGACCCCGGACACCGAACTCGTCACCGAGGCGACAGCAAAGAACCCGCAGTCGCCCTACGGTGAATCCAAACTGATCGGCGAATGGATCCTGGCCGACCAGGGTGTTGCGTCCGGTCTTGCCCACACCTCGCTTCGGTACTTCAACGTCGTCGGCTCGGGCTACGAGGATGTGTACGACACGAGCCCTCACAATCTGTTCCCCCTCCTGTTCGACGCGCTGCTCGACGGGCGCTCGCCGAAGATCTTCGGCGACGACTACCCGACCCCCGACGGCACCTGCGTGCGCGACTACGTGCACGTTTCAGACCTCGCTACGTCGCACGTCGCAGCCGCTCAGCGACTGGACGCCGGCGAGCCGGTCGAACCCGTCTACAACCTCGGTTCGGGAGAAGGCGTCTCGGTGGGAGAGATCATGACCGCCGTCCGAGACTCGACCGGCATCGACTTCACCCCAGAGGTCGCCCCTCGTCGCCCCGGGGATCCGGCTCGGATCGTCGCATCCGGGGAGCTCGCGGCGCGCGACCTCGACTGGGTGATGCGGCATTCGCTCGCAGACATGGTCGACAGTGCATGGCGCGCGCGCTCGGATGCGACACGCCGGTAAACACCCCATGAACCCTCCATGGGGGGTTGAGGGTTTACTATCTGCGACTTGACGTGGGGGAATTACACGGGTGTAATTATGTCTAGCGCCGCGTGGCGCACGGGCAACAAGTGGGGAGAGAGATATGTCACCTGAATATCGCTCTGGCGTTCCCGATGACTGGTTCATTGATCCGGTTCAGCTGGGTGTTCCTGGGGTTCGCAAAGCAGTCGACGACGACAACCCGCTGTCCTGGCAGACGGATTCGCTGTGCGCCCAGACAGACCCCGAGGCTTTCTTCCCCGAAAAAGGTGGCTCGACGCGCGATGCCAAGCGCATCTGCACGAGCTGTGAAGTCCGGTCGCAGTGCCTTGAATACGCTCTCGAGAACGACGAACGGTTCGGCATCTGGGGCGGTCTCTCGGAGCGCGAACGTCGCAAGCTGAAAAAGCGCGCGGTCTGACGCCGCGTGCCGGGTCGGTGACGGCAGGCCATCCCCACAGCTCGGGCGGGGTCAGTCCTGCGGCTCAGAGGGTCGGGGCGATATCGTGCCACGCCGACGTGGACGGACTCCGGTCACCACGCCCGACATAGTCTGGACGCGATGTCTCCCCGAGTTACCGCAATCCTTGTCGTGCATGACGGCACCGGCACCGCCGATGCCGGCCGCCTTCAGAGCACCCTCGACGCACTTGCCGCCCAGACCAGACAGCCGGACACGGTCATCGCCGTCGCATGCGCTGCCCCGGCGGCCACGACGCTCGCACTCGAGAAAGCGTCCGTCGACCGGATCGTCACCTCGGGGGAGAGGCTGAACTTCGGGCAGGCGCTCAGCGCCGGTATCCGGGTCGTCGAGCAGCCCGACAGCGCCGACGAATTCCTCTGGCTTCTGGCACAGGACACGCCGCCGGAGCCGACAGCTCTCGCACGTCTTCTCGGAGCAATCGAGGTTGCGCCGTCTGTCGCCATCGCCGGCCCGAAACTGATGGAGGCCGCTGACGGGTCGACGATCGTCTCACTCGGGGAATCGGTCACACCGTTCGGCGCCACCGTGCCTCTTGTCGAAGACGAACTCGACCAGGGGCAGCACGACTCGGTCAGCGACGTCCTCGCCGTCGCTCCCGCTGGGATGCTCGTGCGCCATACCGTCTGGGAGGAGATCGGGGGGTTCGACACCGCGTTCGGTTCCGCCGATGACGCGCTCGACTTCTCCACGAGAGCTCGCCTTGCCGGACATCGGGTAACCGTCGTTCCCTCCGCCGTCGTCCTCACCGCAGGTTCGGGCATTGCCGGACCCAGCCGATCCGACCGGCCGGGCGCACGTCGCAAACGGGCTCGACAGTCGCGCGCCGCCCAGCTGTACCGGCGCCTCGTCTATGCACCGACCGCAGCGGTGTGGCTGCACTGGCTCAGTCTTGTTCCGCTCGGAATCCTGCGCGGCATCCGCCGGATCGTCGTCAAGCAGCCCGACCTTGTTGGCTCAGAGCTCGCCGCCGCATTCCGGGTCGCCTTCAGCCCCCTGGCGGTTCTCCGCGCCCGCAAACGGCTCCAGGCCTCGCGAAAGCTCGGCTGGTCGTCGCTGTCGGCGCTGCGGATCCCGTTCGCCGAAGTCCGACGTCGCCGACGGTTGCGCCGCGAATCCGGAGTGGCCGTGCACGCCGTCGAGCGCACCGACCTCCGGTTCTTCACCGGAGGCGGCGGCTGGCTCGTGCTCGCCTCGGCCGCGGCGAGCGTCGGTCTGTTCTTCAGCCTGCTCGCGGCATCCGCTGTCGAGGGCGGGAGTCTGCTGCCGCTCTCAGCCGGGGTCGCAGAACTGTGGCAGCACATCGGCTACGGAGTGCGCGAGATCGGTCTGGGCTTCACCGGCGCGGCAGACCCCTTCTCTGCGGTTCTCGCCGTCCTCGGTTCGATCACCTTCTGGTCTCCGTCGTATGCCCTCGTGCTCGTCACGCTGCTCGCTCTGCCTCTCGCGACTCTCGGCGGCTGGTTCGCGGCAACGAGACTGACGGAACGCAGCGGCTACCGTTTCGTCGCGGCCATCCTGTGGACGCTCGCCCCGACATTCCTTTCCGCACTCGTCGGCGGTCAGCTGTCTGGCATCCTCGTCCACCTCCTTCTTCCGTGGCTGTTCTACAGCGGATGCGTCGCCGCACGCTCCTGGGGTTCAGCCGGTGTCGCGTCGATCCTTCTTGCGGCGACGATCGCAACGGCGCCATCGCTCGCTCCAGCATTTCTGTTGATCTGGGTCGTCGCGCTCGTGCTGTCCGGCCGCCACCTCGCCCGGGTGATCTGGCTGGTCATCCCGGCGGCGGTGTTGTTCGCGCCGCTCGTCTGGCAGCAGGGCGTCCTGAACCAGAACTGGATCCGGCTGCTCGCGGACCCTGGTGTTCCTGTTGCCTCTGCGCGGCCGACCGGCTGGCAGTTGCTGCAATCGCTGCCGGCCGGCAACCCCTGGTGGGACGAGGTCGCGAACACCGTCGGTCTCGGCGGCCTTCCCGCTCACATCCTGGTGCCGGTGCTCCTCGCCCCTCTCGCCGTCATGGCCCTGCTTGCGCTGTTCCTGCCAGGCAACGGTCGCGCGGCAGTCCTCCTCTTTGTCGGACTGCTGGGGCTGCTGACCGCGTTCGGAGCATCCCACCTCTATCTCACGGTCAGCGGATCCACACCGACAGCCGTCTGGGCCGGGTCGGCACTGAGCCTGTACTGGCTGGGACTCGCCGGTGCTGCCGTCGTGGGGTTCGACAGCCTGCGCCGCGCCGCGACCCTTCCCGCTCTCGTCGTCGGCATGCTCGCCGTCATCCTCGCCGTGCCGATGGCCGGCGCGCTGCCGACCGGAAACGGTGAGATCGCCGCGAGCAACGGCCGCACTCTTCCTGCCTACGTCACGGCGGCGGCATCCGCCGAGCCACTCCTGCGGACGCTCATCCTCTCTCCACAGGCGGACGGCGGGGTTTCGGCGCGCGTCATCGACGGAATCGGAGACACCCTCGACAATTCGTCCACCCTCGTGACGACCAACCCCGACCTGACCGAGAACGATCAGCAGGTGGCTGTGCTCGCCGGAAACCTCGTGTCCCAGGGCGGTCTCGACCCGAGTTCGATCCTGTCGGACTTCGGCGTGGAGTTCATCCTGCTCACCGATCCCGCCGATGCGTCCGGGAACAGTGTGACGCCGGCGGCCCAGGGCATGGCCAACCGTGCGGCCACCTCGCTGGATTCGAATGCCGTGCTCGCGCACGTCGGCCCGACCGATCGTGGCACGCTCTGGCGGTTCGAGGGTGAAACCGCACCGGTCCCAACCGCAGGGGCCGTGCCATTCATGTCGACGCTCGTGCTTCTCTCGCTCGTGGTGGTCTTCGGTTTCGCACTCCTGCTGTCCATCCCGACGGCGGCGTCGAGACGCGCAGCGGAGGGCCGGCCACGGACGATCGGCCGCCGCGAGGCAGAACCAGCACCCCGGCTCACCCGGGCAGAGCGAGCAGAGGAGAAGGCCGAAGCCGAAGCCGAGAGATCGGTGGAGCTGAAACTCGCCGCCGAGTCGGAGGAAGCGGAGGCCCGTGAGGCCGAGCAGGCCGCTGCGGATGCTGCCGAGCACGCCGCTGACAGCGCTGGTGCCTCCCCAGACGATCGAGACGGTGGCGACGTTCTTGTACCGGACACCCACGCCGAGAGGAAGCACTCCGATGGCCGATAGGCGACGAATCGTCATGACCAGCGGACGGGTGATCAGCGGAGCCATCGGCATCGCCGTCGCGCTCGTATCCGTTGTCGCCGTCGGGCGGCTCGATCTTCCCGTCGTCGCGGTCGAGGCCCCGAGCACGACGGTCACTCCGACGGCATCCGACCAGTCACGGCTCTGTCCAGGGCCCCTGCTGCGCCAGGGCGACGATGCGGGTTCAGCCGGCGCCGCCGCCGGTTTCGGCCGCCCGGGAGCGACGATCGCGACCGGCACGCCGCCGGAGCAGACGGCTCTCACGGCTCCGGACAATCTCAGTGGCGAGGCGTTCGGGCTGCCGACCGTCGTCAGTGTGGCCAGCGAGCCCGGTCAGGACACCCCGCTGATCGGTGCGGCTCAGTCCCAGGTCGCCGGCCTGGACGACCTCACCGGATTCGCCGCGACGGCCTGCGGCGAGGTGAGCGCAGACAGCTGGCTCGTCGGTGGTTCGTCAGACGTCGGGCGTTCCACACTGCTGTCGCTCAACAATCCGACCAGGGCGGACTCGATCGTCGATCTGTCGTTCTACAGCGAAACCGGAGAGGTCGAGGCGCCGGGCGCCCGCGGCATCATCGTAAACGCCGGGGAGCAGCGACTGTTCTCGCTGGCGAGTTTCGCCCCGGGCGTTCGCACGCCGGTCATCAGGGTTCAGACCACCGGTGGCCAGGTTTCAGCCGTGCTGCAGCAGAGCATCGTCCGTGGTGTCACCCCCGGCGGGGTGGAACTGTCGAGCGCCACCACTCCGCCAGCCACCGACCAGACCATCTCCGGGGTGGTCCTCGCCGCTTCGGCCCCGCGCGGAACCGCCGAGACCTATGACGACGCCGTAGCGGCGATTCGCGTCTTCGTCCCTGGCACTGATCCGGCCGAGGTCACCGTCGAGTTCGTCTCGGAGCAAGGAGCCGAAGCGCCGCCGCCTCTCACCTACGATTTCGAGGGTGGCATCGTCAGTGAGGTCACGCTCAACAGCCTTCCGACCGGAAGCTACGCGGTGAGCATCACCTCCGACCAGCCGGTCGTCGCTGCCGCTCGGACGACCGCCGCTGCGGGGGAGCTGACCGACTTCGCCTGGTTCGGGGCGTCAGGGTCGCTGGCCGACGAGACGGCGATCGCCGTCGCGCCCGGACAGGGTCCACGACTTCACCTGTTCAACCCGGCGTCTGCTGACGCCGACATCGTCCTCACCGACCGGAACGGAGGGGACATCACCCTGACGGTCCCGGCCGGATCGGCGATCGACGCGACCCTGCGCTCCGGCATGTCGTACGAGGTCTCGGGCGCAGAAGGCATCCACGCCCAGGTCAGCTACTGGGGATCCGCCGGGTTCTCCGCTTACGCGATCCAGCCGGCCAGCCCATCGGCATCGCCTGTGACGGTCTACCCGCGCTGATCGGGTCGCTTCGGCCTGATCAGAAGTGGAACCGGTCGGGGCCGAGGTCCCATGGATCTTTTCCGATGAGTTCTGCTGTCGCCCGGAACACGCAGCTCTCGATCATCATCCGCTGGTGGAGTTCGTCGTCGCGGTGCAGCTTGCTCATCCGCTGGATCGGCAGGCGGTACAGCACAATGCGACGTTCGGATGCGCTCGTCCACCAGCGCGGTACGGTGCCGTCCGGGAGCACGCCCACCGGCATGGCGCCGACTTCGTAACGCACCTGGGCGAGATCGACCGGCCAGGCGCTGCGGAGGAAGTCCGCGGCACCGGCCACCGTCATGTCGAAGGTGTCGATGCGGTTCTTCAACGGATCCAGGTGGGGGCCTGTCGCCGCGCTGCGCTCTGATCGACCATGCCTGTCGTGGCGCACTGCCCTCCTCGCGTACGTGCTCGTCCGGGAAGTGCGTCTGGCCATGACGCCATCCTATGCGCCCAGGACAGACATCCCGGCGGGGTGCGGCGGTGGATCCGGGTGCGGCTTGTATGGTGAGTGAAATGTTTGACAGGCCCTGCTCGAAAGTCGGATGCTCCCGCGACGCGGTGTCGACCCTCACGTACGACTACGCGGATTCGATGGCCGTGCTCGGTCCGCTCAGTCTCAGCCGCGAGCCGCACACCTACGATCTCTGTTCCATCCACGCCGAGCGGATGAGCGCACCGCAGGGCTGGCAGGTCATCCGTCATCAGATCCTGCGAGACATGGACTCGACCGCCTGACCTCGCTGCCGGTTCACACCCACCTGCGGTCTGCGAGAATGAGCTCATGACGCTTTCTTCCCCAGCAGCATCCGTTCTCGACTCCTCGACCGCCTTCTCGGTTCGCGACCTCTCCCTCGCCGAGGCGGGACGCCACCAGATCCGCCTGGCCGAGAATGAGATGCCAGGACTCATGGCGCTCCGCGAGGAGTTCGGTGCGTCGCAGCCACTTGCGGGTGCTCGCATCGCCGGATCGCTGCACATGACGGTGCAGACCGCGGTGCTCATCGAGACCCTCGTCGCCCTGGGCGCTCAGGTGCGCTGGGCCAGCTGCAACATCTTCTCCACCCAGGACGAAGCCGCCGCAGCGATCGCTGTCGGACCGACCGGAACCCCCGATGCTCCGGCCGGCGTTCCGGTGTTCGCCTGGAAGGGCGAAACGCTCGAGGAGTACTGGGCCTGCGCCGAGCGCATCTTCGACTGGTCGGCAGAGGCCGAAGCGGCCGGCGCCGACTGGATCGGCCCCAACATGATCCTCGACGATGGCGGAGACGCGACTCTTCTCGTGCACAACGGCCGCAAGTTCGAGCTCGCGGGCGCCGTGCCGGAGCCGACCGCTGCCGACAGCGCAGAAGGCAAGGTCGTCCTCGACCTGCTGCGCCGCTCACTCACCGAGTCGACCGATCGTTGGACCCGGGTCGGCGCCGAGCTGATGGGTGTCACCGAAGAGACGACAACCGGTGTGCACCGCCTCTACGAGCTGTTCAGGGACGGTGACCTCCTGTTCCCCGCGATCAACGTCAACGACTCGGTCACCAAGAGCAAGTTCGACAACAAGTACGGCATCCGCCACTCGCTGCCTGACGGCCTCAACCGCGCAACCGATGTGCTCATCGGTGGCAAGGTCGCGTTCGTCGTCGGGTACGGCGACGTCGGCAAGGGAGCAGCTGAGGCCCTCCGCGGGCAGGGTGCCCGTGTCATCGTCAGCGAGGTGGACCCGATCTGCGCGTTGCAGGCCGCAATGGACGGCTACCAGGTCGCCCGCATCGAAAACGTGGTCGAGCAGGTCGACATCTTCGTCACCGGCACCGGAAACCTCAACGTCATCACCACCGAGCACATGCTGCGGATGAAGCACCAGGCCATCGTCGCGAACGTCGGCCACTTCGACAACGAGGTGGACATGGCCGGTCTCGAGTCGCTCGCCGGTGCCGAGCGCATCGAGATCAAGCCGCAGGTGCATGAGTGGCGTCTCCCGACCGGTCGGTCGATCCTCGTCCTCAGCGAAGGACGATTGATGAATCTCGGAAATGCCACCGGGCATCCGTCGTTCGTCATGAGCAACTCGTTCACCAACCAGGTTCTCGCCCAGATCGAGCTCTACGCCCACACCGAGAACTACCCGGTCGGCGTGTACGTGCTGCCCAAGCACCTCGATGAGAAGGTCGCCCGGTTGCACCTCGATGCCCTCGGAGTGCAGCTCACCACCTTGAGCGCCGAGCAGGCCGCGTACATCGGCGTGTCGGTCGACGGCCCGTACAAGGTCGATCACTACCGGTACTGAATTTCCGCTCACGACGGCGTCGCCGGGCGTCGGCGCGGATGCCCGCTGAACCCTGGCGGCGTTCGCCCGGCGCGGCATCCGTCGCCTGTGTCGACTTTCGGCGACGAAACCTGGCATGTGGAACGGATGAGCCGGGGCGTGTGATCGTGCCCTTGCGTCATCCGTCGCCTGTGTCGACTATCGGCGACGAAACCCGGCGTTCGCGACGGCCGAACGTAAGCGGTCGCCGCGCCTACCGGTCGGGGAAGTTGTGCGGACGGCCCGTGAGGACCGGCTGCACACGGGCGAGCCGCTCACGTTCGAGCAGGTGGGCGGCGTACTCGCGGTCGCGGCGGGCAGCAGCGACAGCGTAGAGGAAGAGTTCAGCGTCGACGCGGGGAACAGGCGACACCCAGACGGATGCCTCGGCGGCGAGATCGGCGGCCAGTCGCGATCGCGTTCCCGGCGTCAGTTTCGGCGCCTGCTTGAGGAACTGCGCGATCCGGCGTGACAGGCGGTCTGGCATCCGTCCCACATCGGCCAGTTGTGCCCAGCCGGCCAACTCGGGGGGCATCCCGTACACAGGGTCGGTGATGCGGGGAACGCGCTCCTGCTGGGCGTACGTGCCTGCGAGGAGGTCGCCGAGGCGTTTCGAGCGGGAGGAGAGCAGGCCGGTGAGGGCCGCGACGCCCCCGAGAGTCATGTAGATCTCGAAGAACCCGACGAGGGCGCGGATGAAAGCGTGCCGGAATCCGGCTGCCCCGCCGTCGTCGCGCACGATCCGGGAGCCGACGGCGAGTTTACCCAGCGAGCGGCCCGAGCTGAGTGTCTCGACCGCCGTGGGCACGACCACACAGCTGAGCACGATGATCGATGTCGTGAACGCCGCGGTGGCCGACTGGTCGATGAGGCCCTGGCTGGCGAGCACGAAGAGGAGCCAGAACATCAGTGCGGCGAGCACGACCGTGGTGAGAAAGTCGATGATGGCCCCTGCAGCACGCAGGATGAAACTCGTCGACTGGACGTCGAGCGCGACGGCCTCGCCTGTGACGAGCTCGGAGGAGTCCGGCGTGTTCGAAAGTGTGCCGACGGGCTCTGCCATGAATAGTATCTAAGCAGATGGATCTCGATGCCTACAGCGCCGCACACCGCGATGAGTGGACGCGCCTCGACGCCCTGGCGTCGAAGCGCTCCTTGTCGGGCGCCGAAGCCGACGAACTGATCGACCGCTACCAGGCCGGCGCCACCCAGCTCTCGGCGATCAAGACCACGGCAGGGTCCACCGTCCACGGCGACCGATTGAGCGTGAGCCTGTCGAAAGCCCGACTCCGCTTCACGTCGGCCGGGTCGAACGTGCTCAGCCAGCTTCCGCGGTTCTTCGTGCTCCAATTGCCTGCTGCGCTCTACCGATTGAGGTGGCTGACCCTCGCCGTCGCCCTCGCGACCATCGTGGTCGCCGGACTCTGGGCCGCCTGGATTCTCGGCGACCCGCAGGTGCTCGCCAACTTCGGTAACGATGAAGACCTCAAGCGCTACGCCACTGAGGACTTCATCGATTACTACTCGGAGAACCCGGCGGCATCATTCGCCGGCCAGGTCTGGACGAACAACGCCTGGATCGCCGCGCAGTGCATCGCCTTCGGCATCACCGGCATCTGGGTGCCTTATGTCATCCTCCAGAACGCGCAGGGCATCGGCACCTCGGCGGCCGTCCTGTTCAGCGTCGGCGAAGGCGACACTTTCTTCCTCTACATCGCTCCGCACGGGATGCTCGAACTCACGGCGATCTTCGTCGCGGCTGCTGGCGGGCTCCGCATCTTCTGGGCCTGGGTGTCACCGGGGACGCGCACCCGCGGCCAGGCGCTCGCCGAGGATGCGCGGGCACTGTTCGCCGTCGCGATCGGACTGGTTCTCGTTCTGTTCGTCTCCGGCATCATCGAGGGTTTCGTCACGCCCCAGCCGTGGCCCTGGCCGGTGAAAATCGGCATCGGGGCTGCCGCGCTCGGCGCCTTCCTCTTCTACATGCTCGTGGTCGGCCGCCGGGCCTACCGTGCTGGTGAGACCGGTGATCTCACGGCGTTCGAGGCCGGCGCCACTCGCATCTACGCGAGCTGAGCTGTCGCCCGCGGCATCGAGGCGCGGAGGACGGCTGTCTGACCGAACAGAATGAGCCGTCAGCATGCCCCGCCGGCGTGCGCCGCCGCCGCCGTTGTGAGCGACGCGCCCGGGCGCGTCCTAGTTTTGAATGATTCAAAACAATCGATAGTGTCGAGACATGACCACCACGGAGATGCCTGACCTGCGCGAGAGCCTTCGTGCCGCAGGACTCCGTGCAACCGAACAACGCGTCGCCGTGCTGCAGGCGCTCAGCTCGCAGCCGCACGCCGACGCAGCTGGTGTGCTCGCGGCGGTGACCCCGACGCTCCCTGACACGTCCGTTCAGGCGGTGTACGGCATCCTCGGAGCGCTGACGGATGCCGGTCTGGTGCGTCGTATCGAACCGGCCGGTTCGCCCGCTCGCTACGAGTTACGCATCGGCGACAATCACCATCACATCGTCTGCTCGAACTGCGGAGCGATCGGTGACGTGGATTGTGCCGTCGGACATGCACCCTGCCTGACCCCATCGTCGACATCCGGGTTCACCATCACAACCGCCGAGGTCACCTACTGGGGGCTCTGCCCCGATTGCGCGGCAGGCCCCGTCGCCTGACGCCGTACTCTTCCGCATCCCGCACGCAGCCAGCGAGCGGGGCGCTTGCCATTCTCTGCCCGCAAAACCACAAGGAGATCCATGTCCGATACCTCGTTCACCACCACGAACACCGGCACCCCCGTTCAGGCTGACTCACAGTCGCTCACCGTCGGTGCCGACGGCGCCATCCCGCTGATCGACAGCTACCTCACCGAGAAGCTCGCCCACTTCAACCGGGAGCGCGTGCCGGAGCGCGTCGTTCACGCCAAGGGCGGCGGAGCGTTCGGTGTGTTCGAGACGACCGAGGATGTGTCGCAGTACACTCGGGCAGCGCTGTTCCAGCCCGGTGTGACCACCGAGATGCTGGCGCGTTTCTCGACGGTCGCCGGCGAGCAGGGTTCCCCAGACACCTGGCGTGACCCCCGCGGTTTCGCTCTGAAGTTCTACACCTCAGAGGGCAACTACGACCTCGTCGGCAACAACACCCCGGTGTTCTTCATCCGTGACGGCATCAAATTCCCCGACTTCATCCACTCCCAGAAGCGCCTCCCGGGGTCGAACCTGCGCAACAACGACATGCAGTGGGATTTCTGGAGCCAGTCACCCGAGAGCGCACACCAGGTCACCTGGCTCATGGGCGACCGTGGCCTTCCGGCATCCTGGCGCCAGATGGACGGATTCGGTTCGCACACCTACCAGTGGATCAACGCCGCAGGCGAGCGCTTCTGGGTGAAGTACCACTTCAAGACCAACCAGGGCATCGCCGTGCTGAGCGGCGAGCAGGCGGCCGAGATCGCCGGCCAGGACGCCGACTTCCACCAGCATGACCTGTACACGAACATCGCGGCGGGCAACATGCCGAGATGGACCCTCTCGGTGCAGGTCATGCCATACGAAGACGCGAAGACCTACCGATTCAACCCGTTCGACGTCACGAAGGTCTGGCCGCACGCCGACTACCCGCTGATCACGGTCGGCACGATGACCCTCAACCGCAATGCCGAGAACTACTTCGCGCAGATCGAGCAGGCGGCGTTCTCGCCGGCGAATTTCGTGCCAGGAATCGCCGCGAGCCCCGACCGGATGCTGCAGGCACGGATCTTCTCCTACGCAGATGCCCAGCGCTACCGCGTCGGTGTGAACCACGCCCAGCTCCCGGTGAACGCTGCGAAGAGCCCGGTGAACAGCTACTCGAAGGATGGCGCAGCGCGGGTCGAGTTCCCGCCGGCCGACCGCCCGGTGTACGCGCCCAACTCCTTCGGAGGCCCGCACGCCGACCCCGTGCGTGCTGCGGAGGCTCCGGGATGGCAGAACGACGGTGAGCTGCTGCGCACCTCGGCAACACTGCACCCCGAGGACGACGACTTCGGTCAGGCCGGAACGCTGTACCGCGATGTGATGGATGACGCGGCGAAAGCCCGCCTGCTCGCCCAGATCACCGGCCACGTCGGCGCTGTTGTGAACCCCGAGATCCGTGCACGGGCGATCGCCTACTGGTCGAACGTCGACATCGAGCTCGGATCGAAGCTGGGCGCAGCGCTCGCTGCTGTGAGCGTGGCGTAACCCACTCACCGATGGCCCGGCATCCGTTTCTCGCGGGTGCCGGGCCTTCGTGCGTTTCTGGGCGCTTCGTGCCCTGCGTCCCCCTCGCCGCGCGTACCGGCCACAAATTCAGGAGATCCGTCGCGACACGCCGTATGGTCGCGCTCCCATCACGGCGTGTCGCCCGAATCTCCTGAATTTGCAGCAGGTTCCTGAGCGTGCCGGGCTCTCCTGAATTTGCAGCAATCCCTGCGCGTGCAGGGTTCTCCCGAGGGACGCGAGGTTCTGAGCGGCCGGAGGACGGATGCCGTCGGAACGGGCCCGCTCGCGTACGACCCGCACGGCGCCGGACTCGCACACCTAGAGCCGCCCGGCCGCCTTCAACGCGAGGTACCGGTCGGCGAGGGCTGGCGGAAGGTCAGCCGGCGCGGCCGTCACGACATCCGCACCGAGCTGCCGGACGGCTCCTGACACCCGGCCGACGTCGAGCAGCGCCCGCTCGGCTGCCGCTGCGAGGTAGACCTCGTCGCGATTGCCACGCGTCCTGCTGGCGTCGAGTGCGGCCGGGTCGGTGACGGATGCCACGACGACGGTGTGCCGCTGGGTGAGCTGGGGGAGCATCGAGAGCAACCCGGTGGAGGCGCCGGGAGCATCCACCGAGGTGAGCAGAACGACGAGAGAGCGCTGGCTCGTCACTCCGCGGACGAGTGACGGAACGGCCGACCAGTCCATCTCGAGGAGTTCGGGGTCGATGGTGGCCATGGTGTCGACGAGTTTCGACATCAGATCGGCTCCGGTCGCCCCCTGCACCCGGCCTCTGATCCGGCGGTCGTAGGCGATGAGGTCGACGCGGTCACCGGCCCTGGTGGCCAGAGCGGCCAGCAGCAGTGCTGACTCGAACGCCGTGTCGATGCGCGGCTCGTCCGCCACCCTCGCCGCCGATGTGCGCCCCGTGTCGAGCACGATGACGACGCGCCTGTCGCGTTCGGGGCGCCAGGTCCGAACGACGACGTCCTGGCGCCGCGCCGTCGCCCTCCAGTCGATGGAACGCACGTCGTCACCGCGGACGTATTCGCGCAGGGAGTCGAATTCGGTGCCCTGCCCCCGCACCATCACGCTCGTCGCCCCGTCGAGCTCGCGCAGGCGGGCCAGTCGCGAAGGCAGGTGCTTGCGGGCGTTGAACGGTGGAAGAACGCGGATGTGCCCGGCGCTCTTCAGCGTTGCCTGCCGTGCCCACATCCGCAGTGGCCCGAACGACCGCACGGTGACGAGGTCGACCCGGCGTTCACCGCGCCGGAACGGGGTGAGCGGCACCACGACCAGTCGGCGCTCCCCGGCAGGGATTGTCACGCGGCTGCGTCGCACGCCTGCGCCCGCCGACGGCTGCCAGGCATCCCGAACGATCGCTCGCAGGGTTCGCTTCCCGGTGTTGGCGAGGTACAGCTCGCTGGTGACCGTTTCGCCGAGCCGCACCCGTGCAGGAAGTGACCTCGTAGGCACGAGAAGGCGGGGGGATGCCGCCAGGGCGATGTCGAGGATGCCCAGCGCGACAGCGAACAGCAGCCACCCGCCCAGCACGAGGCCGGGCTCGCCTGTGGCCGAGCCGATCAGAATGACCGGGACCACACCGACGCCGACGAGCGCCACGAACCTCCCCGACACGATCATTTAGATCGGCACCTGCACCTGCTGGAGGACGGATCGCAGGATGGCATCCGATCCGACACCCTCGAGTTCCGCTTCCGGGCGGAGCTGGAGCCGGTGTCGCCACACCGGCAGCACCATCGCCTGTACGTGGTCCGGAGTGACCCAGGCATACCCGCTCAGCCAGGCCCACGATTTCGCGGCGGCGAGGAGAGCCGTGGTTCCGCGTGGGCTGACGCCCATTCGCACCGACGGGCTCCGCCGTGTCGCCCGCGCGAGGTCGACGATATAGCTGAGCACGTCCGGGCTCACCCCGGTGGCGGCCGCTGCGCGCTGGGCGTCGGCGAGGTCGGCCGCTCCGAGCACGGCGGTGACGCCGGCCCCGGCGAGGTCGCGCGGGTTGAACCCGGCCGAGTGGCGTCTGAGCACCTCGATCTCCAGGTCACGCTCGGGTACGTCGAGTACGAGTTTGAGCAGGAAGCGGTCGAGTTGAGCTTCGGGGAGCGTGTAGGTGCCCTCGTACTCGATCGGGTTCATCGTGGCAGCGACGACGAACGGGTCTGGCAGCGGCACAGTCCGGCCGTCGGTGGAGACCTGGCGTTCCTCCATCGCCTCGAGCAGCGAGGACTGCGTCTTCGGTGGCGTCCGGTTGATCTCGTCTGCGAGCAGGATGTTCGTGAACACCGGGCCCCGCCTGAACTCGAACTCTCCGGTCTTCGCGTCGTAGACGAGCGAACCGGTGACGTCGCCCGGCATCAGGTCCGGTGTGAACTGGACCCGTTTCGTGTCGAGGTCGAGCGCCTGGCTGAGGGTGCGAACGAGCAGGGTCTTGGCAACCCCGGGGACTCCCTCGAGAAGCACGTGACCCTTGGCGAGCAGGGCGATGATCAGCCCGGTGACGGCCGGTTCCTGCCCGACGACGGCCTTGCCGACTTCACGGCGCACCTGAGCGAGTTTCTCCCGCAGTTCGGTGGTCCGAGGAGACTCGACCTGCGGGGCCGCTCGGCGGGCCGGCGGCTGCTGGTGCGGCGACTGCTGGTGGTGCTGTGGCTGCCGGTGCGGCTGAGCAGCCGGATCCTGCGGGGCCCCCTGCGGCTGCTGTGGTGCCTGCTGAGGCTGCTGAGGCTGGGGGTATCCCTGCGGATGCTGCTGTCCGTACGGTGTCGGTGAGGTCATGGCGCGTTCTTCCGGTTCGGTCGGTGGAGGCGGATGGCGATGGTCGGGTTCATGAGCGAGTCCGGGGTGGCCGCGGGTCGACGGCGGCGGTGACCGCCGCTTCCAGGTCTCGGAGCGAGTCCGAGAGCGCGACCACATCTCGTTCGGATGCCGGAAGCAGGTCGACGAGGATGCCGCGTACCTCGGCGGGGTGCCGTCCGAGCGTCGCGGCAGCAGCATCCGACACGTCGGTCACGCTGGCCGTCCGCGGCAGGCCGAGGGTGCTGCCGAGGCGTCCGATCGCACCGATGCGGAGGGCGTCGACGGCCCGGGTTCGTGCTGCGGTGCGCTGGTAGAGCCTCGACCGTCCCTCCATGGTCTCGCCAGCAGGAACGGTGACGGGGAGGTCCTCGGCGACGAGCGGACCGAACCGACGGCCTCGCCAGAACATGGCTGTGAGGGCGGTGATCGCCAGGAGGGAGGTGACGGGAACGAGCCAGGGCGGTGTGAGTTCCTGCAGGCTGGGCGGTCCGGTCGCTTCGACATCGGCCACGGTCGGCAGGTACCAGACGAGGCGGTCGGTGCCGCCGAGCAGCCCGAGAGCGAGTGCGGCGTTGCCGTGAAGGATGACAGCGTCGTTCGAGAAGAGTTCGGTCGGGCCGACGAAGGTCAGCCGGTCGCCGTCGAGCGGAAGCTCGACGACGCCGAATCCGCCGGTCTCGGCGGGGAAGCAGCCGACGGCATCCGTCTCGTCGGAGAAGGCGAGTGTCGCACCGGCGCTGATCGTCCCGGCGCGTTCAGCCGCCCCGACGGAGCAGGAGCTCTCGAGCGGGATGTCCGGGTCGGACTGTCCTGCCGCGCGGACATCCGGTTCAAGCGTCTGTAACTGCCGGAAGTGGGGGGAGAGCACGACGACGTCGCCGGCGTCCGTGACGAGGTCGGTGAGCCGCTCATCTGACAGGTAGGCGCTCGGGTCGTACAGCGCCAGCGTGGTTCCTGGCGTCTGTGCCTCGGCGAGCGCGTCGTCGTATCCGTCGGGAATGATGACGTCGACACCCTGTGTGCGCAGCACCTCGGCGACCGCTTTCGCACCGGTGGGGGCCGGGCTGGTCGGATCCAGCGGTATGCCGCTGGCTCCTCCTCCGCGGGTCAGGAGAAGAGAGGCGCCGACGACGAGAACGCAGACCACGGCGACCCCGGCCCAGAACAGGCCGCGACGGGCGACTGTCCTGGCACGGGGGGTCAGCACCCGGTCGTCTGCAGGAGCATCGGCGAGCTGCGTCGTCGAAGTCATGCGACCGGCATCCGTTCGATGGTCTCGTGAACGGCCGGGGTCTCACTCTGCACGCGACCGTCGAGTGCCCGGAGCCGCTGGTACTGGTCGGAAGTGCCGTCTTCGCCGAGGTACCTGACCCGGTCGAACACGTCAGCTGCCTCACGGAGTTCGGTCGAGACCGCAGGAAAAGCCGACGATGCCCTGCCCGCGAAATCGTGGGCGGTCGTTCCGGGGCTGACAAAGACCACGGTGCGTTCGTCGAGGCCCCGGGCGATCGCCCGGAACTGCTCCAGAACGGCCAGGGTCCAGCGTGCCTCAGCCGCTGCTTTCGCTGCTGCGGAGCGGAGTTGGGCAGCGGTCCGGCGATCGGCGTCACCGAACAGCCCGGAGGCGGGGCGGCTGCGCCGGTTCGCTCGCGGCACACCCCAGATCAGGAGGGCGACGACGAGAGCGACAACGACGAGCCCGACGATCAGAACGGGAAGCCAGTCGAGGGGAACGGAGTCCCCTGGCTGGAACAAGCGCGCAAGCCAGGCGAAGAACTCCTGACTGAGCACATCGAACAGGCTCGGTTGCGCGGCAGCGTACTCCGGCCGTGACAGCTCCTGGAGCAGCCAGTCGCGCGCCTCAGGCGCATCCGGCACCACCGGCACGTCGAAACGGACGGTGCCCACTAGGCCCATGGAGCACCCGTCGGAGACCCGGTGCGCAGCAGATAGGGGTCGTGCACCGAGCTGTCACCGGACTGGCGAGCCTCAACGAACCGGATCAGTTCGAGGTCGAGTCCCTCTTTACGCATCCGCAGGTCGATGTAGATGAAGGCGAGTGTCGCCGACTGGACGACCGAGGTGATGGATGCCACGAGGAGCGACACGATGATGAGGACGACATAGAGCACGGCGGGCGCAATCCAGTCCTCCGCGGTCGCCCCGGTCGGGTCGAGCACGCTGACGGACATCGTGTAGATGATGGTGATCGGCGTGAGGACGACCTGCGACACCGTGCCGACGATGAACGCGATCAGGTACTGGATTCCCAGCGTCTTCCAGAAGTATCCGTCGACGAGCCGCCAGGAGCGACGCACGGCGGCGAGAACTCCTGCCCGCTCGAGGACGATCGCGCTGGGCACTAGGGAGAGTTTCACCCCAAGCCACACACCGACAACCACGAGGGCGAGTCCGGCGAGGATGGCCAGAATGATGCCGGCCGCGATAAACCCTCCGCCGAGAACGACCAGGAGCCACACGATCCCGATGATCGCCGCGAGAACGATGGAGACGGCGGCTCCGGCGAGAAGCGTCCAGAGCAGCAGTGCTCCCAGTCTCGGCCAGGTCGCCTTCCAGGTCGCCTTGAGCGTGAGTTTCTCGCCGAGCGTCGATCGGGCTGCTTCGGTGACGATGACGCCCTGAAGGAACACCGTTCCAGCGATGCTGATGAGGAACGGGATGATCGAACCGAGAATGATCGCCGTGATCCCCCCTGCAGCCACAGTCTCGACATCTTCCGGCGCAGCGGTCGTGATCCGTGAGATCACGAACCAGGTCACCAGACCGATCACGATCAGGCTGACGACCACCGTGATCGCCTGCACGAGCAGCGCGCTTCCGAATGTCGCCTTCGGGTTGCGCTTCAGGGTGAGGAACGGGGCACCGAGCAGCGTCCCGAATCCGAGCGGTCGGAGCGGAATGAGCCCCGGTTTGGGGGGAGGGGCCCAGGCCGGCGGTGCAGACGGGCCCTGCTGCATGCCCGGGTATCCCCACGGAGCCTGCTGTGCCGGTTGCTGGTACGGATTCTGGCCGACCGGCGGCGCTCCGTAGCCCGGTTGCGCCGGAGGGTACGGCTGAGCTGGTGGCTGCTGCCAGCTGGACCGACCGTCGGGGCTGTGCCACGCTGGCGGTGCCGCCTGGGGCGGCCTCGGAGGATAAAACGGCTGGTCCGGGGCTGATTGTGCGGGGGCGGAGTAGGGCGGGCTTGCCGCCGGCTGGTGCGGTCGCTGCTCTCCCTGACCGTTCGGTCCTGCCGCGTCCGCGGGGTCCTGCCAGTTCTCGTCGGTGGTCACTCCAGCGGCTCCCTCAGGCTGTTCGACAACGTGCGCTCTCTCATCGTGTCACACCAGCCTCAGCGGCACCACGACCGTCCGGGCATCCGTCCCCTGGCGGTTCTCGGCGAACTGCCACCGGGTTGCAGCTAACCTGAAGGAAGGTACTGCATGGTCGCGTACCCGAAGCGGACCTGCACACGAATCGAGAACGAGGCGTATGAACGCACGGATTTTGGTGGTCGACGATGACACCGCCCTGGCAGAAATGATCGGTATCGTCCTTCGCACCGAAGGGTTCGAGCCCTCGTTCTGCGCGGACGGGTCCGGCGCGGTCGACGCTTTCCACGAGTCCAGGCCAGATCTCGTGCTCCTCGACCTCATGCTCCCTGGCATCGACGGCATCGAGGTCTGCAACCGCATCAGGGCCGAGTCAGGGGTGCCCATCATCATGCTCACCGCGAAAACCGACACTGCGGATGTCGTCAAGGGGCTCGAATCCGGCGCCGACGACTACATGGTCAAGCCGTTCAACCCCAAGGAACTCGTCGCGCGGATCAAGACGCGGCTCCGGCCGGCGTCACCGACGTCGCAGGATTCGCTGTCGATCGGCGACCTGACCCTCGACGTCGCCGGCCACGAGGTCAAGCGCGGAGATCAGCGAATCAACCTCACACCGCTCGAATTCGACCTGCTTCTCACCCTGGCGTCGAAGCCACAGCAGGTCTTCACCCGCGAGATGCTCCTCGAGCAGGTCTGGGGCTACCACTACAAGGCAGACACCCGACTGGTGAACGTCCACGTACAGCGGCTGCGAGCCAAGGTGGAAGACGATCCGGACAACCCGCGCATCGTCATGACCGTGCGCGGCGTCGGGTACCGCGCCGGCGCCGGCGCAGCCGCCTGAAAGAGATGATGGGATTGGGCCAGGGCGTTTCGGGCATCCGGCTCGCGAACTGGAGGACGTGGCCGGCTCGCGCCGCGCGTTCCTGGCGACGGTCCCTGCAGTTCCGCACCATCGTCGTCACGCTGGCCCTGTCGCTCTTCGCCCTGCTCATCAGCAGCTTCTACATGTCGCTGACCATCGGCAACGACCTGTTCCAGTCGCGTGTGAGCCAGGTGCAGCAGGATTCAGCGCGCGCGATCGAAGCGGCCCAGAGCATCCTCGATTCGTCCAGTGACCAGGGCAGGGGAAGCACACAGGAGCTGATGGGCGCAGCGCGTGAGGAGATCGCGCGCACATCGTCGAGCACGATGATCGCCGGTTACCGTTCGCCGGGCCAGGAGCCCAGCCCCACCGGGCCGCAGGATTTCGAGAACGTCCGGCTGAAGGATGTGGTGAGCGACGAGCTGCGTGGGCTGGTGCAGGACAACCCCGACGAGCAGTGGTGGCAGTCGGTGTCGCTGACAACTGCTGACGGCGGCCGGGTGCCCGGCATCGTGGTCGGTTCCCAGATCACGCTCCCGGAGGGCAGCCGCTGGGAGATCTACATCGGTTTCGACCTCACTGACACCGAGCAGACCCTGCTCTTCGTCCAGCGCACCCTCTTCGTCGGTGGTCTGACCCTGCTGCTGCTCGTCGGTGCCGTCGCGTGGGTGATCGTGCGGCTCGTGGCCAACCCGGTTCGGGTGGCGGCCGAGACGAGTGAGCAACTTGCCAGGGGAGACCTGGAGGTGAGGATCCCGGTGAAAGGTGAGGACGAACTCGCCACTCTCGCGCGATCGTTCAATGGCATGGCAGACAGCCTCCAATCCCAGATCAAGGAACTGGCCGATCTCTCACAGGTGCAGCAGCGCTTCGTCTCCGATGTCTCGCACGAGCTCCGTACACCACTCACCACGATGCGCCTGGCCGGCGACGTCCTCTACGACCAGCGTGCCGACTTCCCTCCTGCGACCGCCAGAACCGCGGAGTTGCTGCACACCCAGACCCAGCGCTTCGAACTCCTCCTCGCCGACCTCCTCGAGATCAGCCGCTACGACGCCGGGTCCGTGCAGCTCGAACTCGAACCGCACAGCCTCGTGCACCTCGCCGAGGATTCGATCGACGGGATGGCGTCGCTCGCCGAGCAGAAGGGTTCCGACGTGAGACTGGTGGCACCGGGCGGCTACTCCGACGTCGAGATCGATCCGCGCCGCATCCGCAGGGTCGTACGGAACCTGCTGGGCAACGCGATCGAACACGGCGAAGGCAAGCCCATCGTCATCACGGTCGACAGCAACGAGCAGGCGGTCGCGTTGTCGGTTCGCGACTACGGGCACGGCATGACCGATGAGGATGCCCTGCGGGTGTTCGACCGGTTCTGGCGCGCAGACCCCTCGCGCAAGCGCACGATCGGCGGGACGGGACTGGGGCTCGCCATCGCGCTCGAAGACGCCCAACTCCACGGAGGTTCTCTCGAACTCTGGTCACGGGTCGGGGCGGGTTCCTGCTTCCGGCTCACGCTGCCGCGTGTGCTCGGGGGAGAGGTCACGCTGTCACCGATCCCGCTGCCGCCCGTGGACGCGGATCCTGAGCCCGATGACATCGATCCCGCAGGCAGCACGAATGCCGAGCAGCCGGACAACGCGAGAGAGAACGGAGTCGGGGTATGAGAAATCGGTTCTGGACCGCAACCGTCGCCCTCGTCGCGGCCCTTGCGCTTTCCGGGTGCGCTGGAATCCCGCAGTCGGGTGCGCCGCGAATCGGCCAGCCGGTCGAGGGTGCCGAGGATGCCGAATTCCAGTTCAACCCGAAGGGGCCGAGCGCCGGAGCCAGCCAGGAACAGATCCTGCGTGGCTTCATCGGCGCGGCATCCAGTCCGAGGGAGGACTATGCGACGGCGCGGGAATACCTGGCACCCGATCTCAAGACCGAGTGGAACCCCGACCTCAACGTCGTCGTCGACGAGTCAGCGCAGCGCAGTTACCTCTCCGTCGACGACCTCTCGATGCAGTTGACGGTCGCCCCTCTCGCCGAGGTGAACGCGCAGGGCGAATACACCGAGTTCAGTTCGCGTACCCCGCTGACCCAGGGCTACAGCTTCACCAAGGTGAAGGACGAGTGGCGGATCAGCGTCGCGCCAGACCGGGTCATCCTCGACCGGCAGAGCTTCAGCGACGTGTTCAGTTCGTATGCCGTCACGTTCTTCGACCCGTCCTGGACCTACCTCGTGCCCGACCTGCGCTGGTTCCCGTCACGGACGTCCACCGGAACGAGGATCGTCAAAGCGCTTCTCGACGGTCCTGGCCCCCTCCTCACCGGTGCGGTGACCACCGCATTCCCCGAGGGGACGACCCTGACGAAGAATGCGGTTCCCGTCGTGGGCGACGTCGCCCAGATCGACCTCAGCAGTGAGGTGTTCCAGGCCGATGACGTGACCCTCCAGCGCATGCAGGCGCAGCTCTCCGGCAGTCTCACCGGGGTGTCATCGATCAATTCGGTCAGCATCACCGTGAACAACAACACCGAAGACATCCCGGCTCTGACTGTCGCGCCTCCGCGCGTCGATCCCCGTCCGCTCGTGCTCGGCGAGGACGGGTTCGGCTTTCTCTCGACGGGCGATGCCCTCGAGAAGCTGGACGGCCTGTCTGGCCGCGTCGAAGCCCTCGCTCCGACGGCCGCCGTCGTGAACGCGTCCCACACGCTCGCGGCAGCGAAGACATCTGACGGTGTTTTCGCCGTACGCGCGTCTGGACCTGACCCGCTCCGGGTCGACGCCCGACCCGGTCTGATCGCGCCGTCCCTTGACCGGTTCGGCTACATCTGGAGTGTCCCGGCGTCGGCGCCAGGGTCGGTGATCGTCTCCCGCTCCGATGGAACCCAGTCGGCCGTCCTCACCAGCTGGCCCGAGGCATCCTCGATCCTGTCGATCGCCGTCTCGCGAGACGGCACGCGCATCCTCGCCCTCGTCAGGGTCGGTGACGAGGCGCGCCTCCTCGTCGCCGGTGTGCAGCGAGACGGCGATGACCTGCCCGTTCGCCTCGGTGACGCTCAGGCGCTCGCCGTGGGAACCGGAACGGCAGTGACCACCACCTGGGTCGACGACCTCACGGTCGCTACGCTCACGACGGCGGCAGACGGATCGACCGAGGTCGTCGAGCAGATCATCGGCGGGCCGTCCGAGATTCTCCAGGGGCCGGCAGGCGCCATCTCCCTCGTCGCGGGGAGCGGACTCCGGCAATTGCGCGCCGTTCTCTCCAACGGAGATCTCACCGCGTTGCGCACCTCGGCCTGGCAGGTCGTCGGCACGGACGTGACACTCCTCGCCACCCAGCTCGGCAGCCCGGGCTGACCCTCCTCGCCACCCAGCTCGGCAGCCCGGGCTGACCCTCCCACCACAGCAACACCTCGGCCAGGCCGTTCTCACCGGATTCCCCGGGGTCCGTCGCCGACGCGGCCGTCACGTCAGGCTGAATGAATGCTGCGATCATCGCTCGTCGGCGCGGCACGTGAGGCGCTCGCCGTGTTGTTCCCGGTGGAGTGCGCCGGGTGCCGGCAGCCGAACGTCTCGGTGTGCGAACAGTGCGCAGCCACGATGGCCGGTCCGGTTCTTCGCCGCGACCTGGACCCCGGATTCCCGGTGTGGGCAGGAACCGGGTACAGCGGCCCGTCGCGGCGCATCATCCTCGCGCTCAAGAACGACCAGCGCACCGACACGGCACGAGCTCTGTCGCTGGTGCTCAGGACCGCGATCGTCGCTGCGGTGACGGAAGGTCTCTTCGGCGCACCGGTCGACGCCTTCGGCCCCGGCGGTGTCGTGCTGGCATCCGTTCCTTCAACGCGCGCCGCGTACCGCAGGCGCGGCTATCGTCCGGTTGACGTCGTCGTCTCGCGAACCGGGTTGAAGCTCGATCATCCGCTGCGCTGGAACCGCCAGCCACTCGACCAGATCGGGCTCGGAAGCAGCGCGCGCGAAGAAAATCTTGCCGGATCGCTGCGCAGCAGGAGTCCCGGTGACGAGCGGGTTTTCCTGCTCGTCGACGATGTGGTCACCACCGGGGTGACCCTGCGGGAAGCCCGCCGGGCTCTCGTCGATGCGGGCGGCACCGTCATCGGTGCCGCGGTGATCGCGGCGACACCGCGATACCTCCCGCCGACGTCGTAACCGCACAGTTTGCTGAGTGACTTATCAGGCCGGCGGGACTACGGTGGGGCAAAAGGCGTGAAAGGACCGCCCTGGAAATGTGGCGGCACGCCGAACATCAGGGAGGTTGACGTGGAAACTAACATTGTCGGACAAGGCCTGGGTCTCACCGATCGCTTTCGCGATTACGTGGAAGAAAAGTCGGAGAAGATCGCCCACCTGTCGGACCGGGCGTTGGCCTTTGAGGTCAAAGTCAGCCGTCACCACGACAAGAGCGGAAAACCAGGAGATGATCGCGTCGAGTTGACGCTCATCGGCCCAGGACCACTCGTGCGAGCGGAGGCCGCCGGTTCAGACAAGTACGTCGCCTTCGATCTGGCAATCGCGAAACTCCTTGAACAGGTGCGCAGGGCCAAGGACCGAAAGAAGGTGCTTCGAGGCAAACGCCGGACGTCGCTCCAGGCGGCCAGCGCCGCGGGATTCAGCGGAATCGACGTCCAGCCGGCTGACCTCGACACGATCGCCAGGGTGGCCACAGGTACTATTGCCGCCGTCGAGGATGATGCATCGGATGACGATGAGTACTGCCCAGTCGTCATCAGGGAAAAGGTGTTCCCTGCCGAGTTCATGACCGTCGACGAAGCCGTCGACCGGATGGAACTCGTCGGGCATCCGTTCTTCCTCTTCGTCGACGCGAAGAACGACCGACCGAGCGTCGTGTACCGCCGTAAAGGCTGGGACTACGGCGTGATCGGACTCGACGATGACGCACGAGACGAGAAGAAGCGGGCCTGACCGTCCGACCAATGCTCACGCGGGTGCCCGGACGGGTACCCGCGTGAGCCACGTTCAGGGGGAACCGATCCGCGCGGATTCAGGATGCTCTCACCCCGCACCGGACTAACATAGAGGGGGTCGTCGGCAGGAACGCCGGTGACCACACCGTGCACACGGCATGGCAGCACGTTGCGACAACGTGCCAGAGATCAAAGTGGAGTGCAATACGTGGCCTCAGTACTAGAGAAGGTTCTTCGCCTGGGCGAAGGCCGAGTGGTCCGGAAACTCGAGAACATCGCAACGGCAGTCAACTCACTCGAGCCCGACTTCTCCGCCCTCACCGACGAGGAGCTGCGCAACGAGACCGTCGAACTGCGTGAAAGGCACGAGAACGGCGAGTCGCTCGACGACCTGCTGCCCGAGGCATTCGCTGCTGTCCGTGAGGCATCGAAGCGCACCCTCGGCCTGCGTCACTTCGACGTCCAGCTCATGGGTGGAGCAGCTCTCCACCTCGGCAACATCGCCGAGATGAAGACCGGTGAAGGAAAGACGCTCGTCGCGACACTCCCCGCCTACCTCAACGCGATCGCCGGCAATGGCGTGCACATCGTCACCGTGAACGACTACCTCGCCACCTACCAGTCCGAGCTCATGGGCCGGGTGTTCCGTGCCCTCGGCATGACCACCGGTGTCATCCTCGCCGGGCAGACGCCCGAGCAGCGCCGCGAACAGTACGCAGCAGACATCACCTATGGCACGAACAACGAGTTCGGGTTCGACTACCTCCGCGACAACATGGCCTGGCAGTCGAAGGACCTCGTGCAGCGCGGTCACTTCTTCGCGGTCGTCGACGAGGTGGACTCCATCCTCATCGACGAGGCACGGACCCCGCTCATCATCTCCGGTCCGGCCTCGGGTGAGGCGAACCGCTGGTTCGCCGAGTTCGCCCGGCTCGCCACCGTCCTGGTCGAAGGCGAAGACTACGAGGTCGACGAGAAGAAGCGCACCGTCGGTGTGCTCGAGACCGGTATCGAAAAGGTCGAGGACTACCTCGGCATCGACAACCTCTACGAGTCGGCGAACACTCCGCTGATCTCCTTCCTCAACAACTCGATCAAGGCACGCGCGCTGTTCAAGAAGGACAAGGACTACGTCGTGATGAACGGCGAGGTGATGATCGTCGACGAGCACACCGGTCGAATCCTCATGGGCCGTCGGTACAACGAGGGAATCCACCAGGCCATCGAGGCCAAGGAGGGTGTTCAGGTCAAGGCCGAGAACCAGACTCTCGCGACCGTCACCCTGCAGAACTACTTCCGTCTGTACGACAAACTCGCCGGAATGACCGGTACCGCCGAGACCGAGGCGGCCGAGTTCATGTCCACGTACAAGCTCGGGGTCGTGCCCATCCGCACCAACAAACCGATGAAGCGCATCGACCAGTCAGACCTCGTCTACAAGAACGAAGAGACGAAGTTCGCCCAGGTCGTCGAAGACATCGCCGAACGCAACGCCAACGGCCAGCCGGTCCTCGTCGGAACGACGAGCGTGGAGAAGAGCGAATACCTCTCCCGCCTGCTCGCGAAGAAGGGCATCCGTCATGAGGTGCTGAACGCGAAGAACCACGCCAGGGAAGCGGCGATCGTCGCCCAGGCCGGTCGGCTCGGGTCGGTCACCGTCGCGACCAACATGGCCGGTCGAGGCACAGACATCATGCTCGGTGGAAACGCCGAGTTCCTCGCCGTTCAGGAGATGAACCAGAAGGGCCTCAGCCCCACCGAGACACCTGACGAGTATGAGGCGGCCTGGGATGACGTCTTCACTGCTGTCAAGAGCGAGGTCAATGAAGAGGCCGAGAAAGTCATCGACGCCGGCGGGCTGTACGTACTCGGCACCGAGCGACACGAGTCACGGCGTATCGACAACCAGCTCCGCGGCCGGTCCGGTCGTCAGGGCGACCCGGGGGAGAGCCGTTTCTACCTCTCGCTCACCGATGACCTCATGCGCCTGTTCAACTCCGGCGCAGCAGAAGCGCTTATGGGCCGCGGCGGGGTCCCCGACGACATGGCCATCGAGTCGAAGGTCGTCAGCCGTGCCATCCGCAGCGCTCAGTCGCAGGTGGAGGGCCGAAACGCCGAGATCCGCAAGAACGTGCTCAAGTACGACGACGTCCTCAACCGTCAGCGTGAGGCCATCTACGCCGACCGCCGTCACATCCTCGAGGGCGACGACCTGCACGAGCGTACGCAGAAGTTCCTCGAAGACGTCATCGACGAGGTGCTCGACGTGCACATCGGCGAGGGCAACGGCGACGACTGGGACTTCGACGCTCTCTGGGTCGACCTCAAGACGCTGTACCCCATCTCGCTGACCATCGATGAGGTCGTCGCCGAGGCCGGCCAGAAGGGCAGGATCAACCGCGACTTCATGCGTCGCGAGATCCTCTCGGATGCCCGACTCGCGTATGCGAACCGTGAAGAACAGCTCGGTTCGCCCGCCATGCGAGAGCTCGAGCGCCGGGTGGTGCTGCAGGTCGTCGACCGGCGTTGGCGCGACCACCTCTACGAGATGGACTACCTCAAGGACGGCATCGGCCTGCGAGCCATGGCCCAGCGTGACCCGCTTGTCGAGTACCAGCGCGAAGGCTTCAGCATGTTCCAGCAGATGATGGGGCAGATCCGCGAGGAGAGCGTCGGCTACCTGTTCAACCTCGAGGTCGAAGTCAAGAAGGGCGCGACCGAAGAGGTGACGTCTGTGGAGGCCAAGGGACTCACCCGACCGGACGACGAAGAAGAGAAGCTCAGCTTCTCTGCGGCGAACGAGGGCGGCGAGGTCGAGGTCCGCAACCAGAAGGGGCAGATCGAGAAGACAGCGACTGCCCGTGCGCAGAAGGTGACAGAGGTCACCGGTGCACCGCGCACCGGTGGGACCCCTGCCCAGGAGGCGCAGCCCGCCGCTCGCGGAGCGTTTGGCCAGAAGGGTGGCTCGGCGGCTCCAGCCGGCAACCGCGCCGACCGTCGTGCGCAGGGCAAGAAGAAGTAGCGGCCAGCCCGCGCAGACACGACGCCCCCGACCGGAGATCCGGCCGGGGGCGTCGTGCGTGGTCGGGCGACGAGTCGCCGCACTGCGCCGTTTGCGGATGCCCCGGACGACGGTTCGCGGCACATCGAGACCTGCACGGGGCGCGGAGTGGCCACGGAGGTGGTCGCGGCATGAAATGGTCACGAAGGGTCGTCGCGGCATGACTCTGTGCGACGCGAGCTAGCGTCGTACCGAGCACAACACCGCGCTCAGAGCACGGAGATCGCCGTCGCTCGCCAGCGACGGTCCATCCCTTCGAGCCGGATGGCCACCGCCCGGGATCGAGCGCGCTGGTGAACCATCACCACGGCTTCGACGACACCGTCGCGTGGCTCGCACGTCGTGATCCGCCCGATCTTCAGGAAGGGCCGGACGGCCTGCAGTCCCTTGACCTGGCGAGCCCGCGCTGACACGACCTGGCGTTTGAGAAGGTGCTTGTAGACGTCTTCGGAGATCCACCTGGCGAGCTGGTCGAGTTCGCGGGCCCCGGCGAGAACCTCCATGACGCACCGGGTGAGGTTCTCGAGCAGAGGCTCAGGCGGAGGGAGTTGCCCGGTCGGCGTCTTCTGCCTGCCGAAGAACTGGTCGGGATCGAAAGAAAGGTGCGCCTGGCTGGTGCCGGACGGGCGGGATGCCGGTTCGCCGGCAGACGGGGAGTTCATGCGAGGCTCCGTGGAAAACGTGCGCGGAAACAACCTGGGTGTGGGCACGGCGACCTGGTGAGGTCTGGGCGGGACGCCCACTGCCGGGGTCGTCGTCTCGCTCGGTGACAGGATGCCTGTTTCGGGTCCACGCACTGCCTGCGTCAGCATTGCCCTGTCGGGCTCGTTATGACGAGTTACTCTCCCAGTGTCTGATCACCGCTGTAAACCCCACATTTCAAACTGTGGATAACTCTCCCGCGCCGGCGAGGGGAGTCGCTACTCTCCAACCATGCGCTGGGACAGCCTCTTCGACGACCTTGAAAGCCAGCTCGAACACGAGCTGCATGCGGAGGAACTCGACAAACGCGCCGAAGAGCACAGGCTCCGGGTCGGTCGACTCACCCTCCGCGACCGGCTCCAGACGTTCTCAGGCAGGGACGGCCATCGTGCCGAGGTGGTCCTCGAACTCGTCACCGGCGAAATGATCACCGTGCTGCCGCAGACCTTCGGCCGGGACTGGATGAGTGCCGACCTCGTCGGCCGGGACGGAGCATCCGGCGCCTGCATCGTACCGATCGATGCGATCGCCGGTGTGACCCTGCCGAAGAGCGACATCACTCGCAGTCTCTCCGTTCCCGACCGCGATGAGCAGGCGCCACGGCTGACCGACAGGATCGGGATGTCCTTCGCCTTGCGTGACCTCTGCCGTCGGCGGGTCTACGTCGAACTCCATTGCCGGTCGATGCCGCCGGCCGTTCACGGCGGCACGCTCGACCGGGTCGCGGGAGACCACGTCGACCTTGCGGTGCATGAGCGCGGTGCCGCGCGCCGCGAAAGGAACGTCAGCCACCATCGGCTCGTTCCCCTCGCCGGGATCGCCCTGATCCTGCTCTGAGGAAGGCACGATCGATCCGGCCTCCCGGTCACGTGGGGCACGCTGGGGCCACCGCCGGGACCGGCGTGCCGTCGGCGGCGCGCGTGGTGGTCGCCGGGGAGGCTCGCTCGGAAACTAACCCGCGGTGCGTCAGGCGTCGGATGGGCGCACGATGGCTCCGTCGGACACCTCGGGGAGGCTCGCCAGGTTCGCCTGGCGCCACAGTCCCATCCGCCTGGATTCCTCGTATTTGCCATCGATGTACGCCTCAAGCACGACTCGTTCGATCCGCCAGCGTCCCGGAGAACCGACGTGGATCGCCGGAAGCTCGGCCGACCGCACCAACTCGATGACCTCAGCCGTCGAGATGTTGAGGAGGTCGGCCGTGTCGGCCACCGTGAGAAAGCGACCGACGGAGTCGGAGGAAACCGTATCCATGGCACTGATTATTCCGCCAGCCCGTGACGGTGGGGGCCGTCTGTGGATAACTTTCTCGTCGTGTCGCACATCTTGGCACGATGGGTGAATCCGCACCCGGGTGCGGCATCCACTCTCACGCTGGAGGTGATCATGGCGTCGCGTCGACTACACCGGATCGGATTCGACCCCCGACTGGCGATCGGTGTCGTGCTCATCATCGGATCGATTCTCGGCGTCTGGGGAGTCGTCCGGGCCGCCGACCGGTCCAGCCCGGTGCTGACCGCGACGTCGACGCTCTCGGTCGGCGATACCGTCACCGACGACGATCTCGCCGTGGTGAACGTCCGGCTCGATTCGGCCGGGGAACGCTACCTGACGGCGCTGCCTGCAGCTGGCCTCGTCGTCACCCGGACGGTGTTCGCAGGCGAACTCGTGCCTCTTTCCGCCGTTCGGACGGATGCCGAGGTGCAGGTCAGCGCCGTCGTCGTTCCGTCATCGCTCGCCCTGGCCGGTTCGGTGCAGACCGGGTCGCTGGTCGATGTGTGGTCGGCCGAACAGCAGGAGGACGGGTCGTTCGCTCCTCCCACGGTGATCGTCTCCGACGTCAGCGTCGTGCGGGTGGTCGAACAGCAGGGTCTCGTCGCCGCCGGAACCGGTGAGCGGGTCGAAGTGCTCGTTCCGACCGGGCGGGTCGCTGCGCTGCTCGCCGCACTGTCTGGTGAGAACGCCATCTCGATCGTCCCGGCCGGGTGACGCGGTGGCCGATCTCGCCTTCGCTCTCGACCGGGACGACGAGGACCGTCTGGTTTCCGCGCTCGTCGAACGCGGCCACCGGGTGGACGCGCGGATCGGCCGACTCACCGATCCGATCGCGGCCCTCGACGGACGGCGGCCAGACGTTCTGCTTGTCTCGGCCGACGCCGAGCGGCTGACTCCCTCCCTGCTCACAGCCTGCGACCGGCGTGGCATCCGCGTGCTCGCACTGGCGTCAGACGGAGCCGGGAGACGCAACGCTGCGGCGCTCGGCCTGTACGACGTGGTGGACGCCGACGCGGCCATCGAGGTCATCGACGCGGCCATCCGTGGTGGTGTCCAGGTCGAGGTGGCGTCTGCGATCGACAAGAACGGCACCGTCCTCGCGGTCTGGGGCCCTGCGGGAGCTCCCGGCCGCACGACCGTCGCGATCTGCCTGGCTACCGAACTCGCCGCGGCCGGCCACGCGGTCGCTCTCGTCGACGCCGACACCCACAGCGCATCGATCGCCCCCATCCTCGGGATGCTCGACGAAGCACCCGGGTTCGCGGCCGCCTGCAGGCTCGCAGGCCAGGACGGACTCACCACGGCCGAACTCGAGCGAATCAGGCAGCCGTACCCGGTCCATGGCGGCACACTCAACGTGCTCACCGGCATACCGCGGGCGGCGCGCTGGCCCGAGTTGAGCACCGAGCGCGTGTCCCGCACGATCGCCGCCTGCCGGGACTGGGCGGACTACGTCGTGATCGACACCGGCTTCAGCCTCGAGAACGACGAGGAGATCTCAAGCGACCTGTTCGCCCCACGTCGCAATGCCGCCACCCTGGCCGCTGTGCGTTCGGCGGACCGCATCGTCGCGGTCGCGGCCGCTGACCCCATCGGCCTCGCCCGATACCTGCGGGCATACCCCGACCTGGTCGAGGTGACCGAAGATCGACCGATCACCACTGTCGTCAACAAGGTCCGCGCGGGGGTGGCAGGGCTGAACCCGAACGGCCAGGTGCGGGCGACCCTGCAACGCTTCGGCGGCATCGGGGACCCGGTCCTCGTTCCCGCAGACGACCGGGGAACGGATGCCGCGCTGCTGGCCGGTCGAGCCCTGCGCGATGTGAGCCCGCGCTCCCCGGCGCTGGCGGCGATCGCCCGCCTGGCTCGCGACCGGATCCTGCCCGCTGCCGTCATCGCTCCCCGCAGGCGAGCGCTCCGACGGAGCCGGATCCTCGCGTCTGTGAGTACCGGATGACCGGGTCGCTGGCGAAGCCGGCCGGGCCGGCGCGTCAGCCTAGACTGGACGAATGTCGACGCTCAGTGACCTCGTCCTCGCCAACGGCCGCTCCACGGATGAGGATGTGGACTGGCTGCACATGCTCGTCGGCGACGCCCAGCTCCTCGCCGACCTGGCCTTCGCCGACATCGTGCTCTGGGTTCCGACGGCAGACGGCAGCTTCATGTCTGTGTCGCACTACCGCCCGTCGAGCGCAGCCACCCTGTTCTACCGCGACTTCGTCGGTCAGCTCATCAAGCCCCAGTGGCGCGCGCAGGTGTCGGAGGCGTTCGCCAGCGGACAGATCACGGACTCGACAGCACCGGACTGGTACGAGGAGACGCCCACCCGTGTGCGAGCCGTTCCGGTCATGCGTCGGCTGGCAGCCACATCGCCGGAGAACACGACGGCTCCGATCGCCGTCCTCACCCGCCACACCAACCTCGGTGAAGCCCGCACTCCCAGCAGGCAGGAACTCACCTTCAACGAGTGCGCGAACGATCTCTTCGAGATGATCGCCACAGGGGACTTCCCTGACCTCTCTGCGCCGACCGGTCCCCGCCGTGGTGCCCCACGGGCATCCGATGGTCTCATCCGTCTCGACGTCGACGGGGTGACCACCTTCGCCAGTCCCAACGCCCTGTCTGCTTTCAACCGGATGGGATTCAACGACGAGCTCGAGGGTGAATCTCTCGCCGAGGTGACGACGCAGATCCTGCCGGGCAAGCAGGTCATCGATGAATCCCTTCCGCTGGTCGTGACCGGACGCGCGCCCTGGCGCACCGACATCGAAGCGCGTGGGGTGACCGTGTCGCTCCGCGCCATCCCTCTCCGTCACCGCGGCGAACGGGCGGGCGCCATCGTGCTCTGCCGCGACGTCTCTGAGCTGCGGCATCAGGAGCGGGAGCTCATCACCAAGGATGCGACGATCCGTGAGATCCACCACCGGGTCAAGAACAACCTGCAGACGGTGGCATCCCTCCTTCGGATCCAGGGTCGCCGGGCGCACACCGACGAAGCCCGTGAGGCGCTCACCCAGGCCATGCGCCGGGTCGCGGCGATCGCCGTCGTGCACGACACACTCTCGGAGGGCCTCACGCAGGACGTGAACTTCGATGAGGTGTTCGAGCGTGTTCTGATGCTCATCGCCGAGGTCGCGTCGTCGCACAACACCACGGTGCACCCGCGCAAGACCGGCGAATTCGGCGTGCTGCCGAGCGCCTATGCCACGCCGCTCGCCCTCGCTCTCACCGAGCTCGTGACCAACGCCGTCGAGCACGGCCTCGCGGGTCGCGACGGGGAGGTCGAGATCGTCGCCGATCGTTCGGGCGACGAACTCACCGTGCTCGTGCGCGACAACGGGATCGGGCTGCAGGAGGGCAAGGTCGGCACCGGGCTCGGCACGCAGATCGTTCGAACGCTCATCCAGGGAGAACTGGGTGGCACGATCGACTGGCACACGGTCATGGGTTCAGGGACAGAGGTCACCATCGAGGTGCCGCTGCGCTGGATCTCGCGAAGCTGACGGATCGCGGCTGAGAGATCGCGGAGAAACGGATGCCGCTGAGCCGCCACGCAGCGCGGCGGCTCGCCCGCGCCTCACCGACCACACGGCGAAGCTCCCGGACCGAAAGGGCCGGGAGCTTCAGCGGGAGGAGTTCAGCGCGATCAGAGTCTGATCAGGAGGCGCGGCGTGCGCGGGCGGCGCGACGCTTGAGGGCGCGGCGCTCATCTTCGGACAGGCCACCCCAGACACCCGAGTCCTGGCCGGTCTCGAGAGCGTACTGCAGGCAGATCTCGGTGACAGTGCAACGACCGCAGACGGTCTTGGCTTTGTCGATCTGGTCGACGGCCGGCCCGGTGTTGCCGACGGGGAAGAAAAGTTCCGGGTCAGCGGTGAGGCAAGCGGCTTTGTCGCGCCAATCCATGCGGGTGCTCCTTTGAATGGGGGTAGACGACCGATATGGTCGGAAATGAGGGTTTCCCGAATACTGGGAGAGGGCGATCACGTCATGCGGATCTGCTCACCTCTCTGTGAGCGTCGTATTCAGGCCTCAACAATCGTGACATAGTGGCACGGTCAAATCAATAGCTTCGTATGGGATACACCTGTGAATAACACCGACGACACGTCCGCGACATCCGGGGACGCTATCATTCCTGCCTCGGAACCTCGGCGAGGGTCGGGAGCGGTGTGGCTCCTCACCGTCGTCCTCTTCGCTGAAGCCCTCGCCATGATCATTCTGGTCGGTGTTCTCATCGTCGACATCCTGACCTTGCCTGCTGCATCCATCACCAGCGCGATCGCCCTCACCGTCCTCGTCGCCATCGGGGCCGTGTTCGTCTCCGCCGTTGCCGTTGGTGCCCTTCGCCGGCGGGGCTGGATCCGCGGGGGAGCCGTGATCTGGCAACTGGTGCAACTGGCCATCGCCGTCGGCGCGTTCCAGGGCGCGTACGCGCAACCCGCCATCGGCTGGGCGCTCGTCGCTCCAAGCATCCTCGTGCTCGTCCTGCTGTTCACACCATCGGTGATGAGTGCCATCAGGCGCGAGGAGCCCGGGGTCGACGCCCCCGCTTAGGCGACCTTCAGCTTCTTGCGAAGCGACGCGACGTGGCCGGTGGCCTTGACGTTGTATAGCGCCTGCTCGAGCACGCCGTGCTCGTCTACGACGAAGGTCGAACGGAGGACCCCGGTGACGATTTTGCCGTAGGAGTTCTTCTCGCCGTATGCGCCGTACGCCCGATGCACGGTGAGGTCCTCGTCGCTGAGCAGCGGGAAGGGAAGAGCATCCCGTTCTGCGAACGTCTTGAGGGTTGCCGGGGCGTCCTTCGAGATGCCGAGGACGGTGTACCCGGCCGCCTGCAATGAGCCGAGGCTGTCGCGGAAATCGCAGGCCTGGGTGGTGCACCCGGGAGTCATGGCGGCGGGGTAGAAGTAGAGAATGACCCGTGAACCGGCGAAGTCGGCGAGCGAGACCGGCGTGCCATTCGCATCGGGAAGAGTGAATGAGGGGGCCTGGTCTCCAGCGGAGAGTCGCGCGTCTGTCATGCTCCCAGCCTAAATGAGAGCAGGGAGTAGAGGTCAGTACTGCGTCGGCTTCATGAAGGTCGTGAGCAGGCGCTGCAGGGAGTCCAGTCGCGCAGCCCCGGTGTCACCCAGCTCGCCTGCATCCACCGCTTCGATGATCGCGCAGTCGGGAGCGTCGGGCAGGTGGGTGCAGCCACGCGGGCAGCGGTCGGCCACCTCGGCCAGGTCGGAAAAGGCACGGAGGATGTTCGCCGGGTCGATGTGCCCGAGGCCGAACGACCGAACACCGGGGGTGTCGATGACCCAGCCGGTGCCCTTCTGGCCCTCGATCCGGTACGACACAGTCGACGACGACGTGTGCCGCCCCCGGCCGGTCACGGCGTTGACGTGGCCGGTCGCCCGTTGCGCGCTCGGAACGAGGGCGTTCACCAGGGTGGACTTACCCACCCCGGAGTGGCCGACGAAGACGGTGTCGTGATCGACAAGTGCTTCGGTGATCTCCGCGAGCGGCATCCGATCGGTCGAACTCCGAAAGACTGTGACGTCGATGCCCGCAAAGTTCTGCAGGAACTCGGTCGGGTCGGCGAGATCGGTCTTCGTGATGCAGAGGATCGGTCGCATACCGGCGTCAAGCGCTGCGATGAGGTAGCGGTCGACGAGGCGTTCACGGGGCTCAGGGTCAGCAGCAGCGACGACGATGAGCATCTGGTCGGCGTTGGCGACGATGACCCGCTCGACTTCGTCGGTGTCGTCGGCGCTGCGGCGGAGCAGGGTGGTGCGTGGGACGATGCGCACGATCCTCGCGAGCGTGCCGTCCTCACCGGACAGGTCGCCGACGACGCGCACCCGGTCACCGTTGACGACGGCGTGCTTGCGGAGTTCTGACGCGCGGGATGCCGTGATGCGGCGTTCATCGCGCGTTCCTTCGTCGAGGAGCACCGTGTATCGGCCACGGTCGACGGCGAGCACACGCGCCGTCTCGGCGTCGTTGTGCTCCGGTCGTGTCTTCGTGCGCGGGCGGTTGCCTTTGCGGTTGGGCCGCACCCGGATGCTCGACTCGTCGAACTCCGGTTCGTCATCGTCGCCGGTGTCCCACCAGCTCATCCGACGACGGTCCCGCCGAGCATCGCTGTCCACAGTTCAGGGAACTGGGGGAGGGTCTTCGCTGTCGTGGCGATGTTCTCGATGACCACGCCGGGAACGACGAGACCGACGAGAGCTCCCGTCGTCGCCATCCGGTGGTCGTGATAGCTGAGCCAGGTGCCCCCTGACAGCGGACGAGGCTCGATGCGCAGGCCGTCCTCCAGCTCGGTGACGTTCCCGCCGAGCTTCGTGAATTCGGCGGCGAGGGCGGCGAGACGATCCGTCTCGTGATGACGAATGTGCCCGATCCCGGTGATCGTCGACGGCGAGTCGGCGAAGGCCGCGATCGCGACGAGCGCTGGAGCGAGTTCACCCGCCGTCGTGAGGTCGAGGTCGACGCCGTGAACGGTTTCTGGTCCTGTGACGGTGAGCCGGTCGCCGTCGAGCGTGACGGTGGCGCCGAAGCGAGGGAGCAGATCACGGAGTTCGGCACCGACCTGCGTGGTCTCGGCCGGCCAGCCGGACATCGTGACGGTGCCTCCGGTGACGACAGCGGCGGCGAGAAACGGAGCGGCGTTGGAGAGGTCGGGTTCGATGTCGACGTCACGGCCGGCAATGGCGCCAGGCTCGACCCGCCAGACACCGACGGACGGTGAGGTGACGGGGATGTTGCGCGCCGCAAGCGCGGCGATGGTCATGTCGATGTGCGGGAGGCTCGGCAGCCGCTCGCCGGAGTGGGTGAGGGTGAGGCCGTCGTCGAACCGTGCGGCGGCGAGCAGTAGACCGGAGACGAACTGACTCGAAATCGACGCATCGATGGTGAGATCGCCACCTCCGACCCGGCCGGTGCCGTGAACGGTGAAGGGGAGCGCACCCCGCCTGTCGTCGTTGATGTCGACGCCGAGCGCGACGAGCGAGGAGATCATCGTGCCCATCGGTCGCCCGCGTGCGGCGGTGTCGGCGTCGAACGTCGTCGGGCCGAGTGCGAGAGCGGCGACGGGGGGAACGAATCGCATCACCGTGCCGGCGAGCCCACAGTCCACAGTGGTCGAACCGGTCAACTCGCCCGGGCTCACGAGCCAGTCGGCGCCGAAGCTGCCTGAGGCATCCGTCTCGGTGATCGTCGCGCCGAGCGCACGGAGCGCGTCGACCATGTTCTGGCTGTCGCGGGAGTGCAGGGGCGAGCGCAGCAGCGACGGGGAATCGGCGAGTGCGGCGAGAACGAGCTCGCGGTTCGTCAGCGACTTCGACCCGGGGAGTGACACGGTGGCCGCGACCGGTCCACTGCTCACGGGCGCAGCCCAGGACCCGTCGTCGTCCGGCTGGTGCCGGTCGCCGTACAGGTCGAACTCCGGTGCGGAATATTTCGACTCAAGCATTGTTCCTCTAATGTATCGGCGATTGACGAAGAAAGGGCGTGCGTGGCATGACGACTGCAGTGCTCGAACGACCGGTTGCACCTGAAGCGGCCATAGAATGGCCCCTGATGACCACCGTCGACGAAGCACCCACGCCAGAGCCGGAAAACGATCCGCGGGCACTGTTCGAAGAGCAGGCGCTCCCGTTTATCGACCAGCTTTACGGCGCAGCCATGCGCATGACCAAGAACCCGTCTGACGCCCAGGACCTGGTCCAGGAGACGTTCGTGAAGGCGTACGCCGCATTCGGCCAGTTCACGCAGGGGACGAACCTCAAGGCCTGGCTGTACCGGATCCTCACGAACACGTACATCAACATCTATCGCAAGAAGCAGCGTGAGCCGTACCAGGGCACCATCGACGACCTCGAGGACTGGCAGCTCGGCGGCGCTGAGTCGACGACCGCATCGAGTTCGCGTTCGGCCGAGGCTGAAGCCATCGACCACATGCCGGACAGTGCGGTGAAGGATGCCCTCCAGGCCATTCCGGAGGACTTCCGACTCGCGGTCTACCTGGCAGACGTCGAAGGCTTCGCCTACCAGGAGATCGCCGACATCATGAAATCACCCATCGGAACCGTCATGAGCCGCCTGCATCGAGGCAGGCGCATGCTGAGGGACCTATTGGCCGACTACGCCCAGGAGCGCGGGATCGACACCGGCCGGGCAGGAGCACAGAAATGACCGATTGCGGATGCGACAAGGCCAAGCGTGACCTGGAGGAATACCTCAGGCACGAGGTGTGCTCGACGAACGCGGCCGACATCAGGGAGCACCTCGAGCACTGCACCTCGTGCCAGGAAGAGGCGCTGCTCGCGACGACGCTGACCGAAGCCGTTCAGCGAGCATGCAAGGAGACGGCTCCCGAAGACCTGAAGCTCCAGGTCCTGGCGAAATTGCGCGCCGCACAGGCTCACTAACGTCTCTTCGCCCCAGGTGCGTATGATTGCCCGGTGCGAACCCCGTCGCGACCTGTGTTGTCGTCTGCGCTCCACCGCGTGCGAAACCCGCACCCGGCTCAGATGGTCGCACTCGGTTTCGCCGCAGCGATCGCCGTCGGGACAGGGCTTCTCATGCTCCCGATCGCGAAAGTGGGACCGGGCGGTGCGTCGCTTCTCGAAGCGCTGTTCACAGCGACCTCATCGGTCTGCGTCACCGGCCTCATCCTCGTCGACACCCCCGTGTACTGGACGGCGTTCGGCCACGTGGTCATCCTTGCCCTGATTCAGATCGGCGGGTTCGGGATCATGACGTTCGCGTCGGTGATCGGGCTGGCTGTCATCCGACGGATGTCGCTGCGGTCACGGATCACCGCGGCAGCAGAGGTCAAAAGCCTGGGCCTCGTCGATGTGAAGGGGCTGGTCCTCGGAGTCGTCCGGATTTCGCTCGTCGTCGAAGCCGTCGTCGCCGTTCTGCTCACCGCCCAGTTCATGATCGGCTACGGCGAATCGTTCGGGAGGGCGCTGTGGCTCGGTGTCTTCCACTCGGTGTCATCGTTCAACAACGCCGGTTTCGCTCTGTTCAGCGACAGCCTCATGTCGTACGCAGACGACCCGTTCATCTGCCTGCCGATCGCCGCGGCGATCATTCTCGGTGGCCTGGGTTTTCCGGTCATCATGCAATTGCGCAAGCACCTCAGATCGCCGCTCAAGTGGTCGATGAACACGCGACTCGTGGTCTGGGGAACCGTCGTGCTGCTGCTCGGCGGAACCGTGTACATCACAGCACTGGAGTGGAACAACCCGGGCACGCTCGGGCCGATGGACTGGCCGGCGAAGATCCTCGCAGGGTTCTTCCAGTCGGTCCAGACGCGCACAGCAGGCTTCAACAGCATCGACACCGCCGCGATGCACTCCGCCTCCTGGCTCGGTATGGACATGCTCATGTTCATCGGTGGAGGACCCGCAGGAACGGCCGGCGGAGTCAAAGTCACGACATTCGCTGTTCTCTACTTCATTCTGCTGACCGAGATCCGGGGCGACGGCGCGGTGAACATCTTCGGCAAGCGGCTCTCCCGTGCCGTGCACCGTCAGGCGATCACGGTCGTCCTGCTCTCGGTCGCCGTCGTCATGGCAGCGACCGTCTTCCTCATGCTCATCACCGACTTCGATCTGGATCAGCTCCTGTTCGAGGTGATTTCAGCCTTCGCCACAGTCGGCATGTCCACCGGGATCACGAGCGGCCTGCCCCCGGCCGGTCAGCTGATGCTTGTCTTCCTGATGTTCGTCGGCCGGCTCGGCCCCATCACCTTTGCCTCCGCCATCGCGCTCCGCGAACGCCCCGTCCTGTACGAACTCCCGAAAGAGAGGCCGATCATTGGCTAATTTCCGTCTGTTCCACGGCGCCGACCCCAACCGGATCGCCGAGGCCGACTCCGTGGCCGTGATCGGGCTCGGTCGTTTCGGGAGCGCTCTCGCACTCGAGCTCATGGCCAACGGCACCGAGGTGCTGGGCATCGACGGCGACGAGGAGACCGTGCAGGGGCTCAACGGCATGCTCACCCACGTCGTCCGTGCCGATGCGACCAAGGAGGAGTCGCTGCGCCAGCTCTCGGTCCCCGAATTCGATCGCGTCGTCGTCGCGATCGGAAGCGACATCCAGTCGAGCATCCTCACCACGTCGTTGCTGTTGCGGTTCGGGATCCCGCAGATCTGGGCGAAAGCCGTCAGCGATCCGCACGGGGCGATCCTCGAGCAGCTCGGCGTGCAGAACGTCGTGTATCCGGAGAAGGACATGGGCAGGCGAGTCGCCCATCTGGTGCGCGGAGCGATGCAGGATTACATCGATATCGGCGACGATTTCGCGCTCGTGAAGACGAAACCACCGGCGATCGTCGTCGGCCGACCGCTCAGTGAAACCGGGATCCGCAACCGGTACGGGGTGACGGTCACCGCGTACAAGCGGGGAGACGCACCGTGGACGTACACGACGCTGGAGACGGTGCTCGAAGCGGAAGACACCGTCCTGGTCGCCGGCACAACGAGGAAGGCTGAGGCCTTCAGCCAGTTGCGGTGATCAGGCTTTCAACCTTTTGATTCACGCGCGGGCCCCCTGGCACCCCGTAACGTCTGGGATGTGATCACGACTTCTGCCCCCGCTCGGAACTCGCGTGTGCCCACCTGGCTGCGTGTTCTTCTTCCCGTCTCGTTGATCCTTGTCTGGTTCGGACTCTTCGGGGCCGGCGGGGCGAGCTTCGGCCAGATCAGCGACGTGAGCACCAACGACCAGTCGCAGCAGCTTCCCGCGAGCGCTGAGGCAACACAGGTGCAGGAGCTTCAGTCCGCGTTCCGGGACGACGACGTGATCCCCGCCCTCGTCGTCTACCAACGGGACGGCGGCCTCACCGACGCGGACATCGCCCACATCGACGATGACATCGAACGATTCGGTTCCCTCGATGGTGTGCTGGCGGACGACAGTTCGCCGGTCATCCCCTCTGAAGACGGTGAAGCGATCCAGGTCGTTCTGGCCCTCGACACCGACGGCGAGGTGGCCGACACCGTCGAGGCTCTTCGTGCCGTCCTCGAGAACAACGCGGTCGACGGCCTCAGCTCCGCGGTGACCGGCCCGGCCGGGCTCACCGCTGACCTCACCGGAGCGTTCGCCGGCATCGACGGCCTCCTGCTGCTCGTCGCCCTCGGTGCCGTCTTTCTCATCCTCGTGATCGTGTACCGCTCACCGCTGCTGCCCGTGATCGTGCTCTTCTCGAGCCTGTCGGCCCTGTGTGCGTCGATCCTCGTCGTCGTGCAACTCGCTCGGGCGGAGATCCTGCTGCTCAGCGGTCAGACCCAGGGCATCCTCTTCATCCTCGTCATCGGCGCGGCCACCGACTATTCACTGCTGTACATTGCGCGATTCCGGGAGGCACTCGTCGCCCAGCCGACCAAGTGGACGGCGACCTGGGCCGCGCTCAAGGGGTCGTGGGAGCCGATCCTCGCGTCGGGCGGCACCGTCATCGCCGCACTGCTGCTGTTGTTGTTCTCCGATCTCAACTCCAACAAGGCGCTGGGGCCGGTGGCATCCATCGGAATCGTCTTCGCGTTGCTCGCAGCGCTCACCCTGCTCCCCGCCCTGCTGTTCTGGGCAGGCCGGGTCGCCTTCTGGCCGATCAGGCCGAAGGCCGGGACCGTCGGCGACGACCCGATTTCGGCAGACAGGAAGGGCCTGTGGGCGTCGCTCGCCCGTCTGATCCACAAGCGTCCCCGGGTGATCTGGATGTCGAGCGTGCTGCTTCTGGGGGTGATGTGCCTCGGGGTCTTCCAGCTCAAGGCAGATGGCGTCGCTCAGAGCGAATTTGTGCTCGGCGAATCTCAGGCGCGGGACGGACAGGCGATCCTCGCCGACCATTTCCCGGCCGGCTCCGGATCACCGACCGTGATCATCGCCCCTGAGGGAAGGCTCGAGACGGTGGCAGGCATCGTCCTCGGCACGGACGGCGTCGATTCCCTGAGCGTGCTGTCGGAGGATTCGCCGTCCGGATCGCTCCAGGTCACCGACGACGGTGTGCAGCCGCTTGGTCCACCGGGGACACCCGTCCCTGACGGCACCGTCATCGACGGTGCCGTGCTTCTGCAGGCCACCCTCGATGAAGCGGGAGACTCGGTCGCGGCAGAGCGCGTCGTCGTCGAACTTCGGGCCGAGCTCGCCGACCTCTCCACCGACGCGAGCTCGGTGCTCGTCGGCGGGGTCACAGCCATCGCGCTCGACTCCAACGAGACGGCGATCCACGACCGCAACCTGCTGATCCCGCTGATTCTCGGCGCGATCACCATCATCCTCATGCTCCTGCTGCGCTCGATCGTCGCACCGCTCCTGCTCATCGCCAGCGTCGTGCTGTCGTTCGGGGCCGCGCTCGGCGTCTCGGCGTGGGTGTTCAACGGGATCTTCGATTTCCCCGGTGCCGATCCCTCGGTTCCACTCTTCGGGTTCGTCTTCCTGGTCGCCCTCGGCGTGGACTACAACATCTTCCTGATGACACGGGTGCGGGAGGAATCGAAGAAACACGGCACGAGGCAGGGAATCCTGCGCGGCCTGGCTGTCACCGGAGGGGTCATCACATCGGCAGGGCTTGTGCTTGCCGCGACCTTCGCGGCCCTCGGCGTGATCCCGATCCTGTTCCTCCTGCAGATCGCGTTCATCGTCGCCTTCGGGGTGCTGCTCGACACCTTCCTGGTGCGGACACTCCTCGTCCCGGCGCTGAGCTACGACATCGGGCGGGCGATCTGGTGGCCGAGCGCCCTCTCGCGGGCCTTCCCCGACGCCGATCGGAGCGGGGGAAAGCACGCGGCCGGCGAGGTCAACGACCGGGGCGGAGCGCCAGCCGACGTCTGACGGGCACCGGCTGAACAGGGCGGGGACGGATGCGGCATCCGTCCCCGCTCGCGCGGTCGTGGTCTCACGATGATGAGGAGTGTGTGGATCCCTGGTCGAACTGCACCAGCCGGGATTCCTCGAGATCGAGGATGCTCTGCGCCCGCTCCATCACCCGTGAGCTGTAGCTGCCGGTCGCGCGGGCATCGAGCAGGGCATCACGTTCCGCTTGCAACACCCGCTGACGGAGGATCCGGTGCTGCTGATGCGGACCTGGGGCGCCCTCCCTGGCCTCTGCAACCGATTCGCTGCGCATGACGCTGTCGCGACGCACCCGCTCGAGGACCTCGGGGTCGAACTCGCCACCATTGCCACGAAGCAGGGTCGGATCGTCCAGCGAGGCAGCGCCGACCGCTGAGATCTCGTCGATCAGTTCGGCGAGCTCGGTCCGGTCGGCGGCGGCATCCGTCCCTACGATCCGAAGTTTGCGGATGAGGAGCGGCAGGGTTCCGCCCTGCGCCAGCAGCGTCACCACGGCGACCGTGAAGGCGATGAGGATCAGCTGGGGGCGGTAGGGGATATCTGTGGGCAGCGACTGCGCCGCGGCGAGGGTCACGACGCCGCGCATTCCTGACCAGGCGAGAACCGCCCCACCACGCCAGCCGAGTCCTTCAGAGGCGAGGAACTCGACGTCGGCCTGCTTACGGGTGACCAGCCGACGCAAGCGTGATCGGCGCTTGTCATCGGTCGGCCCTGCGTCATCGATCCGTTGCAGCACGACGCCGAGTCGTTTGCCCTGCCCTTCCGCGCGCCGTTGTTCCCGTCTGAGCAGCGCGATGAGCGGGAGAACGAAGAGGATGCGGACCACGATGAGCGCGAGCGTCGCGAGCAGGGCGAACAGCACCGCATGACCGACACCGAGGTGGTCGTCCCTCACCTCCTCGACCAGTGCCTTGAGCTCGATTCCCATGAGCAGGAAGACGCCGTTCTCGAGAACGAACTGGGCAGTCCGCCAGTTGATCCGCTCCGAGATGCGGTCCTGTGCACTGAACCGGCGGGCACTGCTGTGACCGGTCACCAGACCGGCGACGACGACGGCGAGAACCCCGGATGCTCCGACCTCCTCAGCGGGGAGGAACGCGACGAACGGCACGGCGAACGAGATCGTCGTGGTGAGCACGGCGTCGTTGAGGCGGGACCGCACCCAGACGGTGACGACGCCGACCACGGCGCCGACGGCGATCGCGGCAGCGACCGCATAGAGGAAATCGCCGGCGATCTCAGCCAGCGACACCGTTCCGGCCGTCGCCGCTATCGCCGAACGGAGCAGCACAAGGGCGGTGGCGTCGTTGACGAGCCCTTCGCCCTCGAGGACAGTCACCAGACGGGGAGGCAGGCCGAGCCGTTTACCGATCGAGGTCGCCGCCACGGCGTCTGGCGGGCTGATGACGGCTCCGAGGGCGATCGCTGCAGGCAGGCTGAGGTCGGGCAGGAGGAGGTAGAGCAGGCCACCGCTCACCAAAGCGGAGACGAGGACGAGAAGCACTGACAGGCCGGTGATGGCTTTCAGGTTGCGGCGGAAGTCGACGAGCGGAACGTTCACGGCCGCCGAATACAGGATCGGTGGCAGGACGATGGACAGGATGAGCTCGGGTGGGAAATCGAATGGCGGGACCCACGGGACGAAACTCGCGGCGATGCCGACGACGACGAGGATCAGGGGAGCGGCCACGCCGACCCGGGGCGCGAATCGGGCGACGGCCACGATTGCGAAGATTCCGAAGATGCCGAGCAGGGCGTAGTCCATGCGACAACATTACGGCCGCACACGACGGTGGGCGCCGGCTTCAGCCGACGCCCACCGTCCGAAACGTGATGCTACAGCGACAACGCCTCTGCAAGGAGGGCAGCCTGCTCGCCGGCGTGACGCTTCGCCGAACCGGTTGCCGGCGACGCGGCCGCGGCGCGCGAGACGACCCGGACGGAGCGACCACCGAGGTGCTTCGACGCTTCGAGCGCGATGAACGGCCACGCGCCCTGGTTTTCGGGTTCGTCCTGCACCCAGACGAGTTCAGCATCCGGATAGCGGGCGGCGACCGAGGCGAGTTCCTCGATGGGAAGCGGGTAGTACTGCTCCAGCCGCACCAGCGCGATGGCGTCGTTCGGCTTCTTGTCGAGCTCAGCGCGCAGATCCCAGTGGATCTTGCCCGCGTGGAGCAGCACGCGTCTCACCGCGGTCGGATCGGTGATCCGGCTGTCATCGAGCACCGGCTCGAATTTGCCGCTGGTGAAGTCCTCGACGGGGCTGGAGGCTCCGCGCAACCGCAGCATCGCCTTGGGGGTGAACACGACGAGCGGGCGGCGCGGGCGGGCGTATGCCTGCCGCCGGAGCAGGTGGAAGTACGACGCAGGGGTCGATGGTCGTGCGACCGTCATGTTGTTCTCGGCGCAGAGCTGCAGGTACCGTTCGATCCGCGCGGACGAGTGGTCAGGTCCCTGGCCTTCATAGCCGTGCGGAAGAAGAAGCACGACGCTGGAGCGCTGGCCCCACTTCTGCTCGGCGCTCGAGATGAACTCGTCGATGATCGTCTGGCCGCCGTTGGCGAAGTCGCCGAACTGCGCTTCCCACAGAACGAGCGCGTCCGGGCGTTCGACGGAGTAGCCGTATTCGAAGCCGAGCACCGCGTATTCCGAGAGCAGCGAGTCGTAGATCCAGAATCTGGCCTGGTTCTCGGCGAGGTTCGCGAGTGGCAGCCATTCCTGGCCGTTGATCCGGTCGTGGAGGACGGCGTGACGCTGCACGAAGGTACCGCGGCGTGAATCCTGGCCGCTGAACCGCACGGGCGTTCCCTCGATCACGAGGGACCCGAAGGCGAGAAGCTCACCGAAGGCCCAGTCGATGTTGCCGTTGCGGCTCATCTCGAGACGCTTCTGCAGCAGCTGCTGCAGCTTCGGGTGCACAGTGAAACCGGCCGGTTTGTTGTTGAAGCCGTCACCGATCAGCTGCACGACTGCTTCGGGGACGCCGGTGGTCTCGGGTTCGCCGGAGTAGCCGTCGTCACCCTGGTCGTCGATGATGACCGGGGTGGATGCCGTCTGGGCCGCGTGCGTCTCCATGAAGGCCCGCTCGAGCCGGTCCTGGAAGTCCTTGTGCGCTGCCTCGTACTCGTCTTCGGTGATGTCGCCACGACCGACGAGAGCTTCGGTGTAGAGCTTGCGGACGCTGCGCTTCTGTTCGATGAGGTTGTACATCAGCGGCTGCGTCATCGACGGGTCGTCGCCCTCGTTGTGACCGCGACGACGGTAGCAGATGAGGTCGATGACGACATCCTTCTTGAATTCCTGACGGAACTGCAGCGCCAGCTCGGCGACACGGACAACGGACTCGGGGTCGTCGCCGTTGACGTGCCAGATCGGCGCCTGGATGGTTTTCGCCACGTCGGTGGAATAGACCGAGCTGCGGCCTTCTCCCGGAGGGGTGGTGAAGCCGACCTGGTTGTTGACCACCACGTGGATGGTGCCGCCGGTGCGATAGCCACGCAGCTGCGAGAGCTGCATCGTCTCGAGCACGACACCCTGGCCGGCCATGGCCGCGTCACCGTGGACGAGGATCGGCAGGGTGGAGTACGTGCCGATGGGCTGGCGGTCCTGCTTGGCGCGGACGATGCCCTCGAGCACGCCGTCGACCGCTTCGAGGTGCGACGGGTTGGCTGCGAGGTACACCGGCAGCTCGGAACCGTCTGACGCACGGAAGGTTCCCTCGGTGCCGAGGTGGTATTTGACGTCACCCGATCCGCTGTTCTTCGAATTGTTGGTGCCCTCGAACTCCTGGAAGATCTGGCCGTAGGTCTTGCCTGCGATGTTGGTGAGCACGTTCAGGCGGCCGCGGTGCGCCATACCGATGGCGGCTCCGTCGAGGCCGGACTCCGCCGCACCCTGCAGGATGGCGTCGAGGAGGGCGATTGTGGATTCTCCACCCTCGAGGCTGAAACGCTTCTGACCGACGTACTTGGTCTGCAGGAACGTCTCGAATGCTTCGGCCTCGTTGAGCTTGCCGAGGATGCGCATCTGCTCGTCGTGGCGGGGCTTCGCGTACGGACGCTCGACCTTCTCCTGGATCCACTTGCGCTGCCCAGGGTCCTGGATGTGCATGTACTCGAGGCCGATGGTGCGGCAGTACGAGTCGCGGAGCACACCGAGGATGTCACGGAGTTTGGCCTGGCGGGTGTCACCGAAACCGCCCGTGACGAACTCGCGGTCGAGGTCCCAGAAGGTCAGGCCGTGGTTGAGGATGTCGAGGTCTGGGTGTGACCGCTGCACGTACTCGAGCGGGTCGACGTCGGCCATGAGGTGGCCGCGGACGCGGAACGAATTGATCAGTTCCTGCACGCGAGCCGTCTTGTTGACGGTGTCGCTGAGGTCGACGGAGATGTCAGGCGCCCAGTGGATCGGGTCGTACGGGATCCGGAGGGCGGCGAAGATGTCCTGGTAGAACGTCTTCGATCCGATCAGGTTCTCGTGGACCTTCTTGAGGAACTCGCCTGAGCCGGCACCCTGGATGACGCGGTGGTCGTAGGTCGACGTCAGGGTGATGGTCTTCCCGATGGCCAGTTCGACGAGGGTGTGCTCGCTTGAGCCCTGGAACTGGGCCGGGTATTCGAGGGCGCCGGCGCCGATGATGCAGCCCTGGCCCTTCATCAGCCGGGGAACGGAATGCACGGTGCCGATTCCGCCCGGGTTGGTGAGCGAGATCGACGCACCCTTGAAGTCGTCTGCGGTGAGCTTGTTGCCGCGCGCCCGGGTGACCAGGTCCTCGTATGCGGCGAGGTACTCGCTGAAGGTGAGTGTCTCGGCCTGCTTGATCGCGGGCACGAGGAGGGCGCGCGTGCCGTCAGGCTTCGGGATGTCGATAGCGATACCGAGCCCGATGTGGGCGGGGGACACGACGCTGGGCTTGCCGTCGACCACGTCATAGTAGACGTTCTGGCTCGGGAACTCCTTGAGCGCCTGAATCAGTGCCCAGCCGATCAGATGGGTGAAGCTGACCTTGCCGCCACGGGCACGCTTGAGGTGGTTGTTGATGACGATGCGGTTGTCGATCATCAGTTTGGCCGGGATGGTCCGAACACTCGTCGCCGTCGGAACGGTGAGGCTGGCATCCATGTTGGTGGCGAGTGACTTCGCCATTCCGCGCAGTGGTGCGACCGCGTCGACGGGTTCTTCCTTCTCAGCCGCATTCTCAGCAGGCGCCGGCTTTGCCGGTGTCTTGCGCGGGGCGTCCGCCGGGATGGGTGCCGCTTTCGGCTGGACAGACGTGGTCTTCGCGACCGGCTGCGAACCGATCACGGGAATGGGTGCGGTGATGGGGTGCGCGGGAATCTCGCCGGTCGCCTTGTCTCCCTTGACCGGCTGGTAACTTTCGAGGATCGGCCACCAGGACTTGTCCACTGAATTCTTGTCGGCGATGTACTGCTCGTACAGTTCGTCGACGAGCCACTCGTTGGCTCCGAATTCGCCCGACGAACCGTCGTCAGTTCCCACTCCGGTCAACTGGCTTGACACCGCCAGACCACCACTCTCTTACGTCGATGTGAGTACGGCAACGACATCCGTGGGAAGCGCTGCCAGATCCGGGTTCCAGCCTAATCCCATTAAGCGGAGGCTGCGGTCGGGTTGCGGGATGGGTAGCGTTGGGGCATGGAGTTCTACGGCGAGGCCCCGACATTCGATCTCACCTACTCGGACGTGTTCCTGGTTCCCTCCCGATCGGGAGTGGCGTCGAGGCTCGACGTGTCGCTTGCGCCGGGCGACGGCACGGGGGCTCAGCTCCCGATCGTCTCGGCGAACATGAACTCGGTGACCGGTCCACGGCTGGCCGCGACGCTGGCCCGCAGGGGTGGGCTCGGTGTGCTCCCTCAGGACATGCCGCTGCAGCGATTGGATGCCGCGATCCGCTGGGTGAAGGAACGCCCGGTGGCGTTCGACATCCCGGTCGAGCTCGGCGCGGACGCGACCGTCGCTGAGGCGCTCACCCTGCTGCCGACGCTCGCCGGACACGGCATCGTCGTCACGGACACCGATGGCGGCTACGCGGGTTGCCTGCCTGCGACAGATCTCGAGCACGCCCTGCCGGATGCGCGACTCGGCGATTTGCTGCACGGCTCCCTTGCCTCGATCGATGCCGACGATGTCACCGACCCCCGCGCCGCATTCGATCTCCTCGTCGCAGCCGACCTCGACTTCGCACCTGTGCTCCGTCACGGCCGGGTGGTCGGCACGCTGAGCCGCACCTCTGCGCTCCGATCGACCCTGTATTCACCATCCGTCGATGCCTCCGGCCGCCTGCTCGTCGCTGCGGCCATCGGGATCAACGGGGATGTCGCGGCCAAGGCTCGCGCCCTCGCCTCAGCCGGGGTGGACACACTCGTGCTCGACACCGCACACGGACATCAGGAAGGGATGCTGCGCGCTCTCGCGACGGTGAAGGGGCTCGGACTCGGCATCCCGCTCGTCGCCGGAAACGTCGTGACCTCGGTCGGCGTGTCCGACCTCGTCGCAGCAGGCGCAGACATCGTCAAGGTCGGGGTCGGTCCCGGCGCGATGTGCACCACCCGGATGATGACAGCCGTCGGTCGTCCGCAGTTCTCCGCCGTGCTCGAGACCGCCGAGACGGCGCGGGATCTCGGCGCCCATGTCTGGGCGGACGGGGGAGTGCGCTATCCCCGCGACGTCGCGCTCGCGCTCGCCGCAGGTGCGGCGTCCGTGATGATCGGGTCGTGGTTCGCAGGGACCGTCGAGGCCCCGGGAGTCCTGCGAACGGATGCCGATGGTGGGCTGTACAAGGAAAGCTGGGGCATGGCGTCGACCAAGGCTGTGCAGGAACGCTTCGGCCGGCTGGATCCGTACGAACTCGCCCGCAAGACCCTCTTCGCCGAGGGGATCTCATCGTCGAAGATCTACCTCGACCCCGCCAGGCCGAGCCTTGAGGATCTCCTCGACATGATCATCTCCGGCGTGCGTTCGTCGTTCACCTACGCCGGCGCCGCATCGCTCTCCCAGTTCAGGGAGCGGGCGCTCGTCGGCCTGCAGTCCGCCTCCGGCTACGAAGAAGGCAAAGCGCTGCCCGTCTCCTGGTGAACCGGCGCCGCCTGAGTTGGGCGTCGACCGCGGCCTGCCTCGCGTATAGTTGGACACACAATGGACGACCCCCCTCCTGCCTGTTCGCCCGACGCACATCGACCTCTCTCGCTTCTGCGGGCTGTGATCCATGTTTGAGTGGATCCTCCTCGCCGTCGGCCTGACCCTGACGGTCGGTACCGGCCTCTTCGTCGCCAGTGAGTTCGCCCTCGTCAACCTCGACCGTTCCGAGCTCGAGGCACGGCAGGCCAAGGGCGAGACCCGGCTCGGGATGACGATCGCGGCGCTCAAGATCACCTCGACCCACCTTTCCAGCGCCCAGCTCGGGATCACGCTGACCACGCTGCTCACCGGTTACACGATGGAACCGGCGATCACGACGCTGCTCACACCGCCGCTGACGTCGATCGGCATCCCGGAACCCGCGGTGACGCCGATCGCCGTGACGATCGCCATCACCTTCGCCACGCTCCTGTCGATGATCATCGGTGAGCTCGTGCCCAAGAACTTCGCCCTGGCGCTTCCGGTGCAGACGGCGAAACTCGTCATCCCGTTCCAGACGGTGTTCACCACGGTGTTCAAGCCGGCGATCGTCGTTCTCAACGGCAGCGCCAACGGCATCCTGCGTTCGATGGGGATCGAGCCGAAGGAAGAGCTGTCCGGCGCGCGCACTGCCGAGGAACTATCGAGCCTCGTCCGCCGCAGCGCCGGGGCCGGAACGCTCGAGAGCGACACAGCGACGCTGCTCAACCGCACCCTGCTTTTCGCCAACCACACGGCCGCCGACGTCATGACGCCCCGGCCGAGGGTCGAGTCCGTGCGCAGGAACGAGTCGGCACAGGTCGTCGTCGAATTGGCCCGGACCACCGGATACTCCCGGTTCCCGGTCATCGACGAAGACGCAGACGACGTCGTCGGACTCGTTCACGTGAAGCAGGCGATCGCGGTTCCCCGCGACCGACGGTCGGATGTTCCGGTGTCTGCCCTGCAGTACGACATCGTGCGCGTTCCCGAGACGATGAGGCTCGACGCCCTGCTCGAAGAACTCCGTGGCCGCGGCTACCAGATGGCCGTCGTCGTCGACGAGTACGGCGGCACGGCCGGGATCGCCACCCTGGAGGATCTCGTCGAGGAACTCGTCGGCGAAGTCGCAGACGAGCACGACCGCACACGGGCAGGGGTCGTCCGAACCCTCGGCTCGATCGCGTTCCCCGGCAGCCTCCGCCCCGACGAACTGCTCGAACGCACGGCGATCACTGTGCCGGAGGACGGGCCGTACGAGACCGTGGCCGGTTTCCTGATGAGCGAACTCGGGCGGCTGCCTGTGATCGGCGATGAAGTGGCCATCGACGCCGGTTCGCTCCGGGTCGAGCGACTCGACGGCCGCCGGATCGACCGCATTCGTTTCACCCCGAACCCGACCGAAGAAGGTGACGACGATGAATGATTGGGCAGGAATCGCCTGGCTGTTCGTACTCCTGGCGGGCAACGCGTTCTTCGTCGGTGCCGAATTCGCGGTGATCTCAGCAAAGCGGTCGCAGATCGAACCGCTCGCCGAACAGGGCAAACGTAGTGCCATCACGGCGCTGTGGGCGATGGAGCACGCCACACTCATGCTCGCAACCAGCCAGCTGGGCATCACCGTCTGCTCCCTGCTGATTCTCAACGTGTCCGAGCCGGCGATCCACCACCTGCTCGAGATCCCGCTCCACGTCACCGGGCTGCCTGAAGAGGCGATCGGAACGATCGCCTTCATCATCACCCTGTTGCTCGTGTCGTACCTGCACGTGGTGTTCGGTGAGATGGTGCCGAAGAACCTGTCCTTCTCCCTCCCTGACAAGGCCGTTCTGCTCCTCGCGCCTCCCCTCGTCTTCGTCGCCCGGGTGTTCAAGCCGGTGATCTGGTCGCTCAACGCGGTCGCCAACGCCGTCCTGCGCCTGTTCGGGGTCGAACCGAAAGACGAGGCGACGTCGACCTTCACCCTCGATGAGGTCGCGAACATCGTCAGCCAGTCCACGAAGGAAGGCCTGCTGTTGGACTCGACTGGCGCGCTCCTCGCCGCATTCGAATTCACAAACAAGACCGTGATCGATGTTGCGATTCCGCTGGACGGACTCGTCACGCTCCCGGCGGACACCACGCCGGAGCAGGTGGAACGAGCGGTCGCCAAGCACGGCTTCTCCCGTTACGTCGTCGTCGACCGCGAGGGGCTGCCCAGCGGCTACCTGCACCTGAAAGACGTTCTCCGCCTCGAATCGACCGCAGAACCCGGCGACGAGAAACTGCCGGTCCCGGCGAAGCGGATCCGCCAGCTCGTGTCGATCTTCCAGGACACCGATCTCGAAGACGCTCTCGCCATCATGCGTCGGTCGGGTGCCCACCTGGCGCGCGCGTTCGACGCCGACGGAGAGACAACCGGTGTGCTGTTCCTCGAGGACATCATCGAGGAACTCGTCGGTGAGGTCCAGGACGCCACCCAGCGCCGCTGACCGCCAGAAAGCGTTGGGCGCATGAATGCCTCAGTCCGTCGCGCGATACGGTGCTCGGCCGTACTGGCTCGGGGCGAGATCATCGATCCCGAACAGGGCAGCGGCACGCAGGGGGAAGTGCGGATCCCTGAGCGCTTCACGGGCGATCATGACGGCATCCGCCCTGCCCGACCGAACGATGTCTTCCGCTTCGGACGCGTCGGTGATGAGGCCGACCGCTGACACGAGGACGTGTGCGTTGTCCTTGACATGGGAGGCGAACGGCACCTGGTAGCCGGACGACAGCGGGATGTGGACGCCGGGAACGGCGCCGCCGGTCGAGATGTCGAAGAAGTCGACACCAGCAGTGGCGGCCCAGCCGGCCACTGTCGCTGTGTCGACCTCGTTCCAGCCGCCGTCGACCCAGTCCGTGGCCGAGAACCGGACCATCAGGACCACGTCTCCGATCGCCGAACGCACCTCGTCGACCACGCGGAGGAGAAGCCTGGCGCGGTTTTCGAGAGATCCGCCGTAGGCATCCGTTCGCGTGTTCACGAGCGGGGACAGGAACTGATGCAGCAGGTAACCGTGTGCCGCATGGATCTCCACCACATCGAATCCGGCAGACACCGCCCGGGTGGCCGCCTCACCGAATGCGGTCACGACGGCGTCGATCCCGGCCTCGTCGAGAGCAGTCGGGGCCTCGAAGTCATCGAACGGGTCTGAAGTCGGACCGACGGTCGGCCAGCCACCCTGCTCCACAGGAACGCTGCCGCGTTGGTCGGTCCCCCACGGCGCGAACGTCGAAGCCTTGCGTCCGGCGTGACCGAGCTGGATGCCGGCGGCGGCCCCCTGTGCACGAATGAACCGTACAGTCCTGGCCCAGGCGTCGGCCTGCTCGTCGGTCCAGATGCCCGTGTCCTGCGGGGAGATCCGGCCGTCGGGTGACACGGCCGTCGCTTCGGTGACAACGAGTCCTGCCCCGCCGATGGCGAACTGGCCGAGGTGCACGAGGTGCCAGTCGGTGGGAACGCCGTCCATGGCTCCGACGGAATACTGGCACATCGGGGCGATCCACAGCCGGTTGCGCAGGGTGAGCGACCGCAGGATCAGCGGCTCGAAAAGTGCGGGCATGATCAATACTTCCCGGACGGGTACGCCGTCCTGCTGCTGGTGGCGGTATCGCGGCCGCCCGTCGTGTCGTCTGTGACCGCGATCGTCGGGTCGGAGAGCAGGATGCTCATGAATACCGTCCTTCTGTGCCTCTTCAACCTATCGTGAAGGTATGGAGAAAATTTCCGGAAGCACGTGGATGCCGTGGGGCGAGCAGGATGCTGCGGCCTTCATCGCCGTTCCCACCGCCGTGAGCGACAAGTACAGCAGGGGTGTCCTCGGTGTCGTCACCGGTTCCAGCGTCTACCCCGGTGCGGCGGTTCTCGGGGTGGAGGCCGCCGCACGCACCGGTCTCGGCATGATCCGATACCTCGGCGACGCCACCGACCAGGTTCTCGCCCGCAGGCCCGAGGTGATCTCGGCACCCGGTCGGGTGCAGGCGTGGCTGATCGGATCGGGAACGGACTCACAGGACCTGGGACTGCTCGACACGCTCTTCTCCGATGCCCTCGCGTCCCGTCTACCGGTCGTGGCCGATGCCGGTGCGCTCGAATCCGTCGCCCGCGCCCCACGGGCGGGAGTGATCGTCACGCCCCATCACCGGGAACTGGCTCGGATGCTCGGGGCGGCGGGCACAGAAGTTGCTCCGGCAGACATCGCTGCTGCCCCTGACCGGTGGGCGGCGAGAGCAGCGAACCTTCTCGGCGTGACCGTGCTCCTCAAGGGCGGCACGACCTGGGTGGCAGAACCGGACGGCCCGCAGGTGTCGGTGTCTCTCGCTCCGCCCTGGACCGCGACGGCGGGCGCCGGTGACGTTCTCGCCGGCATCCTGGGTGCTCTCCTCGCCACGCACTCCACTGAGGTTCAGGAGCCAGGCGCACCGGCGCGACTGGCCGCAACGGCCGCGGTGATCCACGGGCTTGCCGCTTCGCTCGCTTCCCGTGGGGGACCGATCGTCGCCATGGACATCGCTGAGCGTGTGCCGGATGCCGTGAGGCGGCTGCTCGGCAGTTCACGGGCCTGACCGTTTCACAGGGGGCTCACAGGCGGCGCAAATATTCGGTTCCGGGTGGAGCGCTAGCGTGGCCGCACGGTCCCAGGCCGGATCGCCGCAGACCTCCCCGAGAAAAAGGACATGAGATGCAGACCCGAACGAGGCAGAACGTCGCAACCGCACTGGCCGGCATCGCCGTGATCGGGGGGCTGGCCGGGTGCACGGCGTCCGGCTCAGCGGCCGACGACACGTCAGGGTCGGCGGATACGCCGGCAGAATCACCGGCGACGGACACGGAGTACACGGATGGCGAGTACACCGCGACCGGCGACTATTCGTCGCCGGGTGGCGAGGAATCCGTCACGGTGACCCTCACCCTCACCGAGGGCACCGTCACCGACCTCGAGGTGACCGGCTCAGGCGGAAGCCCCAACGCCGAGCGGTTCCAGGGCGAGTTCATCGACGGCATCACCGAGATCGCCGTCGGCCAGGACATCGATGAGCTGAACGTCTCCAAGGTCGCCGGATCGTCGCTCACCAGCGGCGGGTTCAACGCTGCAATCGAGCAGATCAGGAACGATGCCAGCTGAGCCAGCCGGGTCCGCCATCGGCTTCGAGGCGATCGGCACCCGCTGGCAGATCGACTCGGCTGCCCCGATCAGCGCAGACCTCGTCGCCGCCATCGACGCACGCATCGGTGTCTTCGACCAGACCTGGTCTCGATTCCGGGAGGATTCCGTGGTCTCCGCGTTCGCCCGCGCGGCTGGCAGCGTGGACCTGGGGGAGGATGCCCCTGCTCTCTTCGCCCTGTACAGCAGGCTCGGTGGCGCGACATCCGGCGCGGTGTCGCCCCTCGTCGGCGACGCGCTCGAGCGGCTGGGTTACGACGCCTCGTACTCGCTGGTCCCGGAGCGGGGACCCCGCAGGGGCGCTCCCGCCTGGGCAGACATCGCTGTACTCGACGGGACGACGCTGACGACGACGGTCCCGGTGACGATCGACATCGGTGCGGCGGGGAAGGGGTACCTCGTCGACGTCGTGGCCGCCCTGCTCACAACCGCAGGCCACACGACCTTCACCGTCGACGCTTCTGGTGACATCGCCCACCGTGGTGCTCCGATCCGTGTCGCCCTTGAACACCCGTACGACCCGGCCAGGGCAGTCGGCGTCGTCACCCTCACCGAGGGGTCACTGTGCGCATCGGCGACGAATCGGCGCACGTGGGGTGACGGGCTCCACCACGTGATCGACGGCCGCACGGGAGAGCCCGTCGATCAGGTCGTCGCCACCTGGGCGCTCGCTGACGACACGGCGACCGCAGACGGCGTCGCGACCGCCCTGTTCTTCGCCGCGCCTGCGGCGTTGGCCTCAGAGTTCGGCGCGGAGGGCGTTCGCATCTTCAGCGACGGGCGGATCGAACGATCGCCCGGATTCCCCGGGGAGTTGTTCCGATGAAACGCCGCTTCGACATCGCCATCGGCCGCGTCACGATGTACCGGCTGGTGACGCTCTGGCTCATTCTCCTGGCGATCGTCAGCCTGATCCTCTCTGCGACAGGCATCCTGTTCTTCAGCCCGCTCGAACTGGCCGCCGGCCTCGTCGTCGCTGTCGGGGTCAGCGTGGGGTCGAACCGGCTCGTCGCACTGCTGTTCGGCGCCACGCCACACACCGAGTCCGGGGTGATCACCGGTCTCCTGCTCTTCTTCATCTTCCGCCCCAGCATCGAGCCGCTCGATCTGCTTGGCACGGCGGTCGCCGCTCTCGTTGCGACGCTGTCGAAGTATCTCGTGGCCGTTCGCGGCAGGCACATCGTCAATCCGGCCGCGTTCGGGGCCGTCGTCGTCGGCATCACCGGGATCGGTGTCTCCTGGTGGTGGATCGGCAGCACCGCTCTCCTCCCCGTCGTCGTCGCGGCTGCCGTCCTCGTTCTCTACCGAACCAGGCGATTCCTTCTCGCAGGCACTTTCATCGTCGTCGGTGTCGGTTCGATCGTGCCGCGACTGATCGACAACGACATGTCACTGGCCGCAGCCATCACCACGTCGTTCACGTCGTACCCGGTGATCTTCTTCGCCGCCTTCATGCTGACCGAACCGCTCACTCTCCCTCCGCGCCGGTGGCAGCAGGTTATCGAAGCTGCTCTCGTCGGCGTTCTCTTCGCGCTTCCGTATGAGATCGGTCCGATCTTCTCGACGCCGGAACTCGCTCTCGTTGCCGGGAACCTGCTGGCGTTCGTTGCTGGACAGCGTCGCGGCATCCGTCTGGTGCTCGAATCGCGGACGCGGCTCACTCCGACGGCCGTCGAACTGCGGTTCCGCCCCGAGAGCGCACTGCGCTTCGCCGCCGGGCAATACCTGGAGTTGACGGTGCCACACCGTGGTGCGGATGCCAGGGGCGATCGACGGATGTTCAGCATCGCGACGGCCCCTGCAGACCGGACCGTCGCCGTCGCCTACCGCGAGAACGACCCCGGCAGCAGTTTCAAGGCGGCCCTGGCGCGGGTGGAACCCGGTCACACCATCCGCGCCACCGGCGTGTGGGGAGATTTCACGCTGCCGAGCGACCCGACGGTCCCCGTGCTGTTCGTGGCCGCAGGGATCGGAATCACACCGTTCGTAAGCCAGATCGCGGACCTGCACCGACGCGGCCAGGCCAGGGACATCGTGCTCGTGTATGCGGTGTCGGCCCCGGAGGAGATCGCGTATCGCACCGAGCTCGAACTGCTCGGTGTGCCCGTCTTCCTCACGGCTCCTGAGCCTCCCGACGTTCTGCCCACCGGCTGGGCCTACCTCGGCCCCGGTCGGCTCACCGCCGCCCGGCTCGCCGGTGCGGTCGGCGATCTGCGCGAACGGGCCGCGCTGATCTCCGGACCTCCTGGCCTCGTCGACGAGCTTCGGCCGGCTCTCGGTCGTCGGGCGAAGACCGACTACTTCTCCGGGTACTGAGGCTGCCGACAGTCGAGCCCGCCTAGGATGAGGCGGTGGGCAGGGGAATCGGTATCTGGGGGGCGTTCGCCGTCGTTCACGCTTCCCTGGCCTGGATTTGCCTCGGCCTTCCAGGAACCGGTATCGGCGAGCTGGCTGTCGGGCTGCCCCTCGGTGACGTCACGCTCGTCTACCGTCCCTGGATCGAGCGGGCGCTCTCCGGCGGACCGGTCGTCGGCGTCACCACCGGCTGGGTGTACCCGGTGGCCGCGATTCTCCCGATGCTCGCGGCGATGGGATTCGGCCCGGATGCCTACGGTCCGGTCTGGCTCGCACTCGTCACCCTGTTCAACTCCGCCGCATTCGCCCTGCTGCTCGGCTCCCGCCCGACGCGCAGGCGGCAGGCGGCGGCCTGGTGGTGGCTGGCGTTCACCGCTCTTCTCGGCCCGATCGCCCTCGCCAGGATCGACTCGATCACCGTGCCGATCGCGATCGTCGCTGTGCTGCTCGTTGGGCGGCATCCGTTCGTCGCCGGTGTTGTGCTCGCCGTCGCCACCTGGATGAAGGTGTGGCCCGCTGCCCTGGTCGGCGCGCTTCTGGTCTCGGCGCGCTCCCGGCTCTCCATCCTGCTGGCGGGCGTGGCCACGAGCGCGGTCATCGCGTCTGTGGTCGTTCTGCTCGGCGGCTGGCGCCATCTGTTCGCTTTCGTGACCGAGCAGACCGGTCGCGGATTGCAGATCGAAGCGCCGGTGTCGACGGCGTATCTGTGGATGGTCTCCGCCAGGGTCCCTGGTACGGCGATCTACTACGACCAGTCGATCCTGACTTTCCAGGTCGCCGGACCGGGAATCGAGGCGGCCATCGCCGTTATGACTCCGCTCCTTGTCGTCGCCGTCGCGGGAACGGTCTGCGTCGGTCTCCTCGCGGTGCAACGCGGGGCATCCGAACTCCGGCTGTTCCCATCCCTGGCTCTCGCCCTCGTGCTCGTGCTCATCGTCGTCAACAAGGTCGGGTCACCGCAGTTCCAGACCTGGCTCATCGCACCGGTGATCGCCGGCATCCTCTGGCGGGGGAGGGCATTCGCCTGGCCGGCCGGAATCGCGTTGGCATTGGCCGCCCTGACCCAGCTTCTCTACCCGTATCTGTACGGATGGTTGTTGTCTGCTGCGCCAGGCATGGTCGCGGTTCTCACCCTGAGGAACATCGGGCTGTGTGTGCTGCTCGGCTGGGCGTTGTTCGACGTCTGGCGTGCGGGCAGATCGGCGCGTCAGTCCTCGTCGAGCGCGGCCTCGAGCCGGTCGACCTTGGCGGTGAGTTCACCGGAGTAGCCCGGCCGGATGTCTGCCTTGAGTACGAGCGAAACGCGCGAACCGTAACGGCCAACGGCATCCGTCGCCCGTTTGATCACGTCGAACACGTCGTCCCAGTCCCCCTCGATCGTGGTGAACATGGCATCGGTGTGGTTGGGCAGGCCGGACTCGCGGACGATCCGCACGGCGGCAGCGACGGCGTCGTGAACGGAGGCGTCGGCGCGACCGGTACCGGATGGGGCGACGGAGAAAGAGACGAGCATGGACTCATCCTGCCACCCGCAGGCGGTCAGCGTGCGGGAATCGGACCGCGGTGCATCAGTCGAGGATGATGCCGTCGAGAATGGCGCGCTTGCGGAGGGCAACCTTCGTTCCGACGTCGAAGCCCGACGCACGGTATTTCTCGCGGATGCGCTTGAGGTAACTCTTCGCGGTCTCCTCGGAGATGCCGAGCTCGTATGCGACGCTCTTGACCGGTTCGCCCGCCGCGTACAACGCCATCACCCGGCGCTCCTGCGCGCTGAGCTTCGGCGACCCGGTGGTTGTCGCGTTGAGAGCGATGTCGAGTTCGTGAGAGATGAAGGACTCCCCGGCGTACGCAGACCGGATGGCTTCGACGATCATGGTCGGGTCTTCGGTCTTCACGAGGTAACCGAGGGCACCGGAGGCGAGGGCCTCACGCACGACCGCTGGGTCTGAGTACGTGCTCATCAGCACGGTCTTGACACCGGTGGTCTTGAGGATCGACAGCTTGAGCGACACCGGGATGTTGTCTTTGAGGTCGAGGTCGAGGAGGACGACGTCGACGGGGAACTCGGAGTGGGTGAGAAGCTCAGGCCAGGTCGGGAGGGCCGCGACCATGGTGATGTCGGTGGCTGCGCCTCTGATCCATTCGGTCAACGCCCCGAGAAGCATTTTGTGATCGTCGACGATGGCCAATCGAATCGGATTATCCGCGCTGCTCATGTAGTTTTCCCCTCTTCACGCCCGTGTCTATCGATCGATCGGACTGTCGACCGTGCACTCGATGACGACCATGAGCGCCCGTGGCGTCGTGGTATCAACATAGCGCCCTGCGCGGCTCAAGTGCTGCCACGTGGCCGGTTCGACGTCGACGCGCCGCATCCCGCGCGCCTCGATCTGGATCGGGAACCGCAGTCGGGGCGAGCCGGGACCGCTCGTCGCTACCGACGGACCGAGGGTGACGATCGCGTTGCGCGCCGTGCGCTGCTCGCCGTACATCATCAGCCAGAGTGCGGAGAGCAGGCCGTCGCGCTGGCGCTGGTCGAGCAGGGCGGCGAGGGCCTGGTCGTCGCGCAACTCCACCGATACCGACAGAAAATCGGACTCGGCGATGGCGTGGTGCAGCCAGGTGTAGTTGCGACCGGCGATGAGATGCCGCCGCAGCACCGTCGAGAGTTCGCCCGCCCGCTCGGCGCGGTCCGGCTCGAGGGGGAGCGGTTCGCGCCCGGAGGCGATGTCGTCGAAGAGCTGCTCGACCTCGAGGTCGACGCTGGCCAGTTCCTCAGATTCGAGCATGCTCACCCCGAACGCCGGGGCCATGACCGTCGACTGGATGAGCACACGGTCGAGGGCCATGAGCACCATGCGCCGGTAGGAACTGACGATGATGCAGGCGATGAGCGGAGGCATGACCGCGAAGCTGGTCAGGAGTACTTCGGTCCCCGCGTTCAGCGTGTCGACGTCGGGGTTGCTGATGAATGTGACGGCGATGGCGACACCGAGCAGCCCGGCTGCGAGAGCCACGTCCCAGGTCGAATGGAGTGTCACGACGGCGAGGAGGACGCCACCGACGCCGATCGCCGCCGTCGGATACAGGCCGTCGACACCCGCGCGAGAGACGGCTGCGAGGTCGAGGACGACCACGATTCCCAGGCAGAGCAGAAGAAGCGTGAATGGAAGGTCACCGAGCCTGTACCCGTTCGCGCGGACAGTGAGCACGGTGATGATGGATGCGGTGACGAGCAGCAGCCACGCGCTCGCGGCGAGCATCGGTTGCGGATATTCGGTCACGTGCAGGCTGTATCGCCACAGCCCGTTGAAGAGCACCACCCCGCCGGCGATCGTCAGCGACGCACCGAGCTGGCTGGTGCCCAACGTGGCGCGGGCGGATGCCGTCCGGTCCGGCCGGTCTGACCTGTCGCGTGTGTCGGTCATTTCGGCATCTCCAGAACGACGGTGGTGCCTGCACTCGGTGCGCTGAACACGCGGACGCTCCCACCCGCGTCACGGACACGAGCAACGACGGAGTCGGCGAACCCGAGCTTTCCGTGCGGAACGGTGGCCGGATCGAAGCCGCTCCCGGCATCCGTCACCACCCCGCGGACGATCGATCCGTCGTCGCTCAGCGTGACGTGGGCGTCCGTCACCCCCGAGTGTCTGCGCACGTTCTCCAGGCACTCGGAGAGGGCGAGAATGAACGCCTCGAGTTTGGCTCCTGGCAGCCCGATCTGACCCGAGCCATGCCAGTCGATGTCGAGTCCCATCGAGTTGAACCGCCCCCGCAGCGCTTCGAGCGTGCCGCCGAGGGCGAGTTCGGCCGTGTTGGTGAGGGTGTACTCGCCCGAGGACCGAGGCTGCGGCGTCTCGCCGAGACGCAGTCGTTTGAGCAGGAGACCGTCTGATTCCGCCTGCGAGCGGAGAGCGGCATCCGGAACCCCGACGCCGGAGTGCGCCAGCAGTGTGAGGGTGGCGAGGACGGTGTCGTGCAGCAGCCGCGCGTCACGGTGCCGTTGCGCCTCGGTCTCACTCGCGCGCCGCTCGACGTTGTGGGCGCGGCCGATACTCGAGATGCGGCGCATCACGCGGGGGAAGCTGGACCGGAGCCAGGTTCCGAACAGGATCGAGATCGCCCAGCCGCAGAGCACGAACACGAGAAGTGCACTGGTTCGCGGGTTGTTGCCGATGGACAGGACCAGGAGGTACGCCACCGTCGCAGCGAAAGCCAGGACGAGGCAGATCAGCTGACCCCAGGAGGAGACGAGAACGGTTGCCATCGATCCGATGCCCCAGGCGCCGACCGCCGCGATCGCGCTGCCGGTCGCGACGTTCAGCTGCCCGTTCGCGGGCATGTACACGGCGGCGATGACACAGAGCCCGATCGAGAAAGAGAAGATCATCCAGAGCGGATTCGGGCGGTGGGTCATCAAGAGCTGCGTCGTGGCGAGGGCGGAGAGCAGGGCCAGGCAGACAAGGGTGTTCGGCAGCGTCATGGCGTCCGGCATCGACACGCAGATGGCGGCGACTGCGGTTCCGGTCAGACCGAACAGGCGGGTGGTCCGGTAGAGCAGGCGCGCAAGCTGCCACGAGAACCGGTCCCGTTCCTCCGGGCTCAGCCGTGAGGGGGTCACGATGGCACCCCCCTGATGGCTCGCGCATCGTTGTCACGGCCGGTCATGTGCAGCAGTCTAGAACGACGACCGGGTCAGGAGACGGAAGCGGCCCGCCGGTCGGCGGACTCGAGAAGCCGGCCCAGATGGGCGCTGACCGCCTCGGACTCGATGAGGAACCCGTCGTGCCCGTAGTCGGAGGTGATGACAGCAGGCACTGATCCGTCGATGTTCGAACGGATGCCACGGGCGATCGTCTCCTGTCCCTCGAGGGGGAACAACCGGTCGGAGTCGATGCCGAGCACGAGTGTCGTCGCGGTCACGCGGGCGAGCGCGGCGTCGATTCCGCCCCTGTCGCGTCCGATGTCGTGTGAGTTCATCGCCTCGACGAGGGTGATGTAACTGTTCGCGTCGAACCGCCTGGTGAATTTGTTGCCGTGGAAGTCGATGTATGACTCGACCGCGAAACGGCCCCCGTCGCCCTGGGGGCTGATCGCTGACTGCCAGGTGCGGCCGAACCGGGTGTTGAGTTCTGACGGGCTGCGGTAATTGAGCAGGGCCATCCGCCGGGCGAGAGCGAGCCCCCGGTGCGGGCCGTCGCCGTCCTGGGCGTCATAGTACGAGCCGCCGGCGAACTGGGGATCCATACGGATCGCTTCGATCTGCACCGAATTGAGGGCGATCTGGTCTGCTGTCGTGTGCGGGGGAGCGGCGAGCACGGCAAGCCGGGCGACACGCTCAGGAAACGTGACCGCCCACTCGAGAGCGTGCATCCCGCCGACGGAACCGCCGACGACCGCGGCCCAGCAGTCGATCCCGAGGGTGTCGGCGAGGAGGGCCTGCGCGGTGACCTGGTCCCTGATGGTCGTGTACGGGAACCGGGCGCCCCACTCGACCCCGTCAGGGGCGAACGACGCCGGCCCCGTCGAGCCCTGGCAGCCGCCGAGCATGTTGGGTGTGACGACGAACCACTCGTCCGTGTCGATGGCGAGACCCGGGCCGACCATCGCACCCCACCAGCCGGCGGTCGCGTGGCCGTTCCCGGCCTCGCCCCGAACATGACTGTCGCCGGTGAGGGCGTGCGGAATGAGCACGGCATTGTCGCGTTCGGCGTTCAGGGTGCCGTGGGTTTCATAGGCCAGGCGCAGGTGAGGCAGGTGGCCGCCGCTCTCGAAGTCGAACGAACCGAGCTCGGCGAAGGTCCGCGATCCTGCCGGATCACCGTCACGCCAGGCTCCTGTTGCTGGCGGCTTGCCGAGGAGGTGCCGCGCGAGGTCTTCGGTGATGAAGCTCGACGGGACCGTGTCCTCGGGTGTCTGCCAGTCCATGCATCCATTCTGTCTGCTGACGGTGCCCGTCGTGCCTGTGTTACAGGGAAGCGGGTGGTTCGGCGGTGGATGGGTGCGGGGGCCGCAGGGTGGCATCCGTCGTCCGGGTCAGTTGTCCTTCGGTCGGCGTGCCCGGTCGTCTGCGGGGGAACCCGTGTCAGAACGGTCAGCAGGCAGTCGCTCGATCCGGCGTCTGGCGGCCTGCTCAGACGTCGAGGATCCACCGAGGATGCCGCGCACCGCGCGCAGCACCAGCCCGGTCGCGGCGACGACAGGGAGAGGGGATCGACGCAGCCCGAGCAACGCCCGGTACTCCCGTGGAATGGATGCAACAGCCCCGGCAAACATGATCCGGTACGCGGGCATCATGGAACGTCGCAGCGGCGGGTTGCGGATGAAGCGCACCGCTTCGGCGACCCGTTCGTCGTATTGCAGGACGCCGGCATTCCGATAGGCGGCGAGCCCGTCGAGGAGATCACGGTGGGAGAGAGGAGGATCCGGCACTCCGACCAGTCGGCCGGCCTGGGCCCACTCACGCACGTAGGCATCCGGACCGCCAGGAATCGGCGCCTCCCAGAGCAGATGGGAGGCGAGGAACGAGTCGGTGAAGACGATGTGGACCCAGTGCAGGAGGTCGGGGTCGCCCGCGGCGTAGTCGTGGACGCGGCCGTCATTGTCGGTGTATGTGCCGGTCACGCGCTCATGGAAACGGCCGACCCGGGCAGACTCGCGTGCGGCGGTCGCCCTGTCGGCGAAGGTCACGGTGATGAGCCATTGGATGGTGCCCGAGAGACGACCGAGCGGATCCTCCCGGTACCTCGACCAGTCGTGGACTCCGGCCATCGCCCCGGGGTGCAACGTCTGGAGGAGCAGAGCCCGGATGCCGGCGACCATCGTGGCGAGTCCACCGTGAACAGCCCATGCGGCCGAGTCCGGGCCGAAGAATCCCTCGTCGGTTCCCTCTTCGATGCGGTCGACCCACTGCGGGCGACCGTCGCTCGACCCGGACAGGGTGGTGAGCAGGTGCGAACGCCAGCTGTCGGTGAACCTGCTCATTGCCCGAGCGTAACCCGTGACCTGTGAACATTCCTGTGGCGGCCACAGGGGCCGCCACAGGATGGTGCCGAACGTGTTTCCTGGGGCTACCCCCGGGCAGCGACGACCACGGCGCGAGCGGCCGCGAGTCCCTGCTCGAGGTCCGCCTTGAGGTCGGCGACGTTCTCCAGCCCGACCGAGAGGCGCACCAGGCCGGGGGTGACGCCCGTCGTGAGCTGCTGCTCGGGGGTGAGCTGTGAGTGGGTCGTCGATGCCGGGTGGATGACGAGTGAGCGCACGTCTCCGATGTTCGCGAGGTGCGAGAACAGGCTCAGCGTGTTGACGAGTTCCCGCCCGGCGTCGACGCCGCCCTTGAGTTCGAAGCTGAGTACGGCGCCGACACCCTTCGGTGCGTACTTGTTGGCGGCCGCGTACCAGGGGCTCGACGGGAGGCCTGAGTAGTTGACGCTGGCGATGTCGGGGTGGTTGTCGAGCCACTCGGCGATCTCCTGCGCGTTCTGCACGTGACGCTCGATGCGGAGGGACAGCGTTTCGATGCCCTGGATGAGCTGCCATGCACTCGCCGGGGCGATCGCGGCACCGAGGTCGCGGAGCAGCTGCACCCGGGCCTTGATGATGTAGGCGAGCCCGTCTCCGACGGCGGTGGTGTAGCTCGCGCCGTGGTACGAGGGGTCCGGTTCGGTGAGGCCGGGGAACTTCTCGACGTTCTTCGACCATTCGAAGGTGCCGCCATCGACGATGACGCCGCCGATGACGGTGCCGTGTCCGCCGAGGAATTTGGTGGCGGAGTGCACGATGATGTCTGCGCCGTGGTCGAACGGGCGGATGAGATACGGCGTCGCGATCGTGTTGTCGACGATAAGGGGGATGCCGGCCTCATGCGCGATGCTCGACACCAGTCCGATGTCGAGGATGTTGATGCGCGGGTTGCCGATGGTCTCGGCGAAGAACGCTTTCGTGTTCGGGCGGATCGCCCGGTGCCACTCGTCTGAGTCGTCCTGATCCTCGACGAAGGTCGTCTCGATGCCGAGCTTGGCGAGGGTGTACTTGAACAGGTTGTAGGTTCCGCCGTAGATCGACGACGACGAGACGATGTGATCGCCTGCCTGCGCGATGTTGAGGACCGCTGCGGTGGATGCGGCCTGCCCTGAGGCGAGCAGGAGGGCGCCTGTGCCCCCTTCGAGCGCAGCGACGCGCTCCTCGACGACGGCCTGCGTCGGATTCTGGATGCGCGTGTAGATGTTGCCGAACTCGGCGAGGGCGAAGAGGTTCTTCGCGTGCTCTGCGCTGTCGAACACGTAGCTCGTGGTCTGGTAGATCGGCGTCGCGCGGGCCTTCGTCGTTGGATCGGGCGCTGCGCCGGAGTGGATCTGCTTGGTTTCGAACTGCCAGTTGGCGTCGGAATCGGCCATGATAGCCCCTCGTTTCGGGTCGGGTGGAAGGTTACGTCGAAGATCGTTGCCCTCACGCTATGCACGATGCGCCGCCAACTCAATGGGGCCGGAAATATGGCGTAACGCGGCCCGCCTAGGCTGGTCTCATGAGTGCACAACGCGTGGTCGTGACCGGAGCCAGTTCAGGGATCGGGGCCGCCACCGTGCGGCTGTTCCGTTCTCGCGGATGGGATGTCGTTGGCGTCGCCCGACGTGCTGACCGGCTGGAGGCGCTCGCCGCCGATACCGGGGCATCCGTTGTCGTCGCCGATCTCACCGTGCAGGCAGACGTCGACCGTCTGCGTGACGAGGTCGCGGCATCCGGTGGGGCGACTGCACTCGTCAGCAATGCCGGCGGTGCGTTCGGTATGGACTCGGTCGAGTCGAGCGACACCGACGACTGGGCGCGGATGTACGACATCAATGTGCTCGGAACGAAGAGGGTGATCTCTGCGCTGCTCCCGATCCTGCGGCAGGCGGACGCCGCGTCGATCGTCGGCATCACGTCGATCGCCGGTTCGGTGGCGTACGAGGGTGGCGGCGGATACAACGCGGCGAAGTTCGCCCAGAGGGCCCTGCTGCAGGTCCTGCGGCTCGAGCTAGCAGGCGAACCCATCCGGGTGATCGAAGTGGCGCCTGGCATGGTGCGCACCGACGAGTTCTCACTCGTGCGGTTCGGGGGAGACCAGTCCAGGGCGGATGCCGTCTACGACAACGTCCCCGATCCGCTGAGCGCCGACGACATCGCCGAGGCCATCGTGCACGCCGTCGAGCTCCCCGCCCACGTGAACATCGACTCGATCACGGTGAAGCCGGTTGCGCAGGCCGCGCCGCACAAGGTGATTCGGGGCCCGTTGACGATGAAGCAGGGCTGACCGTGGACGGCTCGCTCCCCGGCGGCAACATGAATGCGGTGCGCCGGGTCGGTGACACCGTTCATCGGGGTGCGGGGCCGTGGTCGCCGACCGTCCACCGGTACCTGCGCTATCTGGCGAGGAACGGCGTGACCTGGGCACCGACCCCTCTCGACATCGTCGACGGTGTCGAGATTCTCAGCTACATCGAGGGCACCGTTCCGTTGTACCCGCTGCCTTCGTTCGTCTGGGACGATTCGGTACTTGTCGATGGGGCGACGAAGCTCCGGCAACTGCACGACGCCTCCATCGGCTTCAGCGTCGACGATGCCGTCTGGCAGTCGACGACGAAGGTCCCGTCCGAGGTGATCTGCCACAACGATTTCTCCCCGCACAATCTCGCCTTCAATGACGAGGGCGCAATCACCGGGGCGATCGATTTCGACATGTGCTCGCCGGGGCCTCGCCTCTGGGACATCGCCTACTTCGCCACCCGCGCCTGCCCGCTGACCGCTGACACTCCCGTCGGGGCTCCTGGGCAGGATCAGATGCGCAGGAGGGTCGAGCTCATCCTCGAGGCGTACGGGTCGGACGCGACGTGGGACGACGTGATCCGCGTGGCTGTGACCCGGCTGCTCGACCTGGCCGAGTTCTCGGTGAAGATGGCCGATCAGTTGTTCAAACCGCACCTGCGCGCGGAAGCTGTCGCGTACGAACGGGACGCACACCACCTGCGCACGCTGCTCTAGCCCGCCCCTGGAGCATCCGTTCCCCGCAGCAAATTGCTCCAAATTCAGGAAATTGCTCCAAATTCAGGAGAACGGATGCGACACGCCGTGTGGGAGTGGTCTCAGCACGGCGTGTCGGCAGAATCTCCTGAATTTGCAGCCGCTCCAGCAGGGTTCAGCGAGCACGGCTCGGGATCAGAACGGGGTGATGCCGTACACCGGCCGGTCGGCCGCCAGAAGGGTGCGAAGGGCTGCGACAGCACCAGGGGTGCGCTCGACCAGTTGCCCGCCCGCCGCCACAGACACCGGGTCAGCCCCTCCGAGGTACAGCGAACCGAGCACCCAGGCGTCGAGCTCGAGGTTCGGCCGGGCGCGGTCGTCCGTCGTGACCTGGGCGACGCCATCCGTGACCGCCAGCCGGAAGACACCGGAAGCATGCCCCAGCTCATCGGTGACACGCAGCACGAGTTCGCCGTCTGCGGAATACGGTCGGGCCTCGAGGGCCTGCGGAACGTCGAGGATGCGCAGCCACAACCAGTCGTCAACGCCGGTGACGGTGAGCCGGCGCGGATCGTCGAGTGCCCAGGCGAGCGGCTCGTCGCTGCGACCCATGTTCCAGGTGACGGTGTCGACGAGGTCGATCGACGCCAGGTACTGCCACAGTCCGAGCGCGGCGTTGTCATCGGCGGCAACGAAGTCCACGACCTTGACGGCGCGTTTCTCGGTCTCCCAGCCGCTGAAGCGGTACGACACGTAGCCGTCGACCTCTCCGGCTTCGTCGTAGTGCAGAGCAGCCCGGATGCTTCGGTCTTCTTGTCCGTCGTTGTCGGCGAGTCCGGTGATGTGCTGCCAGATGCCGACGTGACGGTCCACCGAGCCGGGCTGAGCGGTGTGGAACCGTTCGAAGATCCTGGGCCCGATCTCCGCGAGGTCCTTCGCGTGCGCCCAGTCGGCACTCCCGGTGGGCACCGTGAGCAGGCGGAAGCCCGCGTCTGTCTTGAGCGAGACAGCGTGATGCCAGACGGCTGGGCCGAATCCGAACCGACGGTAGATGGATGCCTCGGATGCCGTGAGCGCGGCGACCGCGAACCCGTCGGCTGCCGCTGTCGCCAGGTTGTCCGTCATCATCCGGCGCAGCAGACCCCGCCGACGATGGGTGGGTCGCACGGTCACCGCTGAGATGAGGTGGGCGGGGAGCATCCTGCCGCCGCCGACGGTGAGCGACTTGGCGAACGAGGCGAACGTCGCCACCGGGTACTCAGCCCCCAGTGATGAGTCCTGGCGGCTGCGAGCGTATGCGCCGGTGAGCGTCTGTGCGTCGGTGACGAGCCCGGCAGAGACGCGGCTGAGCGACTCCTCGGTGTACGACTTCGCGTGGAAGCCCTGGGCGTCGGCCTGCAGCCAGCCCCGCGTGTGATCGTCGACCTCGCTGCCTGAGGCGGAGAAGCGACGGAATTCGTAGAGTTCATCGATGGTGGTCACGCCGACACCTTACGCCGTGTCACGAGGAGCACGACGGCTCCGACGAGAAGGCCCCAGAACGCGCTGCCGACCCCGATCACCACGATGCCTGACGCCACGACGAGGAACGTTGCGATGGCTGCCAGCCGGGACTCGGTGTTTTCGAGAGCACCGGTCAGAGAGGCCACGAGCGCTCCGAGCACGGCCAACCCGGCGACGGCCGTGATGATGATCGGCGGCGCCGCACCGACCAGCGCTGTCGCTACACCGGCGCCGAGCCCGAGAATCAGGTACGCGATCCCGGCGGTGAACGAGGCGATCCAGCGTTTCTCCCTGTCTGGATGGGACTCAGGGCTGGCCATGAGGGCTGCCGTGATCGCAGCGAGGTTGACGACATGGCCGCCGAAAAGCGCACCGACTCCCGATGCCGCTCCCGATCCGACCAGGGCGGCCCTGGTGGGCACGGTGTAGCCGAAGGTCGACATGACGACGACCCCAGGCACGTTCTGCCCCGCCATGGTCACGACGAAGAGTGGAACGCCGAGGCCGAGGATCACGGCGGGGTCGAAGGCAGGTGCGACGAAGACCAGCTGTGGCGCCACGGTGGTTGCCGAGAGCCACTCGGTGCCGGCGGTGACGGCGATGGCGATCGCCGCCACTGTCATGGCTCCTGGCACGGCCCAGCGTGGGGCGAACCGGTAGAGCAGCAACCAGGTCAGCACGATCGGCAACCCGAGCAACGGCAGCTCGACGGAGGCCTGGACCGGTGCAAGACAGATCGGGAACAGGATGCCGGCAAGCATGGCAGACGCGATCGGTTTCGGGATGCGGGTGATGGCGTTCGCGAGCGGCGGCCAGAGCCCGCACACAACGAGAAGGAGCGCGCAGACGAGAAAGGCGCCGACGGCTGAGGCGAAGCTTGCCCCACCGGATCCGGCGGCGAGCAGGAGTGCTGCCCCCGGCGTCGACCACGCGAATGAGATCGGGATGCGGAGCAGCCAGGTCAGCACGATACACAGGATGCCGACGACGAGGCAGAGCGCGAGAAGCCCGGACGAGGCCTGGTCATCGGTGGCACCGACGGCCTGGAGGCCCGCGATGACGAGTGCGAACGAGGAAGCGAATCCGGTGATGGCCGCGACGATTCCGGCGGAGATGGGCTGGAGAATGGCGGGTCCTTCAGGGGCGGATGCTGGGCGGCCGACCGGCCACGATCTCATTGTGGCCGGGCTCATCCGCCCGCGCCACTCGACTGCACGGCTGCACGGCTGCACCCGAGAATCGCTGTAGCGTGATTCCATGACGAACCCCGACTCGAGCACCCTGCCGGCAGCCTTCCCGCCCGAGCGTGAGGTTCTCGGCTGGGATGAATTCGGCTCGGCATCCCGTGAGCTGGCGACGGTCGTCGTCGACTCTGGTTTCAGCGTCGACATCGTCGTGGCCGTCGCCCGCGGCGGGCTGCTCCTCGCCGGTGCGATCGCTTACGCGCTCGGGACGAAGAACTGCGGCAGTATCAACGTCGAGTTCTACACCGACATCGATGAGCGTCTGCCCGAGCCCGTGCTGCATCCGCCGCTGCTCGACGCTCCGGCCCTGACCGGCAAGAATGTGCTGCTCGTCGACGACGTCTCGGATTCCGGACGAACCCTCGCCATGGTGCTCGAGTTGCTCACGGAGCATGGGGCGACGGTCAAGACGCTTACTCTCTACTCGAAACCCCGCACGGTTCTCGTACCCGACTACGTCTGGCGCGATACCGACAAGTGGATCACCTTCCCCTGGTCAGCGCACCCGCCGGTGATCGCCCCGTAGGCTCGAACCATGAGTGTGCACCTGGTCGGCGGCGGTTGGTCCGCGACGAACGACGGGGCGGTCTACGCCCCTTTCCTGGCTGAAGCAGCCGAACGTGCGACGGCGACCGGTGCCGAAGGGCGGCCACGGATCGCCGTGATCGTCGTTCGCGACGGCGACGGAGCGGAACACGCGGATGCCCTGATCGCGGCGGCGACTCCCGCGGGCGACTTCGACGCAGTGGTCACCGCGCTCGGTCTCGGCGACCGGGCGGTCGCTGCGGCGCTCGCCGACGTCCACGGCATCCTGATCGGCGGTGGGCTGACACCCGCCTACCTCGAGGTGCTGCAGCCTGTTTTCGGCGAGATCCGCCGCCAGGTCGCAGCCGGAGTCCCGTACCTCGGTTTCAGCGCCGGGTCAGCGATCGCCTCGGAGCACGCCGTGATCGGTGGCTGGCGGATCGGCGGCGTCGAAGTGAGCCCGGAGAGCGGCTCGGAAGATCTCGACGAGGTGAGGGTGGAGAACGGCATCGGGCTCATCGATATCTCGGTCGACGTTCATGCCGTGCAGGAGGGCACCCTGTCACGACTGATCGCCGCGACGGAAGCCGGGCTGGTCGCCGGAGGCATTGCGATCGACGAGAACACCGGGTTCGTCGTCGGTGAAGGTGCGCTTCGGGTTGTCGGAACCGGCAACGTGTGGCAGGTTCTCCCGACGGAAGCCGGGGTCCGCGTCTCGTCGCTCGCCGGTTCATGACCATCGATTTCGACCTGCCGCGGCTGGCGAGGTCCGGGCAGATCGATCCAGGGTGGGCTGCGGCCCTCGAACCGGCGCAGTCGCAGCTCGACGAGATCGCCCGCACGCTCGACGCGGAAACCGCAGCCGGAACGACGGTTCTCCCTGCCTCGCAGAACATCCTCCGTGCCTTCGCTGCTCCGCTCTCCGATGTCGCCGTGCTCGTGGTCGGACAGGACCCGTACCCGACCCCGGGTCATCCCATCGGACTCTCCTTCGCTGTCGATTCCCGGGTCAGGCCACTGCCGCGGAGTCTCGGCAACATCTACCGCGAACTCGCAGACGATCTCGGCGTTGACACGCCGGATTCCGGCGACCTGACCGGGTGGGCGGAGAACGGGGTGATGCTCCTCAACCGGGTGCTCACCGTGCGAGCGGGCGAGGCCGGCTCTCATCGGCGGATCGGCTGGGAGGCCGTGACCGACCTTGCCGTTCGAACCCTCGTTGCGCGCAGGCGCCCGTTGGTCGCGATCCTCTGGGGAAAGGATGCGCAGACACTCGAGCCGCTGCTCGGCGACACCCCCATCGTCGCCAGTGCTCACCCGAGTCCGCTGTCGGCCAGCCGGGGCTTCTTCGGTTCGCGGCCGTTCTCGCGCACGAACGAACGCCTGCAGGAGCAGGGTGCTGCCCCGATCGACTGGAACCTCGGATCAGGCGGGCTCTGGTAACTCCGTCTCAGCGCGCCGTCGTCTACGCTTGAACCGTGCTTGAAGAGGAATATCAGCCCCGCAGACAACTGCCGTCCCACCTGCGGAAAAAACCGGAGCCGGAGGCTCCTTTCCTCTTCACCATTCGAGATGCTGAGCTGGCCGACCTCCCCCACATCCGTGAGATCTACAACTACTACGTGGCGAACAGCGTTGTGACGTTCGACGAAGACAAGATGTCGCTGGCGAAGTGGAAATCGAAGTTCGCGCACCTCCAGAAGCTCGGGATGCCGTTCATCGTCGCCGAGTCGCCGAACAAGGTCATCCTCGGCTACGCGCTTGTCTCCCCCTGGAAAGAGAAACGGGCGTACCGTTTCACCGTCGAGAATTCGATCTACCTCGGTCCGGCATCCACCGGAAAAGGGCTCGGCCGGGTGCTCCTCGCCGAACTGATCGAGCGGTCCAGGGCGGCCGGGCTCAAGGAAATCCTCGCGGTGATCAGCGACAAGGGCGCCGAGGCATCCATAGCGCTCCACGAGTCCTTCGGGTTCACCGAGATCGGCCGAATGGGCCGCGTCGGCTTCAAGTTCGAACGCTGGCTCGGAACCGTGCTCCTGCAGAAGTCACTGAAGTAACGGATGCCGCGAGGCTGCGATAACGTGGCCGCATGCCGACATCAGCACCACACGACCGCCCGGCCAAGAGCACCGTGCTTCGTGCATACGCCGGGGAGATCCATGCCGATCCGGCGGCTGTCTATGCCGCCATCAAACAGAGACTGAGCCCTCCTGACCCGGAGGTGACGGCATTCACTGCTGATGACGCCGAGCGCCTCCTCATCGTGCAGGGTGGCTGGTGGTATCGCGGAGAGTACCGGGTTCTCCCGTCACCGGCCGGTGCGCGGGTCGAGCACGAACTGATCAACGTCGCCCAGACCGCCCACTGGGCCGGACCGCTCACCGGACGCAAGTCGATCGCCCAGTCGGCGCACGTCTTCGGCCGTCTCCTCACCGAACTGGCCGCCGAACTCGAAGACTGATCGGGATCTCCGGCTCTTCTCGTGGAGTGTGCCCTGAGCGTGGAGCTCAGCCCCGCGAGGTGGCTCTGCTGAGGATGCCGTATCCGGCCACGGCGGCGAGGACGGTGGGGATCAGCGTCCAGGCCACCACACCGGCAGGGCCGGAGGTGACGAACCACTCGCCCACCCGGGGCCAGCTCTGCGTCAGCGTGACAAGGGCGAGCGCTCCGACGACCAGCACGATGCTCAGGGCAGTGGTGAGGAGCAGCCCGTTCGTCCTCCAGCGCATGAACACCGTGCCGCTGAGAACGCCGATGAACGAGAAAAACAGCAGAGCAGCGGTGAAGACGAAGAGCCGTTCCCACACGGGCCCTGTGCCGAAGTAGAACGAGGTGAACATGTGGCCGCCGACGCCCCACCCATTCGTCCACTGCTCCAGGTACGACAGGCCGGTGAGGGCGGCGCCGTAGCAGAGGGAGAGCAGACCGAGCGCGATGGACGTGCCGAGGTAGAACTCGCGCCTGCTCAGGCTGAGACCGAGTGCGTAGGCGAAGGTGGCGTTCATGGCCTGGACGGCGATGACGAGCGTGTACACGAAGATGTACAGCGATGCTCCGCTCCACTGCGTGCCGTCGAGGGCATCCTGACGGTCCGATCCGGTGACACTGGCGCTGATGATCCACCAGATGGCCAGATTCACCAGCCAGATGAAGAACAGGATCATCAGCGGGATCCAGCAGACGGTCCACTTGTTGACGAAGTTGAGGCGCGCGGCGTTCCAGATCCGGTTCGCGGGCGCGGGAGCGGGCGCCTGCGTCGGCGAAGCGGATGTTCGGGGAGACACGGTGGTCATGACTGGTTCTCGAATTCCTTCTCGGGGACGTTGGTCCGGCGAACGATGAGCTGTTGAAGCGAAACGGGGGAGAGCTCGAGGCCGGCCTGTGCAGCCGTTCGTCGCTCCTCCGCGGTCAGCGCGCCGATGGTGACGGAGAGCAGCCCGCCGATGCCGTCGCGGTGGAGGATCTCGCGGCCGCCGACGAAAGCCTCGACAGCGCCTGTCATCCCGACGACTGTTGTGGCGGACCCCCGCAGGGATTCGGCGGGTTCGTCGATGATGATCGACCCCTGGTCGATGACGAGAACATGCTCGAGCAGCTGGGACACTTCGTCGATCAGGTGTGTGGAGAGCACAACGGTTCGGGGGTGCTGGGCGTAGTCCTCGAGAAGTCGGTCGTAGAACAGCTGGCGTGCGACGGCGTCCAGCCCGAGGTAGGGCCCGTCGAAGAAGGTGAGCGGAGCGCGCGAGGCCAGGCCGACGATCACGCCGACGGCGGAGAGCTGACCACGAGACAGCTTCTTGATCCGGCGGGCGACGGGGAGCCGGAACTCGTCGATCAGCCTGCTCGCGAAATCGGCGTCCCAGTTTTCGAAGAACCACGGGGCGCTGGCAAACACGTGCTTCGGCTGGAAATCGTCCGGGTAGCGCTGGCTCTCCTTGATGAACGACATCTGCCGAAGCACGCGTGCGTTTTCGGCCGGGCGTTCGCCGAAGACCCGCACATCTCCGGATGTGGCAAAATCCTGGCCGGTGAGCACCTGCATGATGGTGGTCTTGCCCGCCCCGTTTCTGCCGAGCAGCCCGGTGATCGAGTGGCGTTCGATGTCGAAGCTGGCCTGGTTCACCGCAGTGACCTTGCCGAAACGCTTGGTGAGTCCCCGAACGCTGATGACCGGGTCCGAGGGATGTGTCGAGGGGGAGGTCATGCTGAAACGCCTTCCGTTGAGATCATTTCTGTGAGCTGGTCGGGATCGATTCCGAGTTTTGCCGCTTCCGCGATCAGGGGACGGATGAATTCGTCCCGAAATCGGGTCTTGCGGGCGTCGATGAGCCTGGCGCGGGCGCCTGCGGCGACGAACATGCCGATGCCTCTCTTCTTGTAGAGAATTCCGTCGTCGACAAGGCGGTTCACCCCCTTGCCTGCGGTTGCCGGATTGATGCGGTGGAACGCGGCGAATTCGTTGGTCGACGGCACCTGGCTCTCCTCCGCGATCGAGCCCGCGATGATGTCGTTCTCGATCTGTTCGGCAATCTGCAGAAAGATGGGTTTGCCTTCGTCGATCACGGCACCTCCGGTCGATGAGCTTACGTGGTTCATTAGTTCAGTAACTAACCAACACCGTGGCGGGCGGCATGTCAAGGCCTGCGCCCGAATTTTCCCGGGCTTAGGCTCGGGGTGTGACCGAATTGCATGAACTCAGCGCCCTCGACCAGTGGCTGGCGCTCCAGCGGGGCGAAGTCTCGCCGCAGGAGCTGACCCGTCACTATCTCGACCGCATCGACGCTCTGAACCCCGAGCTCGGCGCATTTGTCACGGTGACGAGGGATGCCGCCCTTCGGCGCGCCGAGGACCTGGAGCGCACTGTGCCGCGGACGAGCGCACTCTGGGGCCTTCCGCTCGGAGACAAAGACCTGACGATGAGGCGCGGGGTCGCCACCGGCTTCGGCTCGCGGGCGTTCGCCGGTACGATCTCGCCCCGGTCGGACGAGATCGTCGAGGTGCTCGACGGTGCCGGGGCGGTCAGCCTCGGCAAGACCAACACCCCCGAGTTCGGCATGCATGGCTACACCGAGTCGCTGGTGGCTCCTCCCGCCAGGAACCCCTGGGACACGGCACTCGGCGCGGGAGGTTCGAGCGGGGGAGCCGCCGCGGCGGTGGCCGCCCGGCTCCTTCCGTTTGCTCCCGGGAGTGACGGCGGCGGGTCGATCCGCATTCCGGCAGCAGCCTGCGGTCTCGTCGGGATCAAGCCGTCACGCGGTCTGGTTCCGGCTGGCTCGGGTATCGACTCGCTCGGCGGACTTGCGGTCAAGGGCCCGCTGGCGCGCTCAGTGACGGATGCCGCTCTGCTCCTGGACGCGATGATCGGACGCCGTAACGGACAGATCGACCATCACTTCGCTCTTCGGGCTCCGGATGAGAACGACGGAGACCTGCTCGGTGCCGCTGTTCGCGGAGAAGGCAGGTACTCCATCGGGGTGCTCGCCAATTCGCCCTTCGAGGAGTCGATCGATATCGAGGTCGCTCCTGAGGCATCCGCTGCGGTCAGTATCGCCCTCGCTCATCTGGCTGCGATGGGTCATGGCATCGACGACCTCGCCCTCGAACACGATGGGGTGTACCTCGACGCATTCCGACGGCTCTGGCGCATCTCTGCGGCGACGATTCCGGTCGACGACGACCGGTTGGAGCTTCTGGAGCCGGTGACGAGGCACCTGGTGCGTTCCGGTCGCGAGCTCGGGGCGCGGGAAGTCGCCGAAACGCTCGCCACCCTGTCGGCATTCGAGCGCAGCGTCATCGCCCAGTTCTCGGCGTTCGATGCGGTGATCACGCCGACGTTGGCCCAGACGCCTCGGCCGATCGGCTGGTTCGACACCGAAGACGCTGACCGGAACTTCGTGCAGCAGTGCCAGTATTCGCCGTTCACGTCGCTGGTGAACGTCGCCGGGCTTCCGGCGATCACGCTGCCCGTTTCGGAGACCGCAGACGGGCTCCCGATGGGAATCCAGCTGATCGGCCGGCCGGGCGGTGAGTCGACGTTGCTGTCGCTGGGGAGCCAGCTCGAGCGCCGAATCCGGTGGCAGCACCGGACGCCGGCGATCGCCGCTCGAGAAACGTGACGCCGTTCGAGGGCAGATGCCACAGAATGGTTCCATGACGACTGCCGCCCGCGTGCACCTTTCGAAGACTCGGCCGACCGCGTACGCGAAGCTCGCAGCGCTGTCGGCCGAGGTCGGCCAGCTGGCGCGGGACGCGGGTATCGAGCCGCTGCTGTCAGAGCTCGTGCAGATGCGGGCGTCGCAGATCAACGCGTGTGCGTATTGTCTGCGGGTTCACACCCGGAAGGCGATGGCCCTGGGTGAGACGGCCGAGCGGTTGACGGTCCTCTCGGCCTGGCGTGAAGCGGGACTGTATTCGGAGCGGGAGCGGGCGGCGCTCGCACTGACCGAAGCGATCACGCTCGTCGCCGATGGTCACGTGCCCGATGACGTGTATGAGGCAGCCCGTGACGTCTTCGACGAGGTCGAGTTCGCCACCCTGTCGTGGGTCATCGTCTCGATCAATGCATTCAATCGCATCGCCGTGACCAGCAGGTATCTCGTCGATCCCGAAGAGTCCTGAGGCGGTGTGGTCGTCTGCTCGACTCGGCTGTGAGCGGGCTGGGCAGCGGCCGATCGGTGTGGCCTATTCAGGTAAGGCTTGCCTATACTGGAAGGGACATGACCGTACAGACCCGCGCCGACCATTCCGGTCACACAGCGAACGAAGCGAACCACAAGCATCGCGTCCAGTTCCTCATCGCCGGTGACGAATCAGCGCTCCCGGAGCTCGAAGCAGTACTCACAACTCTTCCGTTGTGCGCAACCGGGCGCGTGTTCGTCGAGGTCGCCGATGAGGATGCGGTCGGCGTTCTCAGCGCTCCTCCGCGAATGACGGTTACCTGGCTTCCTCGGTCGCGTCGTTCTGGTGCTCCCGGGACGGGTCGTGGCTGCGCTCCCGGAGAAGCGGCGTCCCGAGCTGTTCGGGCGTGGGCCGGCGAGATGCTCTGCGAGCACCCGGAAGAGGTGCACGTCTGGCTGGGGGGACACTACCGGGGCGTTGCCGAGTCGCACGATTACCTCACAACAGGGCTTGGCGTCGCTGCCGACGTCGTCCAGACCCCTCCCGCATATCGACTCGGTGCTGTGCGCTGACCTCAGCAGCTTTGCTCTTCCTGGTGCGAAAAGTGGGTCCTCGTGAGCAACCCGCTGATCGTCTCTGCTGTCACTCGGAGTGTGCCCACCGTTCGGCGCCAGCTCGCTCCAAGTCGCGCTGGAGCCCCTGCGGTGATTTCGACGGGAGCGGTATGGGCCGCTCGAACGGGTCGATCCCCGGCGGCGGGATGGCGAAGTAGTCGGTGTCGACCCGGACGATCTTCCAGCCGTTGTTGTGAAGGAGCATGTGACAGTACCGGCAGAGGAGGATTCCGTCGGCGAGATCGGTCGTGCCGTCTTCTGCGCACCATTCATTGATGTGATGCGCCTCGGTGTAGGACGGTGGCCGATCACAGTCGAGCATGCGGCAGCCCCCATCGCGCAGTGCGAGAGCGATGCGCTGTTTCGGGGTGAACAGCCGTTGCTCGCGGCCGACGTCGAGGGGAGTTCCTGCGCCGTCGACGGTGATGACGGTCGTTCCGCTGACGCACTTCTGACGACCGATAAAGCTCAGGGGGACGGCCTCGCCGGTGTCTTCGAGATATCCGACCGAGCCGGTCGAGACGGCGGGAGCGTGATTCTTCTGCGTCACGATCACGCGAACCCCTGGCTGGCGCGAACCGAATGCGAGGGTCGGGTCTGCCTCTGACCCGGCCTTGAGCAGATCCATCATGAGGTCGAAGACGAGCTGGTCGTTGCTGCGCGGGTCGAGCCTGAGCTTGTCGGCCCGTTCGGCATCGGCCGGGTCGACGAAGCGGGGACCACCGCGGCGGGGACGCATCGCCGCGCCGACGATCGCGTCGGCCCAGGCTGCTGATTCTTCGTCGAATTGCACCCATGCGGTTCTGGCGCCGTGTTCGTTGCGCCCGAACCGCCAGGTTCGATTCTGATAGCGCTGATCCCAGCGAATGGTGACTCCGTCTGGATCGATCGCATCACGGAGCTGCCTGGCCCGGCGACCCAGCTCGTCGGCATGGACGCCGACAGCTGAGGAGACGATCTCCTCAGCCGCTTGGCGAAGTGACTCGGTATCGAGTCGCTCGTTCGGCTCGCCGAGCCCGCGCATGATGACCGTTACCGCTTCGGTGCGGATCACGCCGTCGCGTGCGGCCCGGGTGACTGGCTCATACCACGGGGGCACAGGGCGGCCAGACCCGGGATCTGGAGTGGTGCCGCCGACACCGTCAGCGTCGATCACAGGAGGCGCGTCGGTCGGGGATGGCGCGATGCCGGCTGCGGCGATCGTCGCAGCATCCGCCTCGCCCATCGCGCCGCCGAGCTTCACCTGTCTGAACGCCTCAGTGCGCGTCGACCCCGTGAGGCGCTGCACCATGTCGACGGCTGTCCGGTCGCCAGTCGACTGGGCAAGGCCGGCATAACCGAGCGCGCGCTCCGAACGCTTGGCGACCACTCCGGCGCCAGCCGCGATGATGGCGTCGAACTCGGAGCGGGCTCGCGCGGCGTCTCGCAGGAGGTCTTGCAGTTCGTGGTCTGATGCTTCGTCGATAACCGTGGAGAGCGGCCGCGAGATGGAGGGGCCGGGATCGACGGAACCTGCCACGCCACCCGGCTCGCTGCTGACCGAAGCCCACGGTTCCGGGGCAGTCTGCTCGATCCTCGCCTCGAACAGAGCCAGTCGATCGCACACGCTCTGTGCGATCTCCCTGACCTGATCTGACATCTTCGCCATGCCTCGATTTTACCGCAGATAACCAAAATTAGAAAGTATGTTCGAGTGTTCGGTGGAGAACTCGTCGAGGCTGTCGCGATAATGGAGCCATGGCATCCGACATCCCGACCCGAACTCTGAACGACGGCCACACCATTCCGCAGCTCGGTCTCGGTGTGTACAAGGTCTCGGATCGCATCGCCGCGGATGTCGTCACCACGGCCATCGACGCCGGGTACCGCCATCTCGATACGGCCGCCCTGTACGCCAACGAGAAGGCAGTGGGGGAGGGCATCCGACGATCGCAGGTCGAACGCGACCAGCTGTTCGTCACCACGAAGGTGTGGAACTCCGACCATGGCTTCGATTCGACCCTGCGCGCTTTCGACACCAGCATGGCGCTGTTGGGGCTCGACGTGCTCGACCTCTACCTCATTCACTGGCCGGCACCGGCCCAGGACCGCTACGTCGAGACCTGGAAGGCGCTCGAGCGGCTGCAGGCCGATGGTCGGGTCGCCTCGATCGGTGTGAGCAATTTTCACCCCCACCATCTGGAACGTCTCGTCGCCGAGACCGGCGTCGTGCCCGCTGTGAATCAGATCGAGTTGCACCCGTGGCTGCCTCAGCTGGAGGCGCGCGCCTTCCACGACCGGCACGGCATCCTCACTGAGGCGTGGTCGCCACTCGCCCGCGGGGGAATCCTCGGCAACCCCACGCTCGACCTTCTCGCCGACAAGCATGACGTCAGTGTCGCGCAGGTCGTGATCCGCTGGCACCTCCAGCTCGGAAACGTCGTGATTCCCAAGTCGGCGACGCCGTCACGCATCGTTGAAAACATCGATGTCTTCGGTTTCGAGCTCGACGGTGCCGATCTCGCCGCGATCGCCACCCTCGAGTCCGGAGAGCGGACGGGCCGCGACCCCGACGACCTCGACTGAGTCGGCGACCCGTCAGGGGCTTGCATCCGGTCAGCCGATTGCGGCGCGAACCTGCGGCATCACATCGGTGGCGAGCAGTTCGATCGAGCGCATCACCAAGGCGTGAGGCAGGCCGGACCAGTCCATTTGCAGAGCGTGCCGGTCGTACGCGAGATGCCCGTGGAGCGCGATGATCTTGTCGGCGACCTCGTTGGGGCTTCCGGTGAAAATGGCACCCCTGCGTGCGGTCTGGCTGTCGTAGCCGAGCCGGCTCGGAGCGGTGAAGCCGCGCTCGGCTGCGATCTTCGTCATCGACGTCTTCCAGTACGGGTAGAAGGTGTCCTTCGCCTCCTGGCTCGTCGGTGCCACGAATCCCGGGCCGGAGACAGCGACCTTCAGGGCGGATGCATCGTGCCCGGCCTTCACGCCGGCCTCACGGTAGAGCCCGGCAAGTGGGGCGAACTGTTCGGGGTAGCCACCGATGACCGCATAGTTGATCGGCAGGCCGAGATACCCGGCGCGCATCGATGACTCCGGGTTTCCGCCGGTCGCGATCCAGATGTCGAGCTTGTCGCCGTACGGTCGGGGCAGGATCAGCGCGTCGTCGAGTGCCGGACGGAATCTGCCGCGCCAGGTGACCCGCTCGTTCTCGTTGAGTTCGAGCAGCAACCCGAGCTTCTCTTCATAGAGGTCGTCGTAGTCGGCCAGGTTCGCGCCGAACAGCGGGAACGATTCGATGAACGACCCGCGGCCGGCTGCGATCTCGGCGCGGCCCCCGGTGAGTTGATCGATCGTGGCGAACTGCTGGAACACGCGCACCGGATCCTCGGTCGAGAGCACGGTGACGGCACTCGACAGCCGGATGTTCTTCGTCACCGTCGCCGCTGCCGCCAATACGGTCGCCGGCGAACTGATCGAGTACTCGGGTCGGTGGTGTTCGCCGATTCCGAACCAGTCCAGTCCGGCCTCGTCTGCGAGTGTGATGCGTTCGATCGTCTCTCGCAGTTGCTGGCCAGGGGAGACCAGTGCGCCCGTCGCCGGGTCGGTGGGGATGTCGCCGAAGCTGTATACGCCTAATTCCATACTCATGAATACACCGCGCTGCTCCGGACTATTCCCGCGCCGTCCGCCGTCGTCGAGCCGGCCGGAGATATCCGCCCTTCTCCAGTCCGGCCTCGATCTCGAAGCGGTTGTGCAGGGGGTTCCGCCCGGCGAAAAAGTACAGAACGGGGAACAGCATCCCGTACCGCTGCCACTGGCGTTTGTGGATTGCCTCGTGTTCGAGAATGTCCTCCGACACGTTGGAGCGGGTCAGGTAGCACCCGCCGACGCAGGAGCCACCCCGGCCGAACGTCCAGGACGGCATGCCGGTGAACACCCAGAGACCGTTGCGCCGCTGCACCTGCCCGGTCGACCAGATCGATCCCCACACCAGTCCGATCAGGTGGGCGTAGAGGTACCCGAGCCGACTCACGGGGGAGTCGACGAGCATCCGCTTCATCGCTCGTTCCGGTACGTCTCAAGCAACCGCAGCCAGATTTCGCTCATCGTCGGGAACGAGGGGACCGCGTGCCAGAGCCGGCTGAGCGGAACCTCGCCGACGACCGCGATGGTCGCCGCGTGGAGCAGCTCACCGACATCCTGGCCGACGAAAGTGACCCCGAGAAGCACGCCGCGGTCTTCGTCGACGACCGCCCGTGCAGCACCCTCGTAGTCATCCGAGTGCAGTCCGGCGCCTGACACTCCGGCGAAGTCGTAGTCGACGACCCGAGTGCGGTATCCCGCCTTCGTCGCGGCCGCAGCGGTGAGACCGATCGAGGCGACCTGCGGGTCGGTGAAGATGACGCTCGGAACGCGTTCGTGGTCAGCGGATGCCGCCCGGTCGCTCCACGCTGCCGGCTCGGAATCGTCGCCGGCAGCTCGTGCCCCGATGACGGTCCCCGCCGCGCGCCCCTGGTACTTGCCCTGGTGGGTGAGGAGCACCCGGTGGTTGACATCACCGACTCCGTAGAGCCAGCCTCCGTCGACGCCGGTGACCAGGAGCGAATCGTCGACGTCGAGCCACGCGCCCGGTGTGAGTCCAACGGTTTCGAGGCCGATGTCTGTCGTCCGTGGTGTGCGTCCGGTCGCGACGAGAACCTCGGCCGCTGTCACCGATGTTCCGGAGTCGAGGGTGATCGAGACGCCGTCGCCCGATCGTTCGACAGCGACCGGGACGTCCTGGAGCAGCCTTGCGCCTGCCGCCTCGAGACTCTTCGACACCGCTGCGACAGCGATGTCTTCGAGCCCGGCGAGCAAGCCGCTGCGGGCGATCACGGTGACCGTCGAGCCGAGTGCCGCGTACAGCGTCGCCATTTCGGCGGCGACGACCCCTCCGCCGATGATCGCGATCGAGTCTGGGACGGTTTTCACCGCCGTCGCCTCCCTGCTCGTCCAGGGGACGGCATCCCGAAGCCCGGGAATGTCGGGGATGAGCGCGGCAGAGCCAGTGGCGATGGCGACGGCGTGCCTCGCGGTGAGGGTGACGATCCCGTCGTTCGGCGTGGTCACATCGACCGTCCGGATCCCGGTCAGCCGGCCATGGCCCCTGACCAGCGCAATGCCGCTCTCCTCGAGCCAGGGCAGGGATCCTGAGTCGTCCCAGTCGTTCACCCAGTAGTCGCGGCGGCCGAGCACGGCCCCGACGTCGACCGGTCCGGTCACGGCCTCCTTCGCGCCGCGGACCCGGCGGGCGGCGTCGACAGCGGCCGGAGGGCGGAGCAGCGCCTTCGACGGGACGCACGCCCAGAAGGAGCAGTCACCGCCGACGAGTTCACTCTCCACGATCACGCAGGAGAGGCCGGCTTTGGTGGCGTAATCGGCCACGTTCTCGCCGACCGGTCCAGCGCCCAGGACGATGAGGTCATACTCGGTGTCGGTCATGGTCCGAGATTAGCGGCAGGACCCGGGAGGTGGCAGGGTCAGCGTGCGAGCGCGCCGAGGATTCTCAGGATGGTACCGAGGTCGTCGACGGCGTGGTCGGCGCTCGCCGGAGCGAAGCCGGTGATCCCGCTGCCGACGACGTCGAATCGGGCTTTCACCGCGGCGATCAGCTCGACGAGTGAGACAGCGGGGAGTCCGAACGGCTCGGCCCAGTCGGTCCCGGCGATGTCGGCTGGGTCGAGCACGTCGAGATCGACGTGGATGTAGACGCGGGATGCTCCGGACGACGCGATCGCCTCGACCACCCGCTCGGGTGTCAGGTCCTCAACCGGCAGCATCCGCACGGCGGATCCGTCGAGAAATTCCTGCTCGGCGGGGTCGATGTCGCGAGCGCCAGCGAGGATGAGCCGACCGGGCGCGAGCGGCGTGCGGGGCGTGAGGTTGGGTACGCCGTCGCCGAGGAGTGCCCTGAGCACCATGCCGTCGAACGCTCCGGACGGCGAACCGTCTGCGGTGTTGAGGTCAGGGTGGGCGTCGAACCAGAGCACGCACGTGTTTTCGTCGGCGGAGAGCACGTGGTCGACGGCGGCGAGTTCGACGGAGCATCCGCCGCCAACGGTGATCACCGGACCGCCGGCGGACCGCAGGGCGGCCTCCTGTCGCTCGCGGATGATCGTGAGCGACGACAGCCTGAGCACACCGGTGTCGAGCGATTCGCCGGCTTCGGCAGGGACGTCGACGAGCACGGTCGCGCTGGACGGGAGGTCGCCACGGATGGCATTCGCCCCGTCGATGAGGCGCATCGCCCGCGATGAACCGGAACCCTGCCAAGCGGGCACAACTACGAATGTCGCCATCCCCCCAGTATCGGGCTTTTCCGAGTACCGCGCGACGTATGGCTCACGCCGCGTCCGACAGGCGTATCGGTTGCCGCGTTGCGGGCGACTGTTGCGGCCTGTTGCGTTCACGGATGGCAGGAAATCGGCCGGGCAGGGCAGAATGGGGGATACGTCTGGCCAGAACACGACAGGAGGACCGGATGACACGCCCTCCGAGTGGCCGCCGTCTCGTCATGGTCGAAGTGACCGCGCAGCGCGAGCACTCGCCGGCGTACGACGCCTACGTGCGCACCATGATCGACCGCGCTGCGGCTGACGCCAGGGACTCCGGGTGGGATGTCAGCCAGCTGTCCGCCGCCGACCTCGGCGTCGACGGTCTCCTGCATGCCGCCGATGACGCCGACGCGGTCGTCATCATGGGCGGCGAAGACATCGATCCACAGTTTTACGACGGTGAGCGGGGCTACGAGGGCGAGGGCTACCATTTCGAGGTGGCGGATGCCGCCCAGATCCAGCTGGTGAGGGTCGCCGCCGCCCGGGGGATCCCCGTACTCGGAATCTGCCGCGGCCACCAGGTGATCAATGTGGCGCTCGGCGGCACCCTCCTGCAGCACGTCGACGCGGCCGGCCACAGGAACATCGATCTGCCGGTCGAGTACGCGCTCGTCGAGCACCCGGTGCGCCTGCTCGCCGGCAGCGGTCTCGGAGCCAGATACGGTCGCGACCACATCGTCGTGCAGAGCGCACACCACCAGGTCGTCGACCAGCTCGGCACGGGTCTGCAAGCTGTCGGCTGGGCTCACGACGGTCACATCGAGGCGATCGAACACGAGACGTTGCCGATCACCGGGGTGCAGTGGCACCCGGAGGCACTCCTCGCGCCGTCCGGTCAGCTGCGGGTGCTGCTCGACGCACTCGCCGACCAGACCGAGACGGTGCTCGAGAGCGCCTGACGGCATCCGCCCGACGCCCTGGTGTCGCCGGGCCCGCTCTCGGGTCCGCCGACGAGTGCAGGCGGACCCGGGAGTGTTACTGCTGGTTCGGCGTGTACGGAGCGCCCTGCGTTGCCTCGACGGCAGCCTGGGGCTGCGAGCCGGAGACGGCGGGGGCACCGCCGGACTTCATCGCTGCGAGTCGCGCTTCGACCTCGGTGAGTTCGCCGATGTCCTCGAGCGACTCGAACTGGGCGTCGAGGCTCGACGCGGTCAGTTCCTGCTGACCGCGAACCTTCGCCTCTTCGCGACGGATCTTGTCTTCGAACCGGGAGACCTCGCTCGTCGGGTCGAGGAAGTCGATGCTCTTGACGGCATCGGCCACCTTGCGCTGGGCCTCGGCGGTCTTCGCACGCGCGAGGAGCTCGCTGCGCTTGCTCTTCAGCTGCTCGAGCTTGCCCTTCATGCCGTTGAGGCCGTTCTTGAGCTGCTCGACCACCTGCGTCTGCGAAGCGATCTGCGGCTCAGAGGCGCGGGCCTCGTTCTCGGACGCGATCTGGCGTTGCAGGGCGATCTTGGCGAGGTTGTCGAACTTGTCAGCGTCTGCTGCGTTGCCCGAGGTGCGGTACTCGTCGGCCTTTCGGCTCGCGGCGAGAGCCTTGTTGCCCCAGTCGCTCGCTGCACGCACATCTTCGGAATGGTCTTCTTCGAGGAGACGCAGGTTGCCGATGGTCTCGGCGATGGCACTCTCGGCGTCGGCGATGCTGTTGGTGTAGTCGCGGACCATCTGATCCAGCATCAGCTGGGGGTCCTCCGCCTGGTCGATGAGCGCGTTGATGTTCGCCTTCGCCAGCTGGGCGATTCGCCCGAAGATCGATTGCTTGGTCATGGTCTTCCTCTCGATCGTTGTGTGTATTTCGGCGGCCGTCAGAACCGGCCGCCTCCCCGGCGGGAGCGAGTGCCGCTTCCGCCGAAACTTCCTGCGCTGCGACCGCTGGATCGTCCGCCGCCGAACCCGCCGCCGCCTCCTCCGCCGCCGAACCCGCCGAACCCGCCGAACCCGCCGAACCCGCCGAATCCGCCACTCGAGCGTCCGCCTCCAAGCACCGAGTTGATGATGATCCCGCCGAGAATGGCGCCCATCATGCCGTTGCCTGACTGTTGGTTTCCGCCGGGGAATCCGCCCTGCATGCCGAAGCCCGACACGTCGGACTGAGCAGCGTCGATCGCCCCGCGGGCGAGTTGGTCGGCGATCTGGGCGCTTGCGAGCGCCGAAACCGGGTCGGATGCCGCGAGCTGCTGCGCCTGCACGAGGTTGCGTCCTGCTTCGGCGAGCCGGGTTCTGGCATCCGCCCCCACGGCACCGCGCCGCGTCGTGATGTAGTCCTCAGCGGCTGAGACCTGGGCTCCTGCGGCGGAGAGCGCCTGACCGAGCTGGGACTGCGCACGCTGCAGCCGGGCCTGGTCGTCGCGCACCTGCTGGAGGATGCCGTCGATCGACGTGTTGGCGGCTTCCAGCCGTGACAGGAGCTCGCGGGGGGAGTGACCTCCTGCGGTGCGCCTCTGCTCGACCTCGGTGATGACCGACCCGGTCGCGGAGATCACATTGACGAGGGAACCGTCGGGATCGGGTTGGGAACGCGCGAGCTGCAGATCATTTTTCAGATCCGCCAGAACATCAGCGATGGACCGGTCTGCGGCGTCGAGATCCGTGCCGAGCTTGTCGATGGCGTCGAGCAGCAGTCCGGCCTGGTCGAGAGCCTCCTCCGCCGCTCGGATGCTCACCGCGGCACCGGGCAGGTCGCCCGAGGCGATGTCGGCTTCCGCAGAACCGAGCGTCTGGTCGGCGAAAGCGACGCGATCGGCCGACTGTTCGGTGTTGTCGGCGACTGTGCTCACAGCGACAGGTGCGTAGCGAGCGGAGAGCGAGGTCAGCGTCTGCTCTGCCGCGGTCGACCGGGTGAGCAGCTGCTGTTGTTCGGCGCGGAGCGCAGCGACCGCTGCCGGAGCATTCTGCTCGAGCTTGCGCAGGTCGTCGAACGCGTCGGCTTCGGCGTCGAGAGCGGCGTTCGCGTCGACGCAGAGCCTGATGATCTCGGCGTTCCAGCTGCGCACCTGCTGTTCCGTGTCCGGTTCCACGTCGGTGAGCTGCTGGCGGATCGTGAACGCCTGCGAGAGGTTGTCCTTCGCCGTGGTGAGAGCCGTTCGGAACGCAGCCACGGTCTCCTCGCCGTATTGCGCCACGGCGAATCCGATTTCTTCCTCACTCGTCTTCACGGCGTCGTCCGTGTCGACGAGGGCGCTGCCGGCCTTGCGGGCGAGGTCTTCTGTCGAAACGGCGGCCAGCGCTGCCGGTTCCCCCGCTCGCGGATCGATGGCGGGCTTCTTTGTGCGGCGGCGCATGGCACCGACGACGATAACGATCCCGGCGATCACAGCGACGGCGATCACGATCCAGATCACCGTGTTCGCACCGCCCCCACTGCTCCCGGACGACGCGACGTCTCGCCCGTTGACGGCATTGTTGAGACCGGATGCCGCGGCGACGGCGGCTCCCGCCCAATCGTCATCGGTCAGCCGGGGCTGAACCAGCCGCTGCTCGATCTCGCCGAGCTGCTCGTCTGACACCGGGCCGTCTGTGGCGCCCGACAGGTAATAGGCACGCTGATCTGTGGCCACGGCGAGGAGGTACTGCGACGGACCGAGCCCGTTCGTCTCCGCGGTGCCGTTCGCCCAGGCATCCGCCTCGGTCGGATTGGTGAATTCGTCGACGAAGACCACCCACAGATCCGCGCCGGCATCTGAGCGGAGTTCATCGATCGCCGACTCGATCTCGGAGACTTGCGACCCGGAGAGCACTCCGGCGTCATCGAGCACTCGCTCGGACCCGAGCTGCACCGGATCGGTGGCCAGCGCGGCGGTCGGTGTCCCCAGAACCACGGCGGCGCACACGGCCGCGACTGCCCAGACTGAGCGTGCCCGCATCTGCCCGCCTTCTGTTCGCCGGTGGAGGTACGCCCCGAGTCTAGGGTTGCCTGCCTGAATGCGTCCAGAGAGTCGGTTGGACCTTGCGTGTGAGGCGCGCGCGTGGCATCCGTCGCCTTCGGGGGAGGGCGACTACCGTTGCCCGGGTGAGTTATGACCCGTACGGACGTGATGTTCTCGCCACGGACTGGCGCAAGAGTAAGACCCCGCCCCCGGTGGAGCATGAAGCTCGTGCCGACCTTGTCGTCGAAGAAACGGCAACGGGTTGGTGCGGGGCCGTCACCGGGATCGAGGGCAAGACGGTCCAACTCGAAGACCGGCACGGCAAGCGTCGGGTTTTTCCGCTCGGACCCGGCTTTCTGCTCGAGGGCACTCCGATCGTCCTCGTCGCACCACGCAAAAAGGCGGGCGCGCCGGCGCGCACCGCATCAGGGTCGTTCGCCGTCGCCGATTCCAGGGCACGCGTTGCGCTCCCCTCGCGGATTTATGTCGAAGGTCGCCACGACGCCGAACTGGTCGAGAAGGTCTGGGGTGACGACCTTCGGGTGGAGGGTGTGGTCGTCGAATACCTCGGTGGTATCGACGACCTCGGCGCGATCATCGCCGACTTCGCGCCGACGCGCACACGGCGGGTGGGCGTGCTCGTCGACCATCTCGTTCCCGGGTCGAAGGAGTCGAGGATCGCGGATGCCGTGATGCGCGGCAACCACGGAGGGAACGTTCTCGTTGTGGGGCATCCGTACGTCGACGTCTGGCAGTCGGTGAAGCCGGCGCGGGTCGGGCTGACGGTGTGGCCCGAGATCCCGCGCTCGATCGAGTGGAAGAAAGGCATCTGCGCTGCTCTCGGCCTTCCGAACGAGACGCAGGCAGACATCGCCAGGGCCTGGCAGGCGATCCTGGGGCGGGTGCGCACCTACTCCGACCTCGAACCCGCGTTCCTCGGCCGGGTCGAGGAACTCATCGACTTCGTGACCGCTCCGTAGGGATTCGCAGGAGATCGCACAGCGCGAGATAAGGAAACAGGAACGAGATAAGGACCAGAACCAGCGAATCGTCCGTGCCTCGCGCTGATCTCCTTCTGCCGAGTCGACGCAGGACGCCGCTGCGCACGTTTCGCAGGAGATCGCGGGGGGTCTCAGCTCCCCGTGTAGTGCATGACGTGCTTGATGCGGGTGTAGTCCTCGAACCCGTACAACGACAGGTCCTTGCCGTAACCGGAATGCCCGAACCCGCCGTGGGGCATCTCGGCGACGATCGGGATGTGCGTATTGATCCACACGCAGCCGAAATTCAGCGTCTTCGCTGCGCGCATCGCCCGTCCGTGGTCGGTGGTCCACACCGAGGACGCCAGTCCGTAGCGCACGCCGTTCGCGAGCCGGAGGGCCTCGGCCTCGTCGACGAACGACTGCACGGTGATGACCGGTCCGAAGATCTCCTCCTGGATCACCTCGTCCTGCTGCCGAAGCCCGGAAACGATCGATGCCTCGAAAAAGTATCCGGGGCGGTCGATGCGGTGCCCACCGAGTTCGACGATGGCATGGTGTGGCAGCCGGTCGAAGAATCCGGTGACCCGGCCGAGCTGCGCGGCGTTGTTCACCGCGCCGAAGAACACGTCCTCGTCTGGCGCCCCCGTCGTGGCATCCTCGCGGGCGGCAGCGGTCAGCGCCGCAACGAACGCGTCGTGAACGGACGCCTGCACGAGCACTCGCGTCGCTGCCGTGCAATCCTGCCCGGCGTTGAAATACCCTGCAGCCACGATGCCGCGCGCGGCCTTCTCGAGGTCCGCGTCGTCGTAGACGAGAACAGGGGCCTTGCCGCCGAGTTCGAGGTGGACGCGTTTCAGATCGGCGGATGCCGCCCTCGCCACCTCCATGCCTGCGCGCACAGAACCGGTGATCGACACCATCGCCGGTGTCGGATGCTCGATCATTGCGGCCCCGGTCGTGCGATCACCGGTGACCACATTGAAAACGCCTGCCGGCAGGAACTCGGCAGCCAGTTCGGCCAGCATCAACGTCGACGCCGGGGTCGTGTCCGACGGTTTGAGCACGATCGTGTTCCCAGCGGCGAGCGCAGGCGCGAACTTCCATACCGCCATGTTGAGCGGATAGTTCCAGGGTGTGACCTGCCCGATCACGCCGATCGGTTCGCGCCGCACGTACGACGTGTGATCGGCGAGGTATTCGCCGGCGCTGAGACCGTTCAGGGTGCGAGCGGCCCCGGCGAAAAACCGGATCTGATCCGCGGAGAGCAGGATCTCGTCCTCGACGAGGGTGCCGAGGGGCTTGCCGGTGTCCAGCGATTCCACGGCGGCGAACTCGTTCGCCCGCTCGGTGAGCGCATCGGCGATCCGCAGCAGCGCCCTCTGCCGTTCCGACGGCGTGGTCTCGCCCCAGCTCTCGAACGCCTCCGCTGCGGCGTCATACGCGAGTCCGACGTCACGCGCGGTCGACACGGCGCTCGTCGCGTACACCTCACCGGTCGACGGATCACGGATGTCGAGTCGGTCGTCTCCGGAGGCATCCGTTGGCCTGCCGCCGATGAAATTCTGCAGATGACGGGGCATTCGCGGTTCCTTTCCACGAGCACGGGGTGGGAGTAGCCTCAGCGTAATCCGCAGCGACCCACCAGAGGGAGTACCGAGATGACCGACGATGCCGCCGACCTCAGGCGCAAGGCTCACGACCACCTGTGGATGCACTTCACCGACCAGTCCCGGATGGACCGCGAGCCCGGCATCCCGATCATCACCCGCGGTGAAGGTCACCACATCTTCGACGACCGTGGCAAGCGTTACATCGACGGATTGAGCGGCCTGTTCGTCGTGAATGCCGGGCATGGGCGCAAACGGCTCGCCCAGGTGGCGGCGAAGCAGGCCGAGCAGCTCGCCTTCTTCCCGTTATGGTCATTCGCCCACCCAGCTGCGATCGAACTCGCCGACCGGCTCGCCGGCTATGCGCCTGGCGACCTCAACCGGGTGTTCTTCTCCACCAGTGGAGGTGAGGCCGTCGAGACCGCGTTCAAGCTCGCCAAGCAGTTCTGGAAACTCAACGGCAAGCCCGGCAAGCACAAGGTCATTTCACGGGCGGTCGCGTACCACGGCACGCCGCAGGGGGCGCTGGCGATCACCGGCATTCCCGCGATGAAAGAGATGTTCGAACCGGTCACCCCCGGCGGGTTCCGGGTGCCGAACACCAACTTCTACCGTGCGCCTGAACACGGAGACGACCTCGAAGCCTTCGGTCTCTGGGCCGCGAACCGCATCGAGGAGCAGATCCTCTTCGAAGGCGCTGACACCGTGGCCGCTGTGTTCCTCGAACCGGTGCAGAACTCGGGTGGATGCTTCCCGCCGCCTCCCGGTTACTTCACCCGCGTTCGCGAGATCTGCGACCAATACGACGTCCTGCTCGTGAGCGACGAGGTGATCTGTGCATTCGGCCGGATCGGCACCATGTTCGCGTGCGAGCACTACGGTTACCAGCCGGACATGATCACCTGCGCCAAGGGGATGACGAGCGGCTATTCACCGATCGGGGCGACGATCGTCTCAGACCGGATCTATGAACCGTTCAGCACGGGGGAGGCGTATTTCCCACACGGTTACACCTTCGGCGGGCATCCGGTGTCGTCGGCTGTCGCGCTGGAGAATCTCGACATCTTCGAAGAGGAGGACCTCTGCGGCAACGTGCGTGCCAACACCGACACCTTCAGGTCGACACTCGAGAAGCTCCTCGACCTGCCGATCGTCGGAGACGTGCGCGGCGACGGTTACTTCTTCGGAATCGAACTCGTGCGGAACAAGGCGACGAAAGAGACGCTCAGCGGTCCGGAGTCCGCGTACCTGCTCAAGGGAGTCATCTCCAACGGGCTGTTCGAGAACGGGCTCTACTGTCGTGCGGACGACCGGGGAGACCCGGTGATCCAGCTCGCGCCACCGCTGACCGTCGGCCCAGCCGTGTTCGACGAGATGGAGCAGATCCTGCGTGGAGTGCTGACGGACGCGTGGACGAAACTATGACACCCGACGCCGGGTTCGGCGCCCGCATACGACACAAACGGTCGCGTTGTGGTGCGCACTGTGACCGTTTTTGTCCGATGAGGGAAACGACTGCCGCCCGAACGACACAAACGGTCGTGGTGCTGCGCCCACTTCGACCGCTGCCGCTCGTGTGAAAAAGTGTGCCCTCGACAGGATTCGAACCTGCGACCTACGGTACCGGAAACCGACGCTCTATCCCCTGAGCTACGAAGGCGTATGCGACAAAACTACCAGAATTCGGGAGAGCCGAAATTCGTCGCCGATCACTGTCCACGGGGAACGGATGCCGCTCAGCGGCGTGTGAGGATGGACCAATGCATCGCACTGTTTCGGCCCACCTCGAATTCCGGCTCGGCGGCACCAGCGATGTCATTTTGTCCATCGCCGTCGCGGCGGGAACCCCGATCCTGACCGAGACGCTGTCGATCCGCACGCACTCCGGTTCGGTCACTCCGGTGGAGCTGACCGACAAGCACGGTTCGCGGTTGCACCGGTTCACCGGTTACGCCGGCTCGTTCGAGATCCACTACCACGCGGTCGTCGCCGGGCAGCGACCGGTCGAGCCGGCGAGCCCGCTCGACCACATCCTCTACCTCCGCCCGAGCAGGTACGCGGAATCCGACAAGCTGTTCCGGGTCGCCCGCGACCTGTTCGGCGGTCTGCACGGGCAGGTGCTGCTCGACGCGGTCAGCTCGTTCGTTCACGACAGCCTGAGCTACGTGCCCGGGTCGAGCGACGTGGGCGACAGCGCCGCGACGACGTTCCAGTCGAAGCGGGGCGTCTGCCGCGACTACGCCCACCTCGTCATCGCACTCCTGCGGGCATGCGACATGCCGGCCAGGATGGTGTCCGCGTACGCGCCCGGTCTCAAACCGATGGACTTCCACGCCCTCGCCGAGGCGTGGGTCGACGGCTCCTGGCAGATCGTGGATGCCACCCGGCTGGCACCGAGGCAGTCGCTGGTTCGCATCGCGACCGGGCGGGATGCATCCGACATTGCGTTCCTCACCAACCACCACGCCAACCTCACCCTCGACCGGGTCGAGGTGGGTGCCGTCGCGCAGATGCTGCCGATGGATGACCAGCGCACTCCGGTGCTCCTGCCCTAGCGCTACTCCGGAAGGTGTGCGATCGCCGCCTCGGCGAGCTGCTCGGCGTCGCCCGGTTCGAAGAAGGCGACCGAACGCAGAGCCACCCAGTACGCGCCGGTGAAGACCTGCGCCTCGCCCTGATTCTTGATCACCGTGAAGTATCCCTCGACCGGCGGAGCGCCGTAGGTCGGAACCTGCGTGCTCTCGGTCACCGCCAGGTTCTTCAAGGCCGTCAGCTGGTCGTCGGGGAGTTTCGCGACGGCGATGTCGATGGTCTCATTGCTCGAGTTGTTCGCCCATTGGCAGGTGAGCCCGTTCATCCCGGCGATCTGGCCGGCCTTGGTGTCTGCAGCAGGCTGCCCGTCTTCGACGAAACTGATGTTCGGGTTGAAGGCATACATGTCGTCGAGGGTGACGAGCTCCTCGCAGGCCAGGTCGACGGGCTCGCTGACGATCGTTCCATCGGACGGTTCCGTTGTGGATGTCGGGCTCGGCTCCGAGGATGCGCTCGGCGACGGCGATGGGGACCCCGATGAAGCAGGGGCCTCGGCCGGTGCGCAGCCGGAGAAGAGCAACGCCCCGATCATGACAGCGGTGATGGCGAGCGGACGCGCCGTTCGGGAACTGGGGAACGAGGAAGCCATGGACATCTCTCTGCTGGGGGACGCTCCGACGATATCAAGACCGGTATCCCCGCAACCGCGACGGGCCGCGTCCGGCCGGATTCGCGGCTGCGGATAGAATCGAGCGCGTGACTCCTGACGACCTTGCCGCTGCCCTGTTCGACCTCGTCGTCCCGCTCGCCGAAGGCAGACGCTCCGGCGCTGGAGCCGAGATCAACCGGGACGACGTGATCCTCGAGCGTCCGCGCAACCGTGATCACGGTGACTGGTCGTCGAATGTGGCGATGCGGATCGCCAAGCGACTCGATGCCAACCCGCGTGAGATCGCAACCGAACTGGCCACAGGGCTGAGCGCATTGTCTGGCATCGCCACGGCCGAGGTCGCCGGACCCGGCTTCCTCAACGTGCGCCTCGACGCCGCTGCCGCTGGGGCTCTCGCCCGGGTGATCGTCGACGCCGGTGCCGCGTACGGCCGCAACGAGTCACTCGCCGGACAGTCCATCAACCTCGAGTTCGTCTCGGCCAACCCGACGGGCCCGCTGCACATCGGGCACACCCGGTGGGCCGCGCTCGGTGATTCGCTAGCGCGCGTGCTCCGTGCAGCAGGAGCGACCGTCGCCAGCGAGTACTACATCAACGACGCCGGAAGCCAGATGGACACCTTCGGGGCATCGGTCCTCGCCGCCATCACCGGAGCGCCGACGCCAGAGGGCGGATACCCGGGTGCGTACATCGCCGAGCTGGGCCGCCAGGTTCTCGAGATCGAGCCGGGGCTGCTCGAGCTTCCCGCTGATGAGCAGCTCGCCACGGCGCGCGAACTCGCCTACAAACTGCAGCTGGTCGAGATCGAGAAATCCCTCGCCTCGTTCAACGTGCACTTCGACGTCTGGTTCTCAGAGCGAGAACTGCACGACAGGGACGAGAGCGGGCAGAGCGCCATCGACCGCGCGGTCGACCGCCTGCGCGAGCAGGGCCATGTGTTCGACGAAGACGACGCCGTCTGGGTGCGTACCACCGATTTCGGCGATGACAAAGACCGGGTCATCCGCCGAGGCAACAGCATTTACACCTACTTCGCAGCGGATGCCGCCTATTACCTGTCCAAGTCGGATCGCGGGTTCGCGCACAAGATCTACCTCCTCGGTGCCGACCACCACGGCTACGTCCACCGCCTGAAGGCGCTGGCGGGTGCTGCCGGAGACAACCCGGAGACCGACATCGAAATCCTCATCGGCCAGCTCGTCAGCGTCAACGGCGCCAAGCTCTCGAAGCGTGCGGGCAACATCATCGAACTCGACGACCTGCAGGCGTGGCTCGGCACCGATGCCCTGCGCTACTCGCTCGCCAGGTACCCCGCAGACTCGCCGCTCACCCTCGACCCCGAGCAGTTGAAGAAGCGCAGCAACGACAACCCGGTGTTCTACGTGCAGTACGCCCACGCGCGCACCCGCTCCGTCGACCGCAATGCCGCAGCTGCCGGTGTGGACCGTTCGGTCTTCGCGCCCGAGCTCCTCGACCACGAGACCGAGTCTGCGCTGCTCGGCGCTCTGCAGGAGTTCCCACGGATCGTCGCCCAGGCCGCCGAGCTGCGTGAACCGCACCGCGTCGCCCGCTACATCGAAGAGGTGGCCGGCCTCTACCACCGCTGGTACGACAACTGCCGCGTGATCCCACTCGGCGACGAGCCGATCGGCGACGTGCACCGCACCCGCCTGTGGCTCAACGACGCGACCGGGCAGGTTCTCAGCAACGGACTCGACCTCGTCGGTGTCTCCGCGCCCGATCGGATGTGACATGGCTGCAGCAGACGAAGACGGTTGGACCCGGCTGAGCCAGGGTGCAGAAACCGAGCGTGAGCCGGTCCGTCGTTCAGCGGGCCGTCGGTGGATCACCGCGTTCATCGTGATCGTCGTTGCTGCCGTCGTCGTGGTTGGCGGTGCCTTCCTGGCCGAGTCCGTTGCACGCGGGTTCACCCAGGACGCCGTCGCCGCTGCCGTCCAGACGAACCTCCCGTCGAACGTCGAGGCAACGGTCGACGTCGACATCGACGGGGACTGGGTGCTCCTCCAGATCCTCAGCGGGCGGATGGACAGGGTCACGATCTCGTCCGACGACGCACGATTCGACGGCATCCCGGTCGAACGGGTGGTCGTCACGGCATCCGGAGTCCCGATCGATCTCAAGACCGCTGTCGATTCAGTCGACGCAACAGCCACGCTCGATGAGCCCGCGCTCAACGAGCTTCTCACCCTGCCGGGGAACGACCCGCAACTGGTGCTCGGCGATGGGACGGCCGGTTACGAGGATTCGACCACCGTGTTCGGTTTCGACATCGGCTACCTCATCACCGCGGTGCTGACCCCTGACGGAACCGACGTTCTGCTCACACCGCAGAGCGCCGAGGTCACGTCGCCGGTCGGATCGCTCGACGTCTCCTCGATCCTCGACCGGCTCGTCGCGGAACCCGTCACAATCTGCGCGGCCGACCGCCTGCCTGAGGGGGTCACCCTCTCAGACATCGAGGTCGCAGACGGCTTCGCCTCGCTCAGCCTGTCTGCGAACGATTTCGTTCTCTCCGGTTCGTCTCTCCGCACCACGGGGGAGTGCCCGGCAGCGTGAGCTCGCGGCTGGATTCCATGCCCCGCATACGCGACGTGACACAATTTCGCTGGGACTTCTGACTTCTCGGTAGAATTCATTCCGTCTCCACCGCTCACCCGCGCGGTACGTCTCCCCGCACGATTGGTTCCTGCTGTGGCATCTTCCCCGCTTGCCCCATCGTGGTTGCGCGTTCCTGAAGACGTCAATGCCCTGTCCGCTTCGGTCTGGTCCGCAAACGCATCGCGGTCGACGACAGGTGAACTCATGGTCGCCGGGTTGTCTGCTCCAGAGCTCGCCGCCCGGTTCGGCACCCCGGTCTATGTCGTCGACGAAGCGGATGCCCGCGGCAGGGCCGCCGACACCCTCGCGGCCTTCCAGCGCGAGTTCGCTGCCGTCGGGTCGAGCGCGACCGTGTACTACGCCGGCAAGGCGTTCCTCTGCACCGAGGTGGCCCGCTGGGTCGCCGAAGCCGGACTGAACATCGATGTCTGCTCCGGCGGCGAGCTCGCCGTTGCCCTGGCGGCCGGTGTCGACGCGGCACGGCTTGGCCTGCACGGCAACAACAAGTCGCTCGCAGAGATCGACCGGGCCGTCGCCGCCGGCATCGGCGCGATCGTCATCGACAGCCTGCAGGAGATCCCGCGTGTCGCCGCCGCTGCGACCAGACACGGCCGCCGCCAGGGTGTCCGGTTGCGGGTCAACAGCGGTGTGCACGCGCACACCCACGAGTTCCTTGCCACTGCGCACGAAGACCAGAAGTTCGGGTTGCCACTCGAGCACGCCGCTGAGGCGGTCGCCACGATCCGGGGTTTCGATTCGCTCGACTTCTACGGCCTGCACTGCCACATCGGCTCGCAGATCTTCGGCTCGGACGGGTTCGCCGAGTCAGCGGCCAGGCTCCTCGCCGTGCACCGCGATCTGCTCCCAGGCGGGCCGGTTCCCGAACTCAACCTCGGCGGCGGGTTCGGCATCGCGTACACATCGGCAGACGACCCCACCCCGATGGACGAACTCGCCCGCGAGATCGCGCGCATCGTCGCATCCGAGTGTGCCCGTCTCGACATCGCCGTTCCGCGCGTCGCCTTCGAACCGGGCCGCGCGGTCATCGGCCCGTCGACGTTCACGCTTTACGAGGTCGGAACCACCAAGGATGTCGAGGTGCAGACGGATGCCGGCGGTTCAGCCGTTCGGCGCTACGTCAGTGTCGACGGCGGCATGAGCGACAACGCCAGGACGGCGTTGTACGGCGCCGACTACTCCGTACGGCTTGCCGGGCGCTCCTCCGATGCGGAGCCTGCGCTGATCCGCCTCGCAGGCAAGCACTGTGAGTCCGGAGACATCGTCGTCACCGACGACTACCTCCCGGCCGATGTGGCTCCGGGCGACCTCGTCGCGGTGCCGGCCACCGGCGCGTACTGCTGGTCGCTGGCGAGCAACTACAACTATCTGGGACGCCCGCCGGTCGTCGCCGTCCGAGACGGTGTCGCCCGAGTGATCGTCCGCGGTGAGACCGAGTCCGACCTACTGGCGCGAGACGCCGGATTGGATGCACGATGATCGAATACCGCACTGTCCGCGTCGCCCTGCTCGGGGCCGGCTCCGTCGGTTCCCAGGTGGCGAGGCTCCTGCTCGCCAACGGCGATGAACTCGCCGCACGTGCCGGCGCCAAGCTGGAGTTGGTCGGGATCGCCGTGCGCAACCTCGACGCCGACCGTGACGTCGATCTCCCGCGTGAGCTGCTGACGACGGATGCGGAGTCCCTCGTCGTCGGCGCAGACATCGTCATCGAACTCATCGGCGGCATCGAACCCGCCCGTTCCCTCATCCTGCAGGCCATCGGAGCAGGAGCCGACGTCGTCACAGGCAACAAGGCCCTCCTGGCCGCGCACGGACCTGAACTGTTCGCCGCAACCGACCAGGTCGGTGCTGAGATCTACTACGAAGCAGCGGTCGCCGCTGCGATTCCGATCATCCGGCCGCTGCGCGACAGCCTCGCCGGCGACAATGTCAAGCGCATTCTCGCGATCGTCAACGGATCGACGAACTTCATCCTCGACCGCATGGACCGCTTCGGCGACAGCATGGCAGACGCGCAGAAGACCGCGTTCGAGCTCGGCTTCCTGGAGGCAGACCCGACGCTCGACGTCGAGGGCTACGACGCCGCCCAGAAGGCCACCATCCTCGCGAGCCTGGCCTTCCACAGCATCGTCCCCGCCGACCGGGTGCACCGCGAGGGTATCGCAGACATCACCGCCGAGCAGATCGAGGCCGCCCGCAAATCGGGCCACGTCATCAAACTCCTCGCGATCGCGGAGCGTATCACCGATGAGCAGGGTACGGAGGGAATCTCCGCCCGCGTCTATCCTGCGCTCGTCGCGCGGGAGCATCCGCTCGCCGCCGTTCACGGTGGAAACAATGCCGTCTTCGTCGAGGCCGAGGCCGCTGGGCCGCTCATGTTCTACGGGGCAGGGGCCGGGGGAGTGCAGACCGCATCCGCCGTACTCGGCGACCTGGTCTCCGCTGCGCGTCGCCACGTGGCCGGCGGGCCAGGCCTCGGTGAGTCCACCCACGCCGACCTCCCGTTGCTGCCGATCGGCGCCGTGATCACGAAGTACCAGATCACGCTCCGCGTGAGCGACCTCCAGGGTGTGCTGGCCGAAGTCGCATCGACGTTCGCCGCCGGCGGCGTCTCGGTCGAGACCGTCGAGCAGACCGTTGCCGCCGAGGACGAAGGAACAGCGTTCCTCGTCATCGGCACACACGCCGCACGCGAGTACGCACTTCAGGCCACCGTGCGAGCGCTCGAAACAAGCGACGTGGTCGATTCAGTTGTCAGTGTTCTACGAGTTGAAGGAGCCTAGATATGGCCAAGCAGTGGCGCGGAGTTCTGCACGAATATGCAGACCGTCTCGATGTGACAGACAAGACCCCCATCATCAGTCTCGGCGAGGGCGGAACCCCGCTGATCTATGCGGCCGCACTGTCAGCGCGGACCGGCGCGAAGGTCTGGGTGAAGTACGAGGGCATGAACCCCACCGGGTCGTTCAAGGACCGCGGAATGACCATGGCCGTGTCGAAGGCCGTCGAAGCGGGCGCCAAGGCCGTCATCTGCGCCTCGACGGGTAACACGTCGGCATCCGCAGCGGCGTACGCCACCCACGCGGGAATCACCGCCGCCGTGCTCGTTCCCGAGGGCAAGATCGCCATGGGCAAGCTGGCGCAGGCCATCGCGCACAACGCCCAGCTGATCCAGGTGCAGGGAAACTTCGACGACTGTCTCGACATCGCGAGGGAGCTCTCGGCGGGATACCCGGTCCACCTGGTCAACTCGGTGAACAACGACCGGATCGAAGGCCAGAAGACGGCAGCGTTCGAGGTCGTCGAGGTTCTCGAGGACGCTCCTGACTTCCACTTCATCCCCGTCGGCAACGCCGGCAACTACACCGCATACACCCGCGGCTACACCGAAGAGCTCGAGCGCGGGATCAGCACGAAGCTGCCGCGGATGTTCGGCTTCCAGGCCGCAGGCAGCGCCCCGCTCGTCACCGGCAGCGTCGTGAAGAACCCTGAGACCGTCGCCAGTGCCATCCGGATCGGCAACCCGGCGTCGTGGGACCTCGCACTTGCGGCACGCGAGGCGACAGACGGTTACTTCGGAGCGATCGAGGACGACATGATCCTCGCTGCGCAGCGGATCCTCTCAGCCGAGGTCGGCATCTTCGTCGAGCCGGCGTCGGCGATCAGTGTCGCCGGGCTGCTGGAACGTGCCGAAGCAGGCCAGGTGCCCGCCGGTTCCACCGTCGTGCTCACCGTCACCGGCCACGGCCTCAAGGACCCGCAGTGGGCTCTCCGCAACGCAGACGGCGGCGAGATCGCCCCGACGATCGTCCCGGTCGACGTCAGCGAGGTGGCGAGCGTACTCGGACTGGTCAAGGGCACGGCGTGACTCTCACGGGCCGTTCGGTCACGGTCCGCGTCCCGGCCACCTCGGCTAACCTCGGCCCGGGCTTCGACACGCTCGGACTCGCGCTGAGCGTCTACGACGAGGTCACTGTCACCGTTCGGGAGAAGTCCGGCGCCTCCGTCGACGTTCGTGGTGTCGGTGCCGGTGTCGTTCCGACCGATGAGACGAACCTCGTGGTCACGTCGATGGCCTACACATTCGAAGCGATGGGGCAGCCCGTCCCCGGTGTCGACATCATCGCGAACAATGTGATCCCGCACGGCAGGGGGCTCGGCTCGTCCGGCGCAGCCGTCGTCGCAGGCATCGTCGCCGCGAAAGGCCTGCTCGATGGCATCGTCGACATCGACTCGGATGCTCTCCTCCGGATCGCTACCGAGCTGGAGGGGCATCCAGACAACGTGGCACCTGCCCTGTTCGGCGGTCTCACCATCGCCTGGCTCGAAGTGACCGGCCCGCAGCACAAGAAACTGATGGTGCACCGCGGCGTCGCGCCGCTCGTCTTCGTTCCGCAGCACACCCTGTCGACGAAGCTGGCGAGGAGCCTGCAGCCGCTCAGCGTTCCCCATGAGGATGCCGTCTTCAACGTGTCCAGATCGGCGTTGCTGATCGCGGCACTCACGCAGAGCCCTGAGCTTCTGTTCGCTGGCACGGCAGACAAGCTGCACCAGAGTTATCGGGCATCCGCGATGCCGGAGACGGGTCGGCTGGTCTCCCTGCTGCGTGCACACGGTTTCGCAGCGGTCGTCTCGGGAGCCGGGCCCTCGATCCTCGTACTCGCGGACGGTCCGGGTCGACGCCTCGAAGCGGCGGAACTCGTCGCCAGCGAGTCGGAGACGGACTGGGAAGCGATGTTCCTGGCCGTGGATGTGAAGGGCGCGTCCCTTGCGCTCGGCGCGAAGCGCCGCGCGCAGGACGCGAAAGGCGGCAGCCTCAACTAGGCAGTCCCGTGGACGTGACCTCACAGACACCGCCGCGTGCGCGGATCGGGATGCGGCAGCCTCAACTAAGGCAATCTCAAAGACGCGACGTCGATCCGCAACCACGCGGCGGCTCGAGCCTGTACAACTGCAACCCGCAACCCCGCAACGACGAGCGTTCCTTGAATCCGCCCCCGAAGCATCCGCAGTTCCAGGCACACCTCAACTGGGGGCGCGACTCGCGCAAACGCGGGGGTGCGGCGGCATCTCACGGAAGTGATAGAGTTGTGCCGATCCCGACAGGCAACGCCGAACAGGCAAATCTGGCCTTCGGGTGATTTCTGCAAACCCAACGCCATCGCTGAAAAGCAGTGTGTCCCTGTGCTCTGAGGGTCACACGGCGGGTAGGGTGCCAGTCGATCTGACGGACCCTCCTGCATACGCGATGAGCTCTCCTGACGCGTACGTCGCGGATCAGGGGGAAGGAACCCACTCTCAGTGACCAACGTCAACATCCGTATCGATACGGAATCAGGCGCAAACCTGTCATCCCTCAAGGTCTCCGACCTGCAGCTGCTTGCCAGCCGATGGGGGATCCAGGGCGCATCCAAACTTCGCAAGGGGGAACTCGTGGAGAAAATTTCAGAGGCTCAGGCCGCGTCAGAGGTCGACGGGGCAGCGCAGCCCGGCATCCCCCAGGCGGAATTGCCGATCGAAGCCCCGGCTGAATCGCCGGTGCAGGTGGAAGCACCGGCCATCGTCGCCGAGCAGCCCTCGGCAGAGGCCGAGCCGGTAGCTCCCGTCGTCAAGAAGCGTGCTCCCCGCCGTGCGACGACTCAGTCGGCGAAAGAAGCGGCGCCTGTTGCCGCTGCCGGCCACGTCAACTCAGACGACGCAACCAGAAACCCCGAAACTCCCGCTGCTGAACCGCAGAACCCGCCCGTAGCCGATGCGCCGGTCGACGATGCACCTGCCGAGACCGCAGCCCCGCAGCAGCAGGCCGACGGTGACGCTCCGACAGAGGATGCCGGCAACCAGCGTCCGAAGAAGAGCAACCGCCGGGGACGCGGATCGAAGGCAGACCGCGCCGAATCCGGCGACAACCAGGCGGACGCAGCTCCGGTCGAGGCCGAGCAGTCCGACTCGAGCGAGTCGTCTGATGACGCTCCGCAGGAACCCCGCCAGGGTCGTGGCCGTGGCCGTGGCCGCAACCGCAACAACTCCGACCAGGCTCCGGCAGGCGACGAGAAGCAGGGTTCAGACAACCAGGCCCAGAACGATCGCAACCAGAACGATCGAGCCCAGAACGATCGCAACCAGAACGATCGCAACCAGAACGATCGAGCCCAGAACGATCGCAACCAGAACGATCGCGGCCGCAACGCCGACCGGAATGACCGCCAGGGCGAGCGCAACAACGACCGCCAGGGCGAGCGCAACAACGATCGCCAGGCTGACAACGACCGTTCCGGCAACGACCGCAACCGCGACTCGCAGCGCGAACAGCAGGACGAGAGCAGCCGCAACGGCCGCAACCGGTACCGCGACCGCAAGCGTCGCGGCGGAACAGACAACGCCGAATTCGAGCCCGAGATCGCCGATGACGACGTGCTCCTGCCCGTCGCAGGCATCCTCGACGTGCTCGACAACTACGCGTTCGTGCGCACTTCGGGCTACCTGCCCGGCTCAAACGATGTCTACGTGTCGCTCGGTCAGGTCAAGAAGTACAACCTGCGCAAGGGTGACGCCGTCGTCGGAGCCATCCGCCAGCCGCGCGAGAACGACGCCAACGCGCGCCAGAAGTACAACGCGATCGTCAAGGTCGACTCGGTCAACGGGCAGAGCGTCGACGAGGCCGCTGCCCGTGTCGAGTTCGGCAAGCTCACCCCGCTCTACCCGCAGGACCGTCTGCGTCTTGAGACGGAACAGGGCAAGCTCACCCAGCGCATCATCGACCTGATCGCCCCGATCGGCAAGGGACAGCGCGGCCTCATCGTCGCACCGCCCAAAGCAGGCAAGACGATCGTCCTGCAGCAGATCGCCAACGCCATCTCGATCAACAACCCTGAGGTCCACCTCATGGTCGTTCTCGTCGACGAGCGCCCTGAAGAAGTCACCGACATGCAGCGCACGGTGAAGGGTGAGGTCATCGCCTCCACCTTCGACCGTCCGGCCGAGGACCACACCACGGTCGCCGAGCTCGCCATCGAGCGGGCCAAGCGGCTTGTTGAACTCGGACACGACGTCGTTGTGCTTCTCGACTCGATCACCCGCCTCGGCCGTGCATACAACCTGGCAGCGCCGACCTCGGGTCGCATCCTGTCTGGCGGCGTCGACGCATCCGCTCTCTACCCGCCGAAGCGTTTCTTCGGTGCTGCGCGCAACATCGAGAACGGTGGCTCTCTCACCATCCTCGCCACGGCGCTCGTCGAGACCGGGTCCAAGATGGACGAGGTCATCTTCGAAGAGTTCAAGGGCACCGGAAACTCCGAACTCCGACTGTCACGCCAGCTTGCGGACAAGCGGATCTTCCCGGCCGTCGACGTCAACGCCTCGTCGACCCGTCGCGAAGAGATGCTGCTCGGTGCAGACGAGGTCCGTGTGACCTGGAAGCTTCGTCGTGCCCTTGCCGGACTCGACCAGCAGCAGGCACTCGAGGTCGTTCTTGGCAAGCTCAAGGAGACCCAGTCGAACGTCGAGTTCCTCGTTCAGATGCAGAAGTCGATGCCGGCACCCGTTGCGGGCACCGGGCACAGCCACGGACACGAACGCGACCACCGCTAGCTGGGCAGACGAACCCGTTTGCTCCGGCAGGCACCCTTCGAGGGTGTCGGCTGGAGCAGACGGGTTTTCTCGTTCCTCAGCAGGCAGGTAGACAATCGCACAGAACGGAAGACAATGTTTGAATCGGTACAGGTACTGATCGACGAGCACAAGGATCTGCAGGACCAGCTCGCTGACCCCGCCGTCCACGCGGATCCGGCTCGATCGAAGAAGATCAACCGACGCTACGCCGAGCTGTCGAAGATCCTCGCGGCGCACAGCGCGTGGCTCGAGGTCCAGGACGACCTGGCCGCAGCCCGCGAGCTCGCGAAGGAAGACGACGCATTCGCCGAGGAGGTTCCCGGTCTCGAAGAGGGTCTCGCAACGGCGCAGGAGAAGCTCCGCCGGCTGCTGATCCCGCGCGACCCCGACGACGGACGTGACGTCATCATGGAGATCAAGGGTGGAGAGGGCGGCGCCGAAAGCGCACTATTCGCCGCCGACCTGCTTCGGATGTACCTGCACTACGCCGAGTCGAAGGGCTGGAAGACGGAACTCCTCGAACGGACCGAAAGCGACCTCGGCGGTTACAAGGACGTTCAGGTCGCCATCAAGTCCAACGCGACCGATCCCTCGCAGGGAGTCTGGGCGCACCTCAAGTACGAGGGCGGCGTGCATCGCGTCCAGCGCGTTCCGGCGACCGAGTCGCAGGGACGCATCCACACCTCGACCACCGGCGTGCTGGTGTTCCCTGAGGTCGATGCGCCCGAAGAGGTCGAGATCAGCCAGAACGATCTGAAGATCGACGTCTACCGGTCGAGCGGTCCTGGCGGACAGTCGGTCAACACGACGGACTCCGCTGTGCGCATCACCCACCTCCCGACCGGCATCGTCGTCGCGATGCAGAACGAGAAGAGCCAGCTGCAGAACCGTGAGGCCGGAATGCGTGTTCTCCGTGCCCGCATCCTCGCGCGCCAGCAGGAGGAGCAGGCTGAGCTCGACAGTGCCAAGCGCAAGACCCAGATCCGCACGATGGACCGGTCGGAGCGCATCCGCACCTACAACTTCCCCGAGAACCGGATCGCTGACCACCGCACCGGCTACAAGGCCTACAACCTCGACGCGGTCATCAACGGGGCGCTCGACCCGCTCATCGAGTCGGCCATCCGTGCCGACGAAGAGGCGCGCCTCGCCGACATCGGCGACCAGGGCTGACGCTCGCTTTCATCTCCCGCACGCCGGCCATCCATCGACGGTGGCCGGCCGGTATGCGGATGGTCGTCGTGGCATCCGTTCGTCCGTCATGAATGGTGGATTCGGCGGCGGTTTGTCGACGTGTGCGACGGATGAATGCGGCTCGCGGTGGGCGGCATCCGTTCGTCCGTCGCGAATGGTGGGTTTGACGACTGATCTCCGGCACATGCGACGGATGAATGCGGCTCGCGGTGGGCGGCATCCGTTCGTCCGTCACGAATGGTGGGTTTGACGACTGATCTCCGGCACATGCGACGGATGAATGCGGCGCGCGGTGGGCGGCATCCGTTCGTCCGTCGCGAATGGTGGTTATGGCGTCGGGTGACAGCGGTTTGTGTCCGCCGCGCGACGACCACCACACCGATCGCTAGATGTGGTACTCCGGCTCGGTTAGACCGTACGTCTTGCCCGGCACACGCGGGCGCGCGACCGCGGGCACTCCCACGAGGAGCGACTGCGCAGGTGCATCCTTGGTGACGACCGCGTTTGCTCCGACGATGCTGCCCGCTCCGACGATGACGGGACCGATGATCTTCGCTCCGGCCCCCACCTGCACTCCGTTCCCCAGCGTCGGATGCCGCTTCTCGCGGCCGCGGGATTTTCCGCCCAATGTGACGCTGTGGTACATCATCACGTCGTCGCCGATCTCTGCCGTCTCACCGATGACGACGCCCATGCCGTGGTCGATGAAGAAGCGTCGGCCGATGACGGCACCCGGATGGATCTCGACTCCGGTGAGGAACCGGGCGAACTGCGAGAGCAGGCGCGCAGGCATCCTGGCGCCCATCGACCACAGCCGATGGGTCAGCCGGTACGCCCACACGGCGTGGAGGCCGGAGTAGGTGAGGAATATCTCCACCGACCCGCGCGCGGCAGGATCGTGCACGCGCGCGGCTCGGAGATCTTCCCGGATTCGGGAGAGAATGGGCACTAGTCGGCGAGATCCGACCAGAGCGGCGTCGAGATGTACCGCTCGCCGGTGTCGCAGACGATGGCGACGATCCGCTTGCCGGCGTTCTCGGGACGCTTCGCCAGCTCGGTGGCTGCCCAGATGATGGCACCGGACGAGATGCCGGCCAGGATGCCTTCTTCTGCTGCGAGTCGTTTGGCGACCCTGATCGAGTCGTCGAACGACACGTCGATGACCTCGTCGTAGATGGTGGTGTCGAGGATCTCCGGAACGAAGTTCGCGCCGATTCCCTGGATCTTGTGCGGGCCGGGTGCTCCTCCGTTGAGGATGGGGGAGTCGACAGGCTCGACCGCGACGACCTTCACGTCGGGCTTGCGCTGCTTGAGCACCTGACCGACCCCGGTGATGGTTCCGCCGGTGCCCACTCCGGCGATGAAGATGTCGATGTCACCGTCGGTGTCGCGCCAGATCTCTTCCGCTGTCGTCTTGCGGTGGATCTCGGCGTTCGCCTCGTTCGCGAACTGCTTGGCCAGGATCGCACCCGGCGTCGCTTCGACGATCTCTTCTGCGCGGGCGACAGCACCCTTCATGCCGAGAGCGGGTTCGGTCAGCACCAGTTCGGCGCCGAAGGCGCGCAGCAGCACCCGACGTTCCGAGCTCATCGACGCGGGCATCGTGAGGATGACCTTGTATCCGCGCGCGGCGCCGACGAGTGCGAGCGCGATGCCGGTGTTGCCGCTCGTGCCTTCGACAATGGTCCCGCCGGGCTTCAGCGCGCCGGCCGCCTCCGCTGCGTCGACGATCGCGACACCGAGGCGATCCTTCACGCTCGAGCCGGGGTTGTAGTACTCCAGTTTCGCGAGAACGGTGGCTCCTGCGCCATCCGTCACGCGGTTCAACTGAACGAGCGGGGTGTTTCCGAACGCCTCGGTGATATTGGCGTGAATTTTGCCGGCCACGTATATGCTCCTTGGGTTATGGTCCGCGCACCAGCGCGGTGTCGGGGTTACAGCTTATTCCCCGGTGCAACCGGCGGGCGGTTCATGACATTCCGGACGCCACCGGATTGCGGCGGGTAGGCTCGATCTGCAAACGTCCTCTCGACAGAACAGGCCACCATCGTCATGACCACGAGACCCGCGACCGTTGCCGCGCTCGTCAGGCAGGCGACCGAGCAGCTGGCCGCTTCGGGCGTTCCGAGCCCGGAGGTCGACGCTGAGTTGCTCGTCGGGCATGTTGTCGGACTCGGCAGGGGAGAGGTCCAGGCCGCGGGACTCACCGGACGGGCCGTCACCGAAACGGATGCCGCGGCGATCGCCGCATTCGTCGAACGCCGGGCTTCCCGGGAGCCGTTGCAGCACATCCTCGGCCGGGCCGCGTTCCGTTCCCTCGAACTCGCCGTCGGGCCCGGCGTCTTCGTGCCGCGGCCGGAGACCGAACAGGTCGTCCAGTTCGCGATCGACGCTCTGAGATCCATGCCGGATCCGGAACCGATCGGCATCGACCTCGGAACCGGCTCTGGCGCCATCGCGCTCGCGATGGCCACAGAGATCCCTCACGCCCGCATCTTCGCCGTCGAGAACTCCGTCGACGCCTTCCTCTGGGCGCGACAGAACTTCACCGAGACGAACGCGCCGAACGCGACACTGGTTTTCAACGACCTGGCCATGGCTTTCCCCGAACTCGACGGTCAGGTCGCCGTCGTGATCTCGAACCCGCCGTACGTTCCGGATGCCGCGATACCACGTGACCCCGAGGTGCGGTTCTTCGATCCGGCTGCGGCGCTGTATGGGGGAGAGGACGGTCTCGATGTCGTTCGCCAGCTCTCGTCGACGGCTGCGCGCCTTCTCCGGCCTGGTGGCACTCTCGTGATCGAGCACGGTGAGCTGCAGGGTGCTGCTATTCGAAGCATCCTCACCGGCGACGGCTGGCGTGCAGCAGCGACGTTCAGGGATCTCAGCCAGCGTGATCGCACCACCACGGCTGTTCGCGGCGACAACCACACCTGATCAGGCCGGTGCAGGTGGCGTTCGCGGCATCCTCTCACCCGTCCCGGGATAGAATCGGCGAGATGTCCAGACTCTTCGACTGTTCCCAGGATTCCGACCTCCTCACCGGCATGCGGCTCGCACGGGCGGCTGTTCGTCGTGGGGATCTCGTCGTGCTCCCCACGGACACGGTGTACGGCGTTGCCGCAGACGCGTTCTCGCCGAAGGCCGTGCAGAAGCTGCTCGATGCGAAGGGTCGCACCCGCCAGTCACCACCTCCGGTGCTCGTCCCAGGAATCGCGACGCTCGAAGCCCTCGCCGCCGAGATTCCGGATGCCGTCCGCCAGCTGGTCGACGCCTTCTGGCCCGGCGGCCTGACCATCGTGCTTCCCGCTCAGCCGTCGCTGGCCTGGGACCTCGGAGACACCGACGGCACGGTCGCCGTCCGGATGCCAGACAACCGCATCGCCCTCGAACTGCTCGAAGAGACCGGGCCGCTCGCCGTCTCGAGTGCCAATCTCACCGGCAAGCCCGCTGCGACGACGGCGGGCGAGGCGCTCGACATGCTCGGCGACTCCGTCGACACCTACCTCGATGGCGGCCCGAGCGCGTCGACAGCGTCGACCATCGTCGACGCCACCGCTCTCAGTGCCCCCGGCGGCACGGTCACCGTCCTCCGCGAAGGTGCCGTCACTCGTGAACAGCTCAGGGAGGTCCTCGGTGACCTGCTCGAGTCGCCTCCGTCAGGCGACGGTGATCCCGCCGCATGATTCTCTACGCCCTGATCGCGCTCGCCACGGCCGTGATCACCTACGTGCTCTCGCTCGTGGTCTACAAGGTGGCTCTGCGCTACAAGCTCTATCCGGCGATCCGCGAGCGTGACGTGCATACCCGCCCGACCCCCCGGCTCGGCGGAGTCGCGATGTTCATCGGGGTGCTGGCGGCATTCGCCCTCGCCTACGGAATCTCGCGGGTGACGCCATTCTTCGAGCAGACGTTCAACCCGCCGGGGTCGATCCTCGCCATCCTCGGTGCCGCACTGATCATCGTGCTCATCGGTATCGCCGACGACCTGTGGGACCTCGACTGGATGATCAAGCTGGCCGCCCAGTTCATGGCGGCGGGGCTCATCGCCTGGCTGGGTGTGCAGATCTACTCGCTCCCCATCGGCGGGCTCACCGTCGGGTCCTCCTGGATGTCTGCCGCGCTCACCGTGTTCACCATCGTGCTGGTGATGAACGCCGTCAACTTCATCGACGGGCTCGACGGTCTCGTCGCCGGTGTCGGTCTCATCGCCAACGGGGTGTTCCTCGTCTACGGCTACCTGCTGGTGCGTGACCTCGGCCAGTCGACGTTCTTCAACCTCTCGCTTCTCATCTCCGCCGTCCTCGTCGGTGTCTGCGCCGGATTCCTGCCACTCAACTGGCATCCGGCGAAGATGTTCATGGGGGATGCCGGTGCGCTGCTGGTCGGGCTGCTCATGGCCACGTCCGCCGTGGCGATCACCGGCCAGATCGACCCGTCAGCGCTCAACGGCGACCCGACCGTCGGCGGGGTCGGCCGCAGCCAGCTGATCGGTGCGTTCATTCCGATCATCCTCCCGTTCGCCATCCTCGTCGTTCCCCTGCTCGACTTCGCCCTGGCGGTCTTCCGCCGGCTGCGCGCGGGCAAATCGCCGTTCAGCGCCGACCGGATGCACCTCCACCACCGGCTGCTCGACATGGGGCACTCCCACCTCCACGCCGTGCTCATCTTCTACGCCTGGACCACGGTCATCGCGTTGTCATGCCTGCTCTTCTTCGTGTTCCAGCCGTACTGGTTCGGGCTCGGTTTCCTGATTCTCGGGGTCGTGGTCTGTACCATCGTCACCCTCGCCCCTCTCGGTCGCCGGAAGGCGGCTGAGGTCACCGCTCAGAGCGCGCACGAAGGCACCGGTGAGGCAGACAGCCTCGCCGTTTACGACCCGCTCGACGAAGCATCAGGCGAACTCGACCCAGAGGCGACTCTGCCAGAACCGATCGTCACAACCCCCAAGGACCCCCGATGAAGTCAACAGCCGTGTTCCGAACCATCCTCGTCTGGGGAGGGCTCCTGACCCTGGCCATCGCGGTGCTCGCGAGTGGGATCGGGTTCCTCGTCGACGGGACCAACGGGCTGGTGAGCGCACTCGTCGGAACTCTGATGTCCGCGGTGTTCCTCGGGATCACCGGTGCGTCGATCCTCTTCGCCAACCGCTTCTACGGCCGCGATATGTATGTCCCCATCTTCTTCGGAGTGGTGATGGGCGGCTGGATCGTCAAGTTCATCGTCTTCCTGGTGCTCGTCGTCGTGCTCAAGGAGCAGACGACGCTCAACACCACCGTCCTGTTCCTCAGCATCCTTGCCAGCGTCATCGGAGGGCTCGTCATCGACGTCGTGGTCATAGCCCGATCACGGATTCCGTACGTCAGCGACGCGAAGGAACCGAGCACACACAGCCACTCCGATTAACTTGCATCTCGATTCGTTCGACGCGCCATCGTTTGCTAGAGTTACTGAAAGAATCCCCCACCGAAATTGACGCGATCAGCGTCGCCCGCGTGGTGGAAAGCCCACGATTGTAATCGCGAGAGCCTTGCTCCACGCCCGAACCAGGAGAGCGCGCTGCTAGCTAACGCTGTGAACGTCTTCGTTCCTACCGCAACCGATGATGGCACTTTCCACGGGCCCTCGATCGACGAATTCTTCCCGCCGGTCATCTTCTTCGAAGGTACCAACTTCGAGATCAACCGCATCATCCTGATCCGGTTCATCGCTGTGCTGGCGATCCTGCTCATCTTCTGGCTCGGAACGCGCCGCATGAAGGTCATCCCCGGTCGCGGTCAGTCCCTCGTCGAAATGGGACTCGACTTCGTCCGAGTGAACATCGCAGAAGACCTGCTGGGCAAGAAAGACGGCAAGCGGTTCCTGCCGCTTCTCACCACGATCTTCTTCATGGTGCTGTTCATGAACATCACCGGCATCATCCCGTTCCTCAACATCGCGGGAACGTCGGTCATCGGTGTGCCGCTCGTTCTGGCTGTCGTTGCCTACGTGGCCTTCATCTACGCCGGCGTCAAGAAGAGCCCGTCGAACTTCTTCCGGAACGCACTCTTCCCGCCCGGAGTTCCCAAGTTCCTCTACATCATCGTCACGCCGATCGAATTCCTCTCGGCTTTCGTCCTGCGTCCGGTCACCCTGACCCTGCGACTTCTCATGAACATGGTCGTCGGCCACCTTCTGCTGGTCCTGTTCTTCTCGGCCACGCAGTTCTTCTTCTTCAACGCTGACGGACTCTTCAAGCTGTTCGGTCTGGGGACGATCGCCTTCGGCTTCGTCTTCACGCTCTTCGAAATCCTCGTCGCCGTACTTCAGGCGTACGTCTTCGCCCTGCTTACTGCTGTTTACATCCAGCTCGCGCTGGCTGAGGAACACTAACAACGTCTTCGGCGCCCGCCGAAGACGCTCATCACGGAAGGAAACATCACGTGGACGCAACAACCGTTCTCGCCGAGATCAACGGAAACATCGCGACGGTCGGTTACGGTCTCGCAGCAATCGGACCCGCCATCGGCGTGGGTATCGTCGTTGGCAAGACCATCGAAGGCGTCGCTCGTCAGCCTGAGCTCGCCGGTCGACTGCAGGTGCTGATGTACATCGGTATCGCATTCACCGAGGCGCTCGCCTTCATCGGTATCGCAACCTACTTCATCTTCACTAACTAGTCTCTTCAACGTCTCAGAAGGAGGCAAGATGCTCAACGCACTCGTTGTGGCGGCCGAAGAAGGCGAGGCTGTGAACCCTCTCATTCCCGCGCCGTACGACATCATCTGGTCTGCGCTCTGCTTCGTCGTCATCCTGTTCGCCTTCTGGAAGGTCTTCCTTCCCAAGATGCAGACCATGCTCGACGAGCGTTCAGCAGCCATCGAGGGCAACATCGCGAAGGCCGACGAGGCACAGCGACAGGCCGAAGCCGCGCTCGAGCAGTACACCGCTCAGCTGGCCGAGGCTCGCCAGGAGGCTGGAAAGATTCGCGAGTCCGCTCGTGAAGACGGCAAGCAGATCGTCGCAGAGGCCCGCACCCAGGCCACGGTAGAGGCCCAGCGCGTCACCGTGAGCGCCCAGGCGCAGATCGAGGCCGAGCGTCAGTCAGCTCTCGTTTCGCTTCGCAGCGAAGTGGGAACGCTGGCCATCGACCTCGCCGGCAACGTCATCGGCGAGACCCTCGCAGACGACGCTAAGGCAACGGCCATCGTCGACCGCTTCCTCGCTGACCTCGAAGCTTCGGAGAAGGCAAAAAACTAATGGGAAGTGCAACTCGGGAAGCTCTGGCTTCGTCGAAGAAGGCTCTGTCTGAGCTCGGAACGACCGACCTGACCACGGTCAGCGAGATCTTCGCTGCCGGTCGGGTCGTCGGCGACTCCGGTCAGCTGCGGTCGCTCCTCGCGGACCCGTCCGCTGAGAGCCAGGTCAAGGAATCGGTCATCGACCGGGTCTTCGGCCCACGGCTGGGCGCCCAGGCTGTCAGCCTGCTTCGCGACCTCGTTGGAGCTCGCTGGTCGAACTCCGACGACCTCCTCGGCGGTATCGAGGAACTCGGCCTCCGGGCAGCTGCGCTCTCAGCCGGTCCCGATGCACGCATCGAAGCCCAGCTCTTCTCCTTCGGACAGGTCGTCTCGTCCGACGCGGAACTCGAGCTCGCGCTCGGCTCGAAGCTCGGCGCACAAAATTCCAAGGCCGCGCTGGTCGAGAGTCTTCTCGCCGGCAAGGGGTCGACGGAGATCGTCGAAATCGTCAAGCACCTCGTGCTGCAGCCGCGGGGTCGCCGCATCGGTGAATTGCTTCGCCACGCGGCATCCGTCGTCGCTGACCAGAACGGCTTCATCGTCGCTACGGTCACCGGTGCGTCAGCTCTCGGAACAGCCCAGCTCGAACGCCTCGAGAAAGGCCTCGCCGCGCAGTACGGGCGGGCAGTCCGACTCAACCAGGTCGTCGACCCAGCCGTCATCGGAGGCCTGCGTGTGCAGGTCGGCGACGACGTCATCGACGGCAGCATCGCCTCGCGCCTCGGCGAACTCAGACTTCAGCTTGCTGGCTAACGCCAGTACAACGTAGGGGACATGCGTCTCCACACAGATAGGGAAGAAGATGGCAGAACTTACGATCAGCCCCGACGAGATCCGGGATGCTCTCAAGGACTTCGTCACGGCTTACGAGCCGGGTAAGGCGACCACAACCGAGGTCGGTTACGTCACCGACGCCGGCGACGGCATCGCCCACGTTGAGGGACTGCCAGGTGTGATGGCCAACGAGCTCATCCGCTTCGCCGACGGCACCCTCGGCCTCGCTCAGAACCTCGACGAGGATGAGGTCGGCGTCGTCGTGCTCGGTGAGTTCGGCGGAATCGTCGAGGGCATGGAAGTCACTCGTACCGGAGAGGTGCTGTCGACCCCGGTCGGCGACGCATTCCTCGGCCGCGTGGTCGACCCGCTCGGCGCACCGATCGACGGCCTCGGCGAGATCAAGGCGGAGACCCGTCGTGCGCTCGAACTCCAGGCACCAGGCGTGATGCAGCGCAAGAGCGTGCACGAGCCCATGCAGACCGGCATCAAGGCGATCGACGCCATGATCCCGATCGGCCGTGGCCAGCGCCAGCTCATCATCGGTGACCGCCAGACCGGCAAGTCCGCGATCGCGATCGACACCATCATCAACCAGAAGGCCAACTGGGACTCGGGCGACGAGAACAAGCAGGTTCGTTGCATCTACGTCGCTATCGGTCAGAAGGGCTCGACGATCGCCGCCATCAAGGGCGCGCTCGAAGAGGCAGGAGCGATGGAGTACACCACCATCGTCGCTGCCCCGGCTTCCGACCCCGCAGGCTTCAAGTACCTGGCTCCGTACACTGGTTCGGCCATCGGCCAGCACTGGATGTACGGCGGCAAGCACGTGCTGATCGTCTTCGATGACCTGTCCAAGCAGGCCGAGGCCTACCGTGCGGTCTCTCTTCTCCTCCGTCGTCCGCCGGGACGCGAGGCGTACCCCGGTGACGTGTTCTACCTGCACTCCCGTCTGCTCGAGCGTTGTGCCAAGCTCTCCGACGAGCTCGGTGCCGGCTCGATGACCGGTCTTCCGATCATCGAGACCAAGGCGAACGACGTCTCGGCGTACATCCCGACCAACGTGATCTCGATCACGGACGGCCAGATCTTCCTCCAGTCCGACCTGTTCAACGCCAACCAGCGTCCGGCGGTCGACGTGGGTATCTCGGTCTCGCGAGTCGGTGGTGACGCTCAGGTGAAGAGCATCAAGAAGGTTTCAGGAACCCTGAAGCTCGAGCTCGCCCAGTATCGTTCGCTCGAGGCATTCGCGATGTTCGCATCCGACCTCGACCAGGCCAGCCGTCGCCAGCTCGCTCGTGGTGCACGCCTGACCGAGCTGCTGCGCCAGCCGCAGTACTCGCCGTTCCCCGTCGAGAACCAGGTCGTCTCGATCTGGGCAGGTACGAAGGGCAAGCTCGACGAGGTTCCCGTCGAAGACATCCTGCGTTTCGAAACCGAACTTCACGACTACCTGGGTCGCAACACCCAGGTGCTCACGAAGCTCCGCGACTCGAACGTGCTCAGCGACGACATCGTCGACGAGCTCGACGCGGCCGTCGACGCCTTCAAGAAGGAGTTCCAGACCGGTGCGGGCAAGCCGCTCAACGGCCCGGGCTCCGAGCAGTTCACGGAGCTGCCTGCCGAAGATGTCAACCAGGAAAAGATCGTCAAGGGACGTCGATAAGTAATGGGTGCTCAACTTCGGGTCTACACGCAGAAGATCAAGTCTGCGCAGACGACCAAGAAGATCACGAAGGCGATGGAGCTCATCGCTGCCTCGCGCATCGCAAAAGCGCAGGCGCGCGTTGCAGCGTCAGGTCCGTACTCGCGGGCGATCACCCGCGCAGTGAGCGCCGTGGCGACGTACTCCAACGTCGACCACGTGCTCACCACGGAGCCCGAGACCGTCGAGCGCGCTGCTGTCGTGATCTTTGCGTCCGACCGCGGCCTTGCCGGCGCGTTCAACTCGCAGGTCCTGCGTGAGGCGAACGAACTCGCCGAGCTGCTGCGCAGCCAGGGCAAGGATGTCGTGTTCTACCTGGTCGGTCGCAAGGCCGTCGGGTACTTCACGTTCCGCAAACGCCCGAGCGAAGGCCAGTGGATCGGCGAGAGCGAGAACCCGAGCTTCACCATGGCTCAGGAGATCAGCGCGGCGATCCTCGAGAAGTTCCTTGTGGATGCTTCTGATGGTGGCGTCGACGAGATCCACATCGTCTACAACCGTCTTGTCAGCATGATGAGCCAGGTGCCCGAGGTCGTTCGCCTCCTCCCGCTCGAGGTCGTCGAAGGCGTCGAAGAGCCCGACTCGAAGGTGGTTCTCCCGCTCTATGAGTTCGAGCCAGACGCAGAGAGCGTGCTCGATGCTCTCCTGCCCGTCTACATCGAGAGCCGTATCTTCAACGCCCTGTTGCAGTCCGCTGCTGCGAAGCACGCGGCAACGCAGAAGGCGATGAGCTCGGCAAGCGAGAACGCAGACAAGCTCATCACGGACTACACCCGGCTGCGGAACAACGCACGCCAGGCCGAGATTACCCAGCAGATTTCCGAGATTGTCGGCGGCGCAGACGCACTGTCGTCCGCCAAGTAACGCGATTACGAAGAGAGAAGAAGAGCATGACAGACATTGCCACCGCTCAGGACACGACGAGTGAGGTGAAGGCCGGTGCTATCGGCCGTGTCGCCCGCGTCACCGGTCCGGTTGTTGACATCGAGTTCCCGCACGACGCGATCCCCGGTATCTACAATGCCCTGAAGACCACCGTCAACATGGCCGGCGAGACCCAGACCCTCACCCTTGAGGTTGCCCAGCACCTCGGTGACGACCTGATCCGCGCCATCGCCCTGAACCCCACCGACGGACTCGTCCGCGGCCAAGAGGTCACGGACACCGGCTCACCGATCACGGTGCCCGTCGGCGACGTCACCAAGGGCAAGGTCTTCAATGTCATCGGCGAGGTCCTCAACGCCGAGCCAGGCGAGACCATCGAGATCACCGAGCGCTGGCCGATCCACCGCAAGCCGCCGGCATTCGACCAGCTCGAGTCGAAGACGGAACTCTTCGAGACCGGCATCAAGTCGATCGACCTTCTGACGCCGTACGTCCTCGGTGGAAAGATCGGCCTCTTCGGTGGTGCCGGTGTCGGCAAGACCGTCCTGATCCAGGAAATGATCCAGCGCGTAGCGTCAGACCACGGTGGTGTGTCGGTGTTCGCCGGTGTCGGCGAGCGTACCCGTGAGGGCAACGACCTCATCTTCGAAATGGAAGAAGCGGGTGTCTTCGACAAGACGGCCCTCGTCTTCGGCCAGATGGATGAGCCGCCGGGAACGCGACTGCGCGTCGCCCTCTCTGCTCTCACCATGGCCGAGTACTTCCGTGACGTGCAGAAGCAGGACGTGCTGTTGTTCATCGACAACATCTTCCGCTTCACGCAGGCCGGTTCAGAGGTTTCGACCCTTCTCGGACGCATGCCGTCCGCCGTCGGGTACCAGCCGAACCTCGCCGACGAGATGGGTATCCTCCAGGAGCGCATCACGTCGACCCGTGGCCACTCGATCACGTCTCTGCAGGCCATCTACGTGCCTGCCGACGACTACACCGACCCGGCTCCGGCAACGACGTTCGCGCACCTCGACGCAACGACCGAGCTGTCGCGTGAGATCGCGTCGAAGGGTCTGTACCCGGCCATCGATCCGCTCACGTCGACCAGCCGCATCCTCGACCCTCGCTACATCGGTGATGACCACTACAACACGGCCGTTCGTGTGAAGGCGATCCTGCAGAAGAACAAGGAGCTCCAGGAGATCATCGCGATCCTCGGTGTCGACGAGCTCAGCGAAGAAGACAAGATCACGGTCGCCCGTGCACGTCGTATCCAGCAGTTCCTCTCGCAGAACACCTACATGGCGAAGAAGTTCACCGGTGTCGAGGGTTCGACCGTTCCGCTCAAGGAGACCATCGAGTCCTTCTCGGCGATCGCCAACGGTGAGTTCGACCACGTTGCTGAGCAGGCCTTCTTCAACGTCGGTGGCATCAACGACGTCGAAGAGCGCTGGGCACAGATCCAGAAGGAGAACGGCTAGTCATGGCGTCGCTGAAAGTCAGTGTTGTCGGTGCAGACCAGGAGATCTGGTCGGGAACGGCTTCTCTGGTGATCGCTCGCACGGTCGAGGGAGAGATCGGAATTCTTCCCGGCCACGAGCCGATGCTCGCGATTCTCGCTGAGGGTGAAGTGCGCGTCACTGCCGATAACGGGCAGAAGATCGTTGCGACAGCTGCCGACGGATTCCTGTCCGTCGAGAACAACTCGGTGACGATCGTGGCCGGCAACGCCAGCCTCGTCAAGTAGCTCCGCCGCAAGGCAACCCCGAACGCCCCGTGCTGATCCTGCTCCCTCCGTCTGAGACGAAGAGGGCAGGGGGCACGGGGCGTTCGCTGTCTCTTGACGCGCTTCGCTTTCCCGCGCTCACCGAGGCTCGGCGTGCACTGACGATGGATGTCGTCGCGCTCAGTGCTGACACGGATGCGGCCGTCGCCGCTCTCAAGCTCGGCCCGAAGCAACGCTCAGAGGTCGAGGCGAACCGGCTGCTGTGGGAATCCCCGACCCTCCCGGCACTCGACCGCTACACCGGGGTGCTCTTCGACTCCCTCGATCCGGCGTCCCTCTCGGATGCCGCGCGCACGTTCGCGGGACGCCACCTGGTGATCCACGCCGCGTTGCTCGGTCCGGTTGGCGCTCTCGACCCGATCCCCGCCTACCGGCTCTCCCACGACTCCCGGGTGCCAGGCAGGCCTCTCAAACGGCACTGGCGCGCGCAGGTGGAGTCGTCACTCGCTGCGGAACCCGGGCTCATTCTCGATCTGCGGTCGGATGCCTATGTCGCGCTCGGTCCTGCTCCGGCCGGATCTGAGTTCCTTCGTGTGCTCACCGAGGGTGCCGGCGGCGCGCGGCGTGCACTGAATCACTTCAACAAGAAGGCCAAGGGAGAGTTCACCCGGGCGATCCTTGACGCCGGGACCGTGTTCACCGGTGCTGACGAGCTTCTCGAGTGGGCTCCGACCGTGGGGTTCCAGCTGGAGCGGCACGCTCCAGCTGAACTCGCGCTGATCGTCTGATCGGGCCGCCTCGTCCTCAGGTGGTCGCCCGCCAGCAGCCGCTGACGTGGTCATCGACGAGTCCGGCCGACTGCATCAGCGCGTACATCGTCGTCGGTCCGACAAACCGGTAGCCGCGGGCACGCAGTGCCGTGCTCAGCGCGGTCGACTCGGTTGTGACGGCCGGGATCTCCGCGAGCTCGGCCGGCCGGGCGCGAGCGGGGGAGGGCTTGAAGCTCCAGACCAGCTCGGAAAGGCTCGTACCGAGGCCGCGGGTGATCCTTGCGTTCGAGATGACCGCCTCGATCTTGCCCCTGTGCCGGATGATCGATGCGTCGAGCACGAGCCTCTCCACATCGTCTGGCGTCATGGCCGCTACCTGCTCGATGTCGAAACCGTGAAATGCCGCGCGGAAAGCGGGTCGCCTGCGCAGGATGGTGATCCACGAGAGCCCGGCCTGGAAACCTTCGAGGCTGATCTTCTCGAAGACCGGCTGGTCGCCGACCAGCGGTGTTCCCCACTCCTCGTCGTGGTAGCGCTGGTATTCGGCATCGGTTCCCACCCACGCGCAGCGGGATCGGGAGTCTGGTCCGACGAGCAGGGAGGGGCTGGCTGGCACTGGTGTCCTTCGACAGGGGTCTGCCGGGAACGCCCGGCGTCGTCAGAATAGCCGACGCTGGTCAGCGGTAGGCGATCCGCTCGTGGTCGAGCAGCCACTGTTTCGTCGGCACCCCGCTGCCCTGGCTGTAACCGACGATCCGGCGGTCGCTCGACAACACCCGATGGCAGGGGATGAGGAGCGGCGCCGGGTTGGCGCGCACGGCCGCTCCGACGGCCCGGCCGGCTCGACCGACGCCCGCCGCCTGACCGATCGCTCCGTAGGTCGTGACCGACCCGAACGGCACAGCAGCGAGCGCTGCCCACACCCTGCGCTGGAAAGGGGTTCCCTCCACAACGACGGGCAGCGTGAACCGGCGGCGTCTGCCGTCGAAGTACTCGGTGAGTTGTTCGGCGGCGACGACGAGCACATCGAGGGAGCTCTCGCGGAAGCCGTCTCGGGGGAGTCGTGCGTCGTGTTCGAGAGTGAGTCCGGTGATCACGGCCCCGTCGCTCACCAGTTCGATCCGCCCGAGCGGACTGGTCATCCTGAGCAGACCGGCCGGGCGGTCGAAGAGGGTGGGCTGTGGTTCGGTGGGTGCTGTGCGTGGTGTCATGACTCGACCGTACGGTCGCCGTCCCGGCGGCTACCGGACGAGCGGGAACCGGTGGACAGGATGCGCACCGGCTGCGGCTGTGAAGGAGCCGTCGCGCTAGCCTTGGAACCATGGCAGACATCGACTACCGCACCCTCGGCTCGAGCGGCCTCCGCGTTTCGACGATCGGGTTGGGCTGCAACAACTTCGGCAGGCTCGGAACGGCGAGCGAGAGCCAGGAGGGGACGGATGCCGTCATCTCGGCTGCGCTCGACGCCGGCGTCACCCTGTTCGACACAGCAGACATGTATGGCAAGGAGCCGGGCCTGAGCGAGACCCTGATGGGCGTTGCGCTCCGGGGACGGAGGGACAAGGTGGTCCTCGCGACCAAGTTCGGTCACTCGGGTGCTGACGTCGGGATCGACGGTTGGGGCGCGAAGGCGTCGAGGCGGTACGTACGGCTCGCCGTCGAAGCGTCGCTCACCCGGTTGCAGACCGACTGGATCGACCTCTACCAGCTGCACACACCCGACCAGGTGACGCCGATCGAGGAGACCCTCTCGGTGCTCGACGACCTGATCCGCGAAGGCAAGGTGCGTTACATCGGTCACTCCAACCTGGCCGGCTGGCAGGTGGCGGAGGCCGACCTCGTCGCCGAGCTCACCGGGCATCCGAAATTCATCTCTGCTCAGAACGAGTTCAGCCTTCTCGCGCGCGACGCGGAGCGCGAGGTTCTCCCCGCTGTGAGGCACTTCGGACTCGGCTTCCTTCCTTACTTCCCGCTATACAACGGCCTCTTCACCGGCAAGTTCAGCCGCGACGGCGGCCCGGCAGACAGCCGGATCATGCGCCAGCGCAGCCACCTTCTCGACAGTGCACCGTGGGACGCCATCGACGCATTCCAGGCGTTCTGCGACGATCGAGGCATCACGATGCTGCAAGCGACTTTCGCGTGGCTCCTCGCCCAGCCGGCGCTGACGAGCGTTATCGCCGGAGCGACAAGGCCAGAGCAGATCACCCAGAACGCGGATGCCGCGACCGCCTGGCACCCCTCGGCCGATGAGCTCACGACGATCGACGGGTTGTTCGCTCCGGGCGGAGAATAAGGCCGAACACAGCACACTGAGTGAGCACTCACTCAGTTAGGCTGGGCCGGGTGACCTCCCCGACATCCACCGCCGAGTGCTTCGACCAGACGGGCCGTGCTGCTCCTCTCTCACCCGACGATCGGCGGTCGATGATCGTCGACGCCGTGCTGCCGTTACTGATGGACCACGGCCCTGGGGTGACCTCGCGGCAGATCGCAGAAGCGGCCGGTGTGGCAGAAGGCACGATCTTCCGAGCCTTCGGAGACAAGGAAACCCTGCTCAGGGCGGCCGTCACCCGGTGCCTCGACCCCGAGCCGCTCCTGACCGAACTCGACGCCATCGATCCAACCTGGCCGCTCGACACGAAGGTGCGTGCGGTGCTCGTTGCCCTTCGCCGCCGGTTCACCGGAGTCTTCCGCGTGATGTCGACGCTGAGCGAGAAGGAACGGCCTGTCCCCACCTCCGTGTCGCGCGAGATAGCCGAACGTGTGGCAACGGCCCTCGCCCCCGAAGCGGGCGACCTCCACTGGAACCCGGCGCAGATCGCCCAGCTGATCAGGCTGATCGCTTTTTCATCTGCCTTCCCCGCCCTGACAGTCGGCAGCGAATTCTCCGACGACGAACTCACCGGACTCCTGATGCACGGCATCACCGGCACTGGCACGAACGAGGACACCCATGCTCGCTAAACTCACCGCCCACTACCTGAAGCCGCACTGGCCGCTGATCGTCGGCGTCATCGTCTTTCAGCTCGCCCAGTCCATCGCGTCGCTCTACCTGCCGACCCTCAACGCCGACATCATCGATCAGGGAGTGGCGACAGGAGACACCGCATACATCATGCGGGTCGGGATGCTCATGCTCGGGATCACGCTCGTGCAGGTGCTCTGCGCGATCGCCGCGGTCTACTTCGGCGCGAAGGCGGCGATGGCTCTCGGTCGCGACCTCCGTCAGAGCGTGTTCGACCGGGTGTCGGCATTCTCCGAGCGCGAGGTGTCATCGTTCGGCGCCCCGTCGCTCATCACCCGCTCGACGAACGACGTGCAGCAGGTGCAGATGCTCGTGCTGATGACCTCGACCCTCATGGTCTCGGCACCGATCCTCGCCGTCGGCGGCGTCGTCCTCGCCCTGGGACTCGACCTCCAGCTGTCCTGGCTGATGGCCGTCTCCATCCCCGTGCTCCTCATCGCCGTCGGTCTCATCATCGTGCGGATGGTGCCACTCTTCCAGTCGATGCAACGTCGGATCGACCGGATCAACCAGGTCCTGCGTGAGCAGCTCACCGGCATCCGCGTCGTGCGTGCATTCGTACGTGAAGACGTCGAGTCGAGTCGGTTCGAGAAGGCCAACGCCGAGCTGACCGACACCGGACTCCGCGTCGGCCGGCTCATGGCCATCATGTTTCCGATCGTCATGCTCGTTCTCAACGTGTCGAGCATCGCCGTGCTGTGGTTCGGGGCGTTCCGGGTCGAAGAGGGCTCCATGCAGGTCGGAACGGTCATGGCCTTCCTGCAATACCTGATGCAGATCCTCATGGCGGTGATGATGGCCACGTTCATGGCCGTGATGATCCCGCGAGCGGCGGTCAGCGCCGACCGGATCGGAGAGGTGCTCGGTACCGAGTCCTCCGTGCTCCAGCCGGAATCACCGGTCGTGACCGAGAACACCGCAGGCGGCATCGTTTTCGACGGTGTGTCGTTCTCCTACCCCGGTGCCGAGCAGCCCGTGCTCCGCGACCTCTCGTTCGCGGTTGAGCCGGGAACGACGACGGCCATCATCGGGTCGACCGGGTCCGGCAAGACCACAATGGTCAACCTCCTGCCCCGCCTGTTCGACGCAACGGCAGGAAGCGTCCGCGTCGACGGCGTCGCTGTCTCACACACCGATCAGGACCTGCTGTGGTCGAAGATCGGGATCGTGCCGCAGAAGCCGTACCTGTTCACCGGGACGGTGGCATCCAACCTCCGTTATGGCAAACCGGATGCCACAGAGGACGAACTCTGGCGGGCACTCGACGTCGCCCAGGCCAGGGACTTCGTCGAAGCGCTACCCGACGGCCTCGACGCACCCATCACCCAGGGTGGGTCGAACGTCTCGGGAGGACAGCGCCAGCGGCTCGCCATTGCTCGGGCGCTCGTGAAACGCCCCGAGATCTATGTGTTCGATGACTCGTTCTCGGCGCTCGACCTCGCAACGGACGCCCGGCTCCGCGCGGCTCTCGCGAAGGATGTCGCCGGTGCGACGCTCGTGATCGTCGCCCAGCGCGTGTCGAGCATCCGTGACGCCGACCAGATCCTCGTTCTCGAGGACGGGCAGATCGTCGGACTGGGCACGCACGACGAGCTGCTCGATCGTTCAGCCACCTACCGCGAGATCGTCGAATCCCAGCTCACCGCAGAGGAAGCATCATGAGCGACACCGAGACCGAGACCGAAACACAGACTCCTGCGAGGCCGCCGCGGGCCGGAGGCGGCCCCTGGGGTGGCGGAGCCGGTATGCCGGTCGAGAAGTCGATGAACTTCGGGCCGAGCGCCAAGCGACTGCTCAAGCGGTTGCAGCCGGAGTGGATGCCGCTCGTGCTCGTCACCGTGCTCGCGGTCATCAGCGTCGCTTTCACCGTGGTCGGACCTCGCATCCTCGGAGACGCGACGAACATCATCTTCGAGGGGGCGATCTCGCAGAACTTGCCTGCTGGTGCCACCGAGGAGCAGATCGTCGCCGGTCTCCGAGCCGACGGTCAGAACGAGCAGGCCGACATGCTCGCCGCGATGAACCTCACACCGGGCTCCGGTATCGACTTCAGTGCGCTATCGAGGGTGCTCATCCTCGTCCTGGCGATCTACGCCCTCGCCTTCCTCTTCGGCTGGATTCAGGCGCTGGTGCTCAACGGCGTCGTGCAGCGGACCATGTTCAGGCTCCGCTCAGACGTCGAAACGAAGATCAACCGGCTCCCGCTGTCGTACTTCGACAGGATGCCGCGCGGCGAGCTGCTCAGCCGGGTCACGAACGACATCGACAACATTTCGCAGACACTCCAGCAGACCCTCAGCCAGGTGCTCGTCTCGCTGCTCAGTGTGATCGGCGTTCTGGCGATGATGTTCTCGATCTCGCCGCTGCTGGCAGTGATCGCCCTCGTCACCATTCCGCTCACGATCGTGATCACAGCGGTGATCGCGAAGCGGTCGCAGAAGAAGTTCGTCGCCCAGTGGGCTCATACCGGTGAACTCAACGCTCAAATCGAGGAGATGTACTCCGGACACGCGATCGTCAAGGTCTTCGGTCGTTCGCGGGAGGTCGGCAAGCGGTTCTCCGACAAGAACGAGGAGCTCTACCAGGCGAGTTTCGGTGCCCAGTTCATTTCGGGCATCATCATGCCGTCGATGATGTTCGTCGGAAACCTCGTCTACGTGGCGATCGCCGTCGTCGGTGGCTTGCAGGTCGCAACCGGGGCGCTGAGCCTCGGCAGTGTGCAGGCCTTCATCCAGTACTCACGGCAGTTCACCCAGCCGCTGACCCAGCTCGGGTCGATGGCGAACCTGCTCCAGTCAGGAGTCGCATCAGCCGAGCGGGTGTTCGAACTCTTCGATGCCGATGAGCAGCTCCCGGACCCCGCCGTCCCCGTTGTGCCGACTCGCGAAGGTGGCCGCCTGGTCTTCGACTCCGTATCGTTCAGCTACTCGGCCGAGAAGCCGCTCATCCAGGGTCTCGATCTCGTGGCCGAGCCGGGAAACACCATCGCGATCGTCGGGCCGACAGGGGCAGGGAAGACGACCCTGGTGAACCTGATCATGCGGTTCTACGAACTCGACGGCGGGCGGATTCTGCTCGACGGCGTCGACATCTCGACCATGACCCGCCTCGACCTCCGCAGCCGCGTCGGGATGGTGTTGCAGGACACCTGGCTGTTCGGCGGAACCATCCGCGACAACATCGCCTACGGGCGCCCGGATGCCACGGAGGAGGAGATTCTCGACGCGGCGCGCGCCACCTATGTCGACAGGTTCGTCCATTCGCTGGCCGACGGTTACGACACAGTGCTCGATGACGAAGCCTCGAACGTCTCAGCGGGGGAGAAGCAGCTGATCACCATCGCTCGCGCGTTCCTGGCGCGGCCGAGTGTTCTGATCCTCGACGAGGCGACGAGCTCCGTCGACACCCGCACCGAAGTTCTCGTTCAGAAGGCGATGTCGACCCTCAGGCAGGACCGCACGAGTTTTGTCATCGCTCACCGGCTCTCGACGATCCGCGACGCCGACACGATCCTGGTGATGGAATCCGGTCGGATCGTCGAACAGGGCAGTCATGATGACCTGCTGGCGAGGGGCGGTGCGTACAACAACCTCTACAACTCCCAGTTCGCAGCGCCGGTGACCGACGAGGTCTAGTTCTCCACAGCCGGCCGCGTGCCTGCATCCGTCCACAGATGCCGGCCGCCCATGCCGGACGGTCATGCCCGGGACCAGAATCCCGGGCATGACCACTCTCATTCGCGCGCAGAACGCCGAGGATTTTCTCGCCCTCGTTCCTCACCTCACCGGGTTCCAGCCCTGCAACAGCATCGTCCTCGTCGCCTTTCGCGGCAAACGCACCTGCGGGGCACTCCGATGTGACCTGCCAAAGCAGGGTTCGCCGCCTGCCGTGCTGCGGCGAGCGGCAACGACCATGGTCGGGATGATCTGCCGGATTCCCGACGTCGATGCGCTGGTCCCGGTCGTGTATGCAGATTCACCGTTCGCACCGGGCAGGTCCATGCCAGGCAGCGACATCGTGACGGTTCTTCTCAGCCGGGCCAGGTACTCCGGATTCCTCGTGCGCGATGCTTTGTGTGTTGCCTCGGACGCCTGGGCGAGCTACCTCGACGACGACGCTCCGCGCGGTGGTCGCCCGCTCGCCCTGATCGGGGCATCTGCGGCGCAAAAATCGCTGATCGCGTCTGAGGACGCCGGGTCGCTTCTCGACCTCGATACCGAATCCGCGTTGCCCGTCGCCGCGCTCGAGCCTCTCGAACGCACGGCACAGAAGTACTCGGAACTCGACCGCCTCCGTCACTCGCCGGAACTCGAACCTGCACTCGTCTTCGACCACGGTTTCTCCGGTGACGTCGTGGCGTTCGCCGAGAGACTGATAAGCATCGCTCCGATCGAGATTTCGCCGGCAGATGGCGCCCTTCTCGCCTTCGCCGTGTCGAGTCCGTGCCTGCGCGACGAGATCCTTCTGACCTGGGCCTGGGGCACCCGCTTCGGTCTCACCGTTGCCGAGATGAACGACAGGCACAACGCCGGAGAAGACATCGGCGATCTGCCCGGATCGATGGCGCTCGGGGGGTTCGATATGCCCCGCCCCGCTCCGGAGCGCCTTCGATCGGCCATCGAGTTGCTCCGTGTCGCCGCGTCGCGGGTACCGCGCCGGGCTCGACCACCGTTGCTCACGATGATTGCCTGGTCTCACTGGGCGCTCGGGGCAGGAACCCTGGCCGGTCGGTGGACAGATCAGGCGCGAGCCATCGACCGGAGTTACCGACTCGCCGAGTTGCTCGACACGATGTTGCAGGCCGGGCATCTGCCTGAGTGGGCCTGGGCGGTGCCACCCGACGTGCTGACGTCGGTGACAATCGACCGCTGACGGTACGCCACGGCGTGTCACCCCCGCTGTGGCCGGTATTATCGACCCAGCGGCTCCGCACTGTGGGGGGTCCGAGAGGATGAGTGCGTGACCGGCATCGACGTGAGCACCGATTCGCGTGTTGTCGACGTGCCCGGCGGACAGGCACTGACACTGTCGTGGGCGTCGGTCACAGACACCGGCCGTAAACGCCAGGTCAATCAGGATGCCCTCATCGTCGATTACCCGATCTTCGCCGTCGCAGACGGCATGGGCGGGCACGACGCCGGTGAGGTCGCCAGCGCGGCCGTCATCGCCCGTCTTTCCGAGCGTGTCGCCTCCGGCGATGCCGTCGACCGTGAAGCGGTGGAGACCGCGCTCAGGGCCGCCGTCGGAGACATGCTCGAACAGGTCGGCACCTCAGACCTCGGCACAGGAACTACCGTCACCGGTATCGTCTTCGGTTTTTCAGGACCAGACGGTGACGTCCCGGCCTGGACGGTCTTCAACATCGGTGACTCACGTGTGTACCGGTTGCTCGGTGACGAACTCATCCAGGTCACCCTCGATCACTCCGTCGTTCAGGAGCTGATCTCCATCGGTGCGATCACGCCAGACGAGGCAGAATCCCACCCGCACGGCAATGTGATCACCAGGGCAGTGGGCTTCAGTGATGATCCGCTGCCCGATTACACCGATGTTCCGTCCACTGACCGTGCACGGTGGCTCGTGTGCTCAGACGGGCTCACGAAAGAGCTCACCGACTTCGGCCTTCGGCACTTCCTGATGCAGGCGGAGACGCCGGAAGACGCCGTGCGCACCCTCGTCGATGCTGCGCTCGAAAACGGAGGCAGGGACAACGTCAGCGCCATCGTTCTCGACGAGCTGCTGACGACTTCTCCTTCTCCCGACTGACGGTCGGATCTGCGGCTCCTCCACGGCAAGTGCCGGCGAGGCCGTCATCCACCGGAACGACCGGTGTCCCTTTCCTGGTAGTCCGGCCTGATGTTCTGGGGTGATGGCCCCAGACGTCGAGGAACCGATCGTCGTTCCCCCCGAGCCGGTTGCAGGAACCGGAACTCCCTTCCCCGTCGCGGCGAGTATCGCTCCTGTGGTCGGCTCCCTCGTCATCTTCCTTCTCACCCGGTCGCCGTTCGTTCTTGCATTCGCTGCGCTCGGCCCGTTGATCGCCGTCGCCGGGCTCGTCGACAGCAGGTGGTCTGCGCGCCGACGGTTTCGCGCAGACGGCATCCGTTATCGCGACGACCTGGCGCGAATCCAGGCCGTGATCGACGAACGGCACGAGACCGAGCGCTGTACTCGGAGAGAAGCATCCACCGGGGTGCGTGCTGTCCTCGACGCGACCACGGACCCCACCTCACGCGGAGGGTTCGGGCGCTGGCGGATGCCGGTGGAGCGGCGCACGATCGTCGTGGTCGGCTATGGCGACCAGCCCAGCAGGCTCAGGGTCGACGGCCCGGCCGGGCAGGCTACCGCCGAGGCGAAGACGCGGGCGTCGATGGTCGCGGATGTCCCCGTGGAGGTGGACGCCGCCAGGGGAATCGGTGTCGTCGGTCCTCCGCTCCTCGCCGGTGCTTTCGCCCGTGGCATCCTCCTGCAACTGTGCAGCGGCACGGGGCCCGATTCGTTGACCGTCGTCGAGCTCCCGGAGAGCTGGAGCTGGGCCGATTCGCTCCCGCACCGGCAGCGCGGCGGGGGCCCGGCCGTTCGGGTGATCGACCTGTTCGACGAGGGCCGGAGGGCAACGACGCAGGCTGAGGGCGACGTGCTGGTGGTGATGTCTGAGTGTCCGGATGACATCCCGCCGCGCTGCGCCTCCCTGGTCCGCTTCACCGGGGTCACGACCGCGGTGCTCCACGGCCAGACGGCGACGGGCGCTGCTACGGAGACAATGGTGACGCTCGACCTCGTCTCCGCAGCCGAAGCGACCGCATTCACCCGGAATCTGGCGGCGCTGGCGCTGACCGCCGGTCTCGGGAGAGAAGGCGACGCGTTGCCGGCGTCGGTCAGCATCACGGACGCATCGGCTGGGCTGGCTCCGCCCCGGCCGGTCACCTCACTGTCAGCGGTTCTCGGCACGACAGCGGATGCCGGTGTTCTCGTCGACCTCGTCGGCGACGGGCCGCACGCGATCGTCGGTGGCACCACCGGCAGCGGCAAGAGCGAACTTCTGGTGACCTGGGCGACAAGCCTCGCCACGCGGTATCCGCCTGACTCCGTCAACCTGCTCCTCGTCGACTTCAAAGGGGGAGCAGCCTTCGCCCCGCTCCTGGGATTGCCTCACGTCGTCGGGGTGGTCACCGATCTCGACACGATCGCAGCCGCCCGCGCGCTCGAGAGCCTCCGCGCCGAGGTCCGGTTTCGGGAGCGCTACCTCCGGGATAGTGATGCGCGTGACATCGCCGAGGTGACCTCCCTGCCGCGTCTCGTCATCGTCGTCGACGAGTTCGCCGCGATGCTCGATGGGTACCCCGACCTCCACGCCCTGTTCGTCGACCTGGCGGCGCGCGGGCGCTCGCTGGGGATGCACCTCATTCTCTGCACCCAGAGACCGGCAGGTGTGGTGAAGGACTCGCTACTCGCCAACTGCGGACTGCGGATGTCGCTCCGCGTCAACAACCGGGCAGACAGCACAGCGATCCTCGGTGCAGACACGGCAGCGTTCCTGCCTCCGGCAATCCCCGGGCGCCTCGCCTGGGCGACGCCTACCGGCATCGTGACGTTGCAGGTGGCGTCGACGAGCGACGAGGATGTCGAGCGTGCGTCTGGCCGGTGGCCGCACGCCGGGACGATGCGGCGACCGTGGCTGGATCCTCTCCCTGCCACGGTCGCGCGTGAGGACCTCGTTGCCGCGCCCGGCGGCATCCGGCTGGGGCTGGCCGATCATCCGGCGCAACAGCGTCAGGACACGGCGCTCTGGCGGCCTGACAGGGACGGCAGCATCCTGATCGTCGGTGGACCACGGACCGGGAAGACCGCTCTGCTCGACACCATCGCCGTTGAAGCCGCGCGTCTGGGCGATCGGGTGGTCGAACGCGCGGGGTTCGACGCCGAACTCGCCTGGGACGTTCTCCACAGCCTGGTGGGTTCGCTCCGGGGGCGCACCGGAGACGACCCGCCCGTGCTGGTTCTTCTGGACGGCCTCGACTCGCTCCTCGCCGGGATCGATCCCGAAGACGCCCTAGCGATACGGGATGCGGTGCTCACTCTTCTTCGTGACGGGCCGAGGACCCACCTCCATGTCGCCGTCACCGTGCAGCGTCTCGCCGGGCCGGTCGGTGTTCTCGGTGGCTTCGTCGGCTCGACCGTCCTTCTCGGAACAGCGAACAGGCAGGAGCACGTCCTGGCCGGGGGCGAGAGCGCCGGCTGGGTGGAATCCCGCCGGCCAGGCAATGCGATCTGGAGGGGAGTCACCGTGCAGCTCTGTGCACCAGAGGCGGCGCACCCGATGCCGCGCCACGCCGCCAGCAGGACCGTCAGCCCGGTGGACTGGCGCGCTGCTCCGCTCACCCTTATCGTCTCGAACTCACCGGTGCGACGTGCCGATCAGATCCGTTCCGGCAACCGGGAGGGGCTGTCGCCGGTCTCCGTGGCGACGCTCGGTGACGCTGCGGTCGGAGGCATCACCGTCGAGCAGGTGCGGTCGCGACGGGACGGCCCCGTGGTGATCGTCGGCGACAGCGACCAGTGGCAGGCACACTGGTCGCTCCTCTCGACCCTGCGCGAGGACGCACGCATCGTCGTCGACGGGTGTTCGCCGGCCGAGTTCCGCGCCGTGACCCGCATCCGTATGCGCCCACCTTTGCTGCACCGCGTGCCTGGGCGCGGTTGGTTGTGCACACCGGATGGCGGGATCAGCAGGGTGGCTCTCGACCAGCTGTGATGCCGGCGTCTCAGCTGTGTGACGACGCCAGTGCTGACACGTCGGCATGGTCGAACCCGTGCGCGGAGGCGACCGGCGCGCTGTACACGGCCCCATCGTGCACGTTGAGGCCGAGGGCGAGCGCCGGGTCTGCCGTCAGCGCCGCCCGCCAGCCGGAGTTCGCGATCGATCGGATGTATGGCAGCGTCGCGTTCGTCAGGGCGTAGGTGGAGGTGTGCGGCACAGCGCCGGGCATGTTGCCGACGCAGTAGAACAGCGAACCATGGACGGCGAAGGTCGGGGCGGCGTGGGTGGTGGGGTGCGAGTCCTCGAAGCATCCGCCCTGGTCGACCGAGATGTCGACGAGCACACTGCCCGGCTTCATCTTCGCAACGAGGGCGTTACTGACGAGCTTCGGTGTCTGCGCCCCAGCGATGAGAACTGAGCCGATCACGAGGTCGGCAGCAACGACGGAGTGTTCGATCTCGAATGCGTTGCTCGCAATCGTCTTGATCCGCCCGGCGTAGAGGGCATCGAGTTCACGGAGCCGTGCGACGTTCGTGTCGAGCACAGTGACATCGGCGCCGAGCCCGACGGCGACCGCGGTCGCGTTCGTTCCGGCCACGCCTCCGCCGAGCACGGTGACGCGAGCGGGCGAGGTGCCGGGGACGCCGGGCACAAGAAGACCAGGGCCACCGTTCGGCTTGAGCATCGTGTTGGCGCCCACGATCGTGGCCAGCCGACCGGCGACCTCACTCATCGGTGCGAGAAGCGGAAGCGACCGGTTGGGCAGCTGCACCGTCTCGTACGCGATCGCCGTGACGTTCGACGCGATCAGGGCACGAGTCAGCTCGGGCTCGGCGGCGAGGTGCAGGTAGGTGAACAGCACCAGGCCGTCGCGGAAGTAGCCGTACTCAGCGGCGACGGGCTCTTTCACCTTGAGGAGCAGTTCGGCGCGCTGCCAGGTCGTCGCGGCATCCGGCAGGATCGTCGCCCCTGCGGCGACATAGGCCTCGTCGGAGATGGACGACCCGGACCCGGCCCCGGTCTCGATGAGAACCTCATGACCGTGAACGGTGAGTTCGTGCACACCGGCAGGCGTGATGGCCACGCGGAACTCGTTGTTCTTGACCTCGCGGGGGATGGCGACTCTCATGGTGGCTCCGGTTTCCGTGCCATTCGGGGTGAGAACGGCACACAGGGGAATGCTCTGCAACCCCTGTGGGAGTCGCGACAGCAGTGTCAGTGGGCACGGATGCCCGCCATCAGCTTACCGAGGTCACGCCTGTTCGAGCAGCGGGGAGACGCGGATCTCGCCGACGGTACGGTCGCCGCCCGCAATCGACAGCTTCAGGTCGGGCAGGACCGCGTCGACGGCCTCCCGTTCCAGGGCGCCGGCGTCGACGAGAAGCTGCAACCCGACAACGGTGGCCGCTCGCAGGCTGCCGTCGAGCATCTTGAGCGCCACCGTCGTTCCGTCGGCAGCGGCCATCACCATGACACCTTCGGCGCCGAGCTTGGCGAAGACGCCGAGCCGGTCGATGACAATGGTGTTCGCCCGGCCGGGGCCGTCGAGTGCCCAGCCGTTCTCGAGCACGGCCGCACAGAGCAGACCGGCGTTGCGGTAGATCGCGAACGGCGAGGTGGGCGACGAGGTACGGATGCGACCGATCCCGCGGGCGAGGCTGGCCAGCGAGAGAGCGTGGACGGGTGCTCCGCAGCCGTCGATTCCGGTGTGCGACGGGCGTTCGCCGGTGAATCTTTCGACGACGTCCTTCACCAGCACCTGCATCGGGTGGTCGTTCTCGAGGTAGGTCTCGATCGGCCAGCCGTTGGTCACACAGGCCAGCAGCATCGCGGCGTGCTTGCCCGAGCAGTTCATGTAGATGGGAGAGGGCGTGCCGTTGTCGCGGAGCAGTTCGTCGCGGGCGGTCTGGTCTGTCGGCCAGTCGGCAGGGCACTGCAGGGCGATCTCGGTGAGGCCGGCCTGGGCCAGGATGCTGCGCACCACTGACACGTGTCGCTGGGTTCCTGAGTGGCTGGCCGTCGCCAGCACCGCAGCGGCACCGCGGAGACCGACGCCGGCGTTCATCACGGCGATGGCCTGGAACGGTTTCAGTGTCGACCGCGGAAAGACGGGAGCGTTCGGGTCTCCGAGCGAGCGGATGATGTCGGCATGCTGGTCGAGCACGATCGCGGAACCCACGTGACGCGATTCGACGAAACCGCTTCGGGTGACGATCGCGAGTTCGACGGCGCTCGCCGCTGGAAAGGTCTCGACGAGGGCAGGTGCAGTGGTCACCGGTCAAGGGTAGCCCTGATCAGGCGATCGGGCGTGCGAGACTGGGGCCATGTTGGGCGAACACGAGTACACCGTCGGAGTGGTCTGGCACGGCAACCGCGGAACAGGCACGAGCGGCTACCGCGAGTACAGCCGCGAGCTCGTCGTGTCGGCTGAGGGCAAGCATCCGCTCGAGGGATCGGCTGACAAGCCGTTCCGCGGCGACCCGGCCAGGTGGAATCCCGAAGAGCTGCTCCTCGCCGCTCTCGCGCAGTGCCATCTGCTGTCGTACCTGCACGTGGCCGTCACCGTCGGGGTCGTCGTCACCGCATACGCGGATGACGCGCACGGGACCATGGTCGAAGACGGCGCGGGTTCCGGCGCGTTCACGGAGGTCGTCCTGCGCCCCCGGGTGACCGTCGCGGATGCCTCGATGGTGGATGCCGCCCGTTCAGCGCACGCGCGAGCGAACGAGCTCTGCTTCATCGCGAATTCGGTGAACTTCCCCGTGCGTCACGAGCCGGTGATCGTCGTCGCCTGACCCGCTCAGCCTGCGGGTCAGATGCGTTCGCGCTGGAAGACGGCCCGCCTGAGCTTCTCGATCGTGTCTGCAGGGGGAGCCTCGTTGTAGGCATCCGCTCGAACCTGCCCGGTGAGGGCGTGGATGGCGGTCATGATCTCGTCTGTCGCCGCCCGCCTGGCCCTCCCGCTCGTCGCGGGACCGTGGTGGCTGAGGTCGAGGGGGTCGCCGAAAACGACGGTCACCCGTTTGAGCCGGGGCACTGTGCTTCCAACAGGCATGAGTTCGTCTGTGCCGAGAAGTCCGACAGGAACGACGGGGGCGCCTGTGGACAGGGCGAGCCAGGCCACGCCGGTTCGCCCCTTGTACAACCGCCCGTCGAGCGAGCGGGTGCCCTCCGGGTAGATCGCGAATGCGCTCTCGGTCTCGAGGATGCGTTTGCCCGCATCGAGTGCCTCCTGCGCTGCTGCGCCGGCTCCACGTTCGACCGCGACCGCCCCGATCGAGGTGAAGAAGACTCGCGAGACCCAGCCGCGGAGCCCCTCGCCGTCGAAGTAGCTCGACTTGGCCAGAAACTGCACGCGCCGTGGTGCCACGACCGGGATGGCGATGCTGTCGATGAACGACAGATGGTTGCTGGCGAGGATGACACGCCCGTGTTTGGGCACGTTCGACCGGCCGAGGATCCGGGGTCGATAGATGAGCCGGACGATCGGCATGAGCACAGCTCGGCCGAGGTGGTAGACGAGGCCAGGTGAGGTGGCGTCGTCGCCACTGTCGGCGGAAAGTTCCGTGATTGACACGAAGGATGAGCGTAGTTGTTGTTGTATTCCTCCTTGCGCATGGGGGAGACGCGAGCCATATTCGATTCTGGAGACGGTTCGCAGGTAATTCGAGGGCCGGTGAGGCAGACTGGGCAGGTCGTTCCCACCCCCCATCTGTGAAAGCGAATCTCTGTGCGCACTCCTCTCCCTCTTCTCGTCGCGGTCGCGGCGGCATCCGCCCTCGTTCTGGCCGGATGCTCGAGCACTCCGGAGCCCGCTGCCACCGAGGAACCCGCAGCACTCAGCTGTGAAGACACCCCGGCAGGCGCAGCCGTCGGCTCGGTGACCGTCGATGGCGAGTTCGGGGCAAAGCCCACCGTCAACTTCACCGCACCGGTGAGCGTCGAGTCCTCCGAGAAGAAGGTCGTCATCAAGGGCACCGGCGACGAGACCGCACCATCAGACAGCGTCGCCGTCGAGCTGACCCTGTTCAACGCCACGAGCGGTGAGCAGCTCGCCCAGACCCGTTATGACGGTCTCGGCCCGCAGCAGATCGTCGTCGACGACAGCACAGGCATCCTGCCCGGGATCGTCCGCGCCATCGAGTGCGTGAACGTGGGATCCCGCGTCGTCACAGTCGTCGCCCCCGAGGACGGTTTCGGTGAAGCCGGTTCGACAGACGCCGGCGTCGCAGGCACCGACTCGCTCCTGCTCGTTGCCGATGTGCTGAGCATCATGCCCGAGAAGGCGACAGGCGCCGACCAGGAGCCGGTCGACGGCATGCCCACCGTCGAACTCGCCGACGACGGCACCCCGACCCTGACGATCCCGGACGCAGACGCCCCCGCCGAGCTGCAGCTGGCCACGCTCAAGCAGGGCGACGGAGAGGTCGTCGTCGAAGGGGACACCGTGTCGGTGCAGTACCAGGGAACGAACTGGCGCACCGGTGAGGTCTTCGACCAGAGCTGGGGCAAGTCGGTGGCGAGCTTCGCCACCACCGGCGTCGTTCCCGGCTTCTCGGCCGCTCTCGTCGGCCATGCCGTCGGATCGCAGATGCTCGTCGTCGTGCCGCCCGCGGAGGGCTACGGTGAAGCCGGCCAGCCAGACGCCGGCATCGAAGGCACAGACACCCTCGTCTTCGTGGTCGACATCCTCGCAACCACCCGATAATCCGGCGGCGCGGATGCCGCGGCTAAGCTGACTCCGTGCGTCGCGTTCTCATTCTCGGATCAACCGGCTCGATCGGAACCCAGGCCCTGGACGTCATCCGGGCTCATCCCACCCGATTCGAGGTGGTCGGGCTGTCGGCGAACGCCAACCGCGAACTCCTCGCCGCCCAGGCGGGCGAGTTCGACGTCGATGACACCGCCGTGGGTGCGACAGAGGCTGAACAGCTCGTCCGGTCGGTCGACGCCGATGTCGTGCTCAACGGCATCACCGGGTCCGTCGGGCTGGGGCCGACCCTGGCAGCTCTCGAGATGGGTCGCACCCTCGCGCTGGCCAACAAGGAATCCCTGATCGTCGGCGGTGACCTCGTCACCCGCATCGCTGCACCCGGCCAGATCGTGCCTGTCGATTCCGAACACTCCGCCATCGCCCAGGCGCTGCGGTCGGGAGTGAAACGGGAGGTCCGGCGGCTCGTGCTTACGGCATCCGGTGGTCCATTCCGCGGCTGGTCACGTGCCTCGCTGGCGAAGGCGACCCCCGCCCAGGCTCTCGCCCACCCGACCTGGAACATGGGCAACGTCGTCACGACCAACTCGGCGACCCTCGTCAACAAGGGCCTCGAAGTGATCGAAGCGCACCTGCTGTTCGACGTGCCGTACGAGCGGATCGACGTCGTCGTCCACCCGCAGTCGATCGTCCACTCCATGGTGGAGTACATCGACGGATCGACGCTGGCACAGGCATCCCCTCCAGACATGCGCCTGCCCATTTCGCTCGGGCTCGACTGGCCCCACCGGGTATCCGGTGTCGGCGAGCCACTCGACTGGACCGTGCCGCAGAACTGGACGTTCGAACCGCTCGATTCCGACGCGTTCCCCGCCGTCGACCTCGCCAAGACTGTCGGCCGCGCCGGGGGCACATACCCGGCCGTGTTCAACGCCGCCAACGAGCAGGCTGTAGCGGCGTTCCACGATGGCCGGATCGGATTCGTCGACATCCTCGACACCGTCAGGCGGGTCGTCGATGCGCATGAACCGCAGGGGGAACTCACCCTGGAGAGCCTCGCAGACGCGGAAACCTTCGCCCGCGCGCACGCCGACCGGGTGATCGCCGCGACCTAGCGTCTCCCTAAACGGGGATCCAGCCTGCCTCGGCCAGCGCGGCGCGCGTTTCACCGAGCACCGAGAACGGGACCTTCACACCGGCGACTTCGCGGTAGTTCTTTTCGGCGAGTCCGGCCCAGAGGATGGTGTCAGACCCGCCTGCTTCGCTCACAGCGACCCGGATGGCGTCCTCAGGAGCGGCGATCTCGCGGATGTCCCCGGCGGGTTTGGCAGCGCGTGCGCCCCCGAGCACGGCCTCGCGGATGGCAGCGGGGTCTTCCGAGCGTGGCTGGTGATCGGTGATGATGAGGATGTCGCTGCCGAGCGCAGCCTCCCGACCCATTTCGGGCCGCTTCAGCTGGTCGCGGTCGCCGTTCGCTCCGGCGATCATGATCACGCGGCCGGAGGTGAGGTGGCGGACGGCTTCGAGGGTCTTGGCGAAGGCGTCGGGGGTGTGGCCGGAGTCGACGTAGACCGCCGGGCCGTCGACGACTCTCACGTGCACGGCGCGACCGGGAAGCGACGCGGTGATGCCTCCGTCCCGCTGCAGGGCGGCGCCGATTTCGGACAGCGGGACCCCCGACTCCACCAGCATGGCGATCGCGAGGCCCCCGTTGGCGGCCATGTGCCGGCCGATCACCGGCACGCGGGTCGACAGTTCGCTGCCGTCCGCGGCGCGGCGCAGGGTGAACGCCGTGTACGACGGGGTTTCCTCGTCGACGAGAACGAGCCAGTCCGCCGCCGTCCGTGGCAGCGAGGTGATCGTCGTCACCGGGATGCTCGCCCGCTCGGCGACCGTGTGGCCGGCCGGGGTGTCAAGCGACACCACGGCGCGTCTGGCGTGTTCAGGAGTGAACAGCTCGAGCTTGGCCGCGAAGTAGTCGTCCATGGTTGCGTAATCGTCGAGGTGATCCTGGCTGAGGTTCGTGAACGCTGCAACCTCGAAGACCAGTCCATCGACGCGGTGCCGCGTGAGTGCGTGCGCACTCACCTCGATGATCGCTGCATCAACCCCGCTCTCCCGCATCCGGGCGAGGAGGGCGTGAAGTTCAGGAGACTCCGGTGTGGTCAGCGAGCTGACGACGACCTCGTCGCCGATGCGCCGTTCTGCGGTTGTGCTCAGCCCGGTCGTCCTGCCGAGCTGGCGCAGGATCGCGTCGAGGAAGTGCGCCGTCGAAGTCTTCCCGTTCGTGCCGGTCATCCCGAACACCGGCGGGGCGTCGCGATCCGTGCGGTACAGCCACGCAGCCATGCTCCCGACGGTGAGCCGCGGTGACTCGACGGTCACCAGAACAGGAACACCGGATGCGGTCGCATCGACGAGACCGGCGGCATCCGTGAGAACGGCGACGGCGCCGCGACCGACGGCATCCGCTGAGAATGACGCACCGTGGAAGCGGTCGCCTGGGACGCCGACATAGAGGTCGCCCGGCCGCACATCCCTGCTGTCCATGGTGATTCCGGTCAGCAGGGCGGTCGGATGATCCTCGTGCAACGCCAGGCGGAACCGGTCCGCGAACGCGGCGAGGGAGGTCGGCTGGGGATGGTCTGGGCGCACAACCCATCGTCTCACAGCGCTCGGGCGGCCGTCCCTCACAGCGCGCCGACAGCATCCGCCCAGCACTGGGCGCTACTCTCTGGGAGTGGAATCCGTCCTCCTGTACATTCTCGGTGTCCTGATCATCCTGATCGGCGTAGCCGTGTCGATCGGGCTGCACGAAATCGGGCACCTCGTTCCGGCCAAGCTGTTCGGCGTCAAAGTCACCCAGTACATGATCGGCTTCGGCAAGACGCTGTGGTCGCGCAAAAAGGGCGACACCGAATACGGGATCAAAGCCATCCCGCTCGGCGGCTACATCTCGATGATCGGCATGTACCCGCCGGCGAAGGACGGGACGCCACGTGAGTCCACGACCGGATTCCTGCAGACGCTCGCCGAAGAACCCCGCCCGGTTGCCGCCGAGTCACGGAAGTCCGGCTTCTTCCGGACGCTCGTCCAGGATGCCCGCGAGGCCAGTGCCGAGACCGTCGGCAGCGGTGAAGATGACCGGACCTTCTACCGCCTCGCTGTGTGGAAGCGCATCATCATCATGCTCGGTGGGCCGGCGATGAACCTGCTGCTCGCGATTCTCCTGTTCGCGATCGTGCTCATGGGGTTCGGCAGCCCGCAGCCAACAACGACCCTCGTTTCGGTGAACGAGTGCGTCGTGGCTGCGGCGAGCACTGAACGCACCTGCACAGACGACGCCCCGGTCTCTCCCGGCGCGGAAGCCGGGCTGCAGCCTGGCGACACCATCGTGTCGATCGACGGAACGGCCATCGCCTCGTGGACCGACGCGACCGCGATCATCCGCACCTCTGCGGGCGAGGACCTCGACCTCGTTGTCGATCGCGATGGCACCGAGGTGACCACCACCCTCACGCCGCTGCTCACCGAACGCTACGTCCTCGACGACAGCGGAACGATCGTGACGGATGCCGACGGCGAACCCGTCACCGAAGAGGTCGGCTTCGTCGGGATCGGGTCGCAGGAAGCGCTCGTTCCCGAGCCCGCCACCGCCGTGCTTCCCGCCGTTGGCGACAACATCGCCAACGTCGCCAACATGATCCTCAACCTGCCCGACCGCCTCGTCGGGATCGCGAACGCCGCGTTCGGTCCGGGCGAGCGCGACCCGAACGGTCCGATCAGCGTCGTCGGAGTCGGCCGGATCGCGGGCGAAGTGGTGAGCCTTGAAGAGGTTCCTGTCGCCGCGAAGGTACAGACCATGGTCGGCATCCTCGGCTCCCTCAACGTCGCCCTGTTCGTGTTCAACCTGGTTCCGCTGCTTCCGCTCGACGGCGGCCATGTCGCCGCAGCACTGTGGGAGTCGATCAGGCGCGGCTTCGCGAAGCTGTTCGGACGCCGGGACCCGGGGCCTGTCGATGCGGCGAAGCTCATGCCCCTGACCTTCGTTGTCGTGATCTTCCTCGGCGGTATGAGTGCGTTGCTCATCTTCGCCGACATCGTCAAGCCGGTGAACCTCTTCGGCTGATCGCCGGTCGCGACACCTGCCAGTCGTGCGAGTCGTACTCCGCGCGGAGTACGCGCGGAAGCCACAGGGCGGATGCCGCGGCTCCGCGTCGTCGGTACGCTGAGGGGATGCAACCCGCCGAGGTCGACCGCGACAGTGGTGATCCCTCCGCGCGGTGGGGTGGCCGGCCGCCGTTCCAAGGACTCCCGCCTGCTGTGAGGCTCTGGCTGCCGGTCGTGCTCTCGTTCCTCGTCCAGGTGCCGGCAACTCTCGTGATCCTGTGGCGGTTCGCACCGGCCGAGACCCCGGCCGTCGCGACCGCCGCTGTCGCCGCTGCTGCAGCCGGCCCCCTCGCGTTGATCGCGGCGCGCCGGTTCCCCGGCCCCGTGGCATCCGTCGTCACTGTGGCGGCCGTTGCCGATCTGCTTCTTGCGCCTCTGTTCGGGCCGCCGTATCTGGCCTTCGCCTTCGCGGTCGCGCTCGGCATCGTGCGCGGAGCCCGGGTCTGGGTCTACGCGTCCGTCGCCGTCGGCTGGGTCGCCGCCATCACCATCGGGTCGCTGCTCGACATCGACTGGCACCCGGTCAGGATTGCCCTGGCGACCGCCGGGATCGCGCTGCTCCTCGCACTGGCCGAACGCGTGAGGCAACGTCGCGAACGCTTCAGGGAGGCTCGGCGCACGGCGACCGAACGGCGCCTGACGGTCGAACAAGCGGAGAGGATGCGGATCGCCCGCGAACTCCACGACGTGCTCGCCCACTCGCTGTCACAGATCAATGTGCAGGCTGGGGTCGGGCTCCACCTGATGGATTCGCAACCCGAGCGCGCTCGCGAGTCGCTCGTCAACATCAAGTCGGCGAGCAAGACGGCTCTCGACGAGGTGCGCGGCGTCCTCGCCTTCCTGCGCGCGGATGCCGCCGACGCGGCCGCGCTCGCCCCGCAACCCGATCTCTCCCGGATTCCCGGTCTTCTCGGGTCCGTGCGCGCGCAGGGACTCGAGATCGGGTACACCTCGAGCATCCATACCCCGCCGACGGCCGGGGTACAGCTCGCGCTGTACCGCATCGTCCAGGAAAGCCTCACGAATGTGCTCAGGCACGCACATGCCCGCTCGGCCGACGTCCGTCTCGACGACGAGGCGGGAAGCATCCGCCTGACCATCAGCGATGACGGGCGGGGTCGGACCGAGCCCTCTGCGAATCCGGCCGGCAGCGGCATTCTCGGCATGGGGGAGCGCGCCGAACTGCTCGGCGGCACGCTGATCGCCGCCAACGGCAAGGACGGTGGGTTCGTTGTCACGGCGACCTTCCCGGTGACGACATGATCAGGGTCGTGGTCGCCGATGACCAGCAGCTCATCCGCGCGGGTTTTCGCGCCCTTCTCGATGCCGAGCCAGACATCGATGTGGTCGGGGAGGCATCCACCGGAGTCGACGCGGTCGCTCGCGTCCGTGACCTTCGCCCGGACGTCGTGCTCATGGACATCCGGATGCCAGACGGTGACGGGCTGTGGGCGACCGAGCAGATCACGGCGGATGCCACGCTGGTCGGCACGCGCATCGTCGTCGTCACCACCTTCGAACTCGACGAGTACGTCGGGCAGGCCATCGCCGCCGGGGCGAGCGGTTTTCTCGTGAAAGACACCGAGCCGGTCGAGCTGATCCGGTCGGTGAGAATCGCGGCGGCGGGGGACGCCCTGCTCTCACCCAGCGTGACCAGGCGCCTGCTGGAGCGCATCGCCGGACGGTTGCATGCGAGTGTGCCGTCTCGGCTGATCGAGGTGCTGACCGATCGTGAACGCGAGGTGATGGTTCTCGTCGCCGAGGGCCTGTCGAACGACGAGATCGGCGCGCGACTCTTTCTCAGCCCGCTCACCGCGAAGACGCACGTCTCGCGCATCCTCGCCAAACTCGGTGCTCGCGACCGGGTGCAGCTTGTGGTTCTGGCGTACGAGAGCGGACTCGTTTCGCCCGGCTTCACGGACTGACCGTCGTCCGTCAGGAGTAGTGCCGATTCGTCCGTCGGGCAGATTCGCTTCCGGCTGGCGACGGCGAGGCTGGGGTCGACGGCTCACCAACGTGCCGCGAACGAAAGGGACGACTCCATGCTCAGCACACTCTCCTCACCGGCCGTGGTTGCCGGCCTCACCATGCACCCGGGCCCCGGGCACGGATTCGGATGGTGGTTCTTTCTCATCCCGGTCTTCTGGATCCTGCTGATCGCCACGATCTTCGCCATCTTCGGGCGGCGGTGGCGTCGGTCTGCGCCGCCGTGGGCGATGGCGCACGCTCCTGGGCGGAGTGCCGAAGCGACGCTCGCCGAACGCTTCGCCCAGGGCGACATCGACGAGACGGAATACCGGGCGCGCCTCGGAGTGATTCGTGCGAACAACCCCGGGCCGCGTTAGCCCGCGGGTTCAGTCCGCGCGTGCTTCGTGGCAGCGACTGCGGCCGTCGGGCTAGGCGCGGGCGAACCGGGCCACGGAGCGGGCGCGGGCTTTCTCCGCCTCGAGATCTCGGTTCTTCGGTGGGGCGGTCGTCACCAGGTCCGCGAGCAGGTGTCGCGTGATGTGGGCGATCTCGGCGACCGCCTGGTCGAAGGCCTGCTCGTTGGCCTTGGACGGTTTCGTCGAGCCGCTCACTTTGCGCACGAACTGCAGGGCGGCGGCGTGAACCTCATCGTCGGTCGCGGCGGGCTCAAAATTGTGAAGGGTATGAATGTTCCGGCACATGGCCTCAGGTTAACCGCCGGGGGAGCGATTCGGAAGGGTCCCGTATCGCTCAACAGGAACTGCCCTCGTGAAACGCATGAATTCTCCTGTAGAGCGTGCGTCTGCCTCAGATTGTCCTGTTGAGTGAACGCGACCCCGCTCAACCGGCCTGATCCATCGCCCGCCGAACCGCATCGATCGACGTGGCGACGTCTGCGGCATCCGTCGACCAGTTGCTGACCGAGATCCTCAGGATGTCGCGGCCCTGCCACCGCGACCCAGACATCCACACCGTGCCGTCGGCGATGAGCGCCTGGGTGACCCGTCGTGTGCGCTCGTCGGAGCCGAAGGCCAGGCAGACCTGGGTGAACACCACGTCATTGAGCACCTCGACGCCGGGAAGCGCCGAGAGCCCATCGGCGAGATCGCGGGCGGTCGCCGCGAGACGCTCGACGAGTGCGATGGCGCCCGAGCGCCCGAGCGATCTCAACGCAGCCCACGCCGGGACGCCACGCGCCCGCCGTGACATCTCCGGCACTCGCTCGAACGGATCGCCGACGGCCTCGTCGTGGATGAGGTAGTCGGTGTGTGCGCCGAACGCCGACCGCAGCAGATGAGGCTTCGCAACAATCGCGAGGCCGCAGTCGTATGGCACGTTCAGTGTCTTGTGGGCGTCGGTCGCCCACGAATCAGCGAGTGCGAGGCCGTCGAGGTGAGCCGCGTATCGCGGGCTCACGGCTGCCCAGAGTCCGAATGCTCCGTCGACGTGCACCCACGCGCCGTGCCCGTGCGCCAGCTCGATCGACTCGCGCATCGGATCGAATGCACCCGAGTGCAGGTTGCCTGCCTGGAGACACACGATCACCGGGCCGTTCACCTGGGCGATGGCAGCTTCGAGCGCGTCGGGCCGAAGCCTGCCCTGGTCGTCCGATGCGACCGCGGTGGGGGAGCCGAGACCGAGGTAGCGCAGGGCGAGGTCGACCGATGTGTGCCGCTCCTCTCCGACCAGGACGGTGATCCGCGGAGCCCCTGCCAGTCCGTCCGCGTTGAGGTCCCAGCCGACGTCGGCGAGCACGCTCGCCCGGCCCGCGGCGAGCCCGACGAAGTTCGCTACTGTCGCTCCCGTCGTGAATCCCACACCGGAACCAGAGGGCAGACCGAGCAGGTCGAGGAGCCACCGCCCCGCAGCCTCCTCGATCGCGGCGGTCGCCGGAGTCGCGTACCTGATACCGGTGTTCTGGTCCCAGGCACTCACCATCCAGTCGGCTGCGAGCGCCGCTGGGAGGGTCCCGCCCATCACCCAGCCGTAGAACCGGCCGGAGGGTATGCCCATCAGCCCCGGTTCGGCCAGGGCGGCAAGCTCATCGATCACATCGACGGCGCTCGCCGGTCCGTCCTGCAGCGGACCGCTCGTGTGCGCTCCCACCTCGTCCGCGGTCGATCGGGGTGCGATCGGGCGCGTGGGAAGAGACGCCAGCCACTCCATCGAGTGGGCGAATGCCCGATCAAGGGCGGGGCGATAATCGCCGGATTCCGCTGCCACGAGCCACAGGCTAGACCCGCGCCGGGCAAAACGACAGCCCCCTGAGACTCATAGGCTGGGAGCATGACCGTCGATGCGCACGACCCGTACCTCTGGCTGGAAGACATCGACTCCGAGGCCGCTCTCACCTGGGTTCGGGCGAGGAACGCTGAAACACTGGGCAGTCTCGGTTCGACCGATGCCTTCGCCCGCACCGAGGAGGCAATCCTCGGGGTCCTCGACTCCGATGCGAAACTGCCTTTCGTGCAGAAGCTCGGCGAGTTCTACTACAACTTCTGGACCGATCCCGAACACGAACGGGGTGTCTGGCGTCGCACCAGTCTCAAGCAGTACCGCTCGGCGGAGCCCGAGTGGGAGACGGTGCTCGACATCGATGCTCTCAACCTCGCCGAGGGTGAGGACTGGGTCTGGCACGGGGTCAGCGTGCTCAAACCCGCCTACCGCCGCGCCCTGATCGATCTCTCGCACGGCGGTTCAGACGCGGATGTCACGCGAGAGTTCGACCTCGAAACGTTCCGGTTCGTCGCGCCGGAAGACGGCGGATTCTTCCGCCCGGAGGCCAAGGGCGGCCTCGGTTGGATCGACGACGACACCGTCTACCTGTCGTCCAAGCTTGGCGAGAACTCGCTGACGGCATCCGGGTATCCAAGGGTGGCGCGGCGCTGGCGTCGGGGGACACCGATCGAGTCGGCTGAGGTCGTGTTCGAAGGCGAGGTGTCGGATGTCTCTGTCAGTGCGTTCCGCAGTCACACGCCCGGGTTCATCCGCGATTTCTTCTGGCGGGCCACCACGTTCTACACGTCTGAGGTGTTCGTCGTGGTCGACGGCGAGCCGGCGCGCATCGAGGTCCCCGATTCTGCCGAGATCGGTTTCTCGCGGTCGTGGTTGCTCATCGAACTGCGCGACGACTGGACTCCCGCCGAAACGACGTACCGGGCAGGCACGCTTCTCGTCACCGACTTCGACGACTTCCTGTCTGGCCAGCGCGATCTCACCGTGGTCTTCGAACCGACGCCGACCACGTCGCTCGCCGGCGCGACCTGGACCCGTCATCACCTCGTGCTCACCGTTCTCGAAGACGTGAAGAGTCGCATCCGGGTACTCACCCCGACGGATGCCGGCTGGCAGTCGAGCGATTTCCCTGGCGCTCCCGAGTTCGCCACCGTGCAGGTCTCAGCGGTCGACCCTGATGAGAGCGACCTGGTCTGGGTGATCTCGACGGACTATCTCACACCGACGACGCTGTCGATCGTGACAGTCGGCGAGGTGGAGGCGGTTCCGACGGAGCTGAAGTCCCAGCCGGCCTTCTTCGACAATTCCGGTCTGAGCATCGAGCAGCAGTTCGCGCGGTCGGCAGACGGCACGCGAGTGCCGTACTTCCTTGTCCGCAAGGCCGATGGGGTCGTCGACGGCTCAACGCCGACACTGCTCTACGGGTACGGAGGATTCGAAATTTCGCTCACACCCGGCTACTCCGGAACGCTGGGTCGTGCATGGCTCGAGCAGGGCGGGGCGTATGCCGTCGCGAACATCCGCGGAGGAGGAGAGTACGGTCCGACCTGGCACCAGGCCGCGCTGAAGAAAAACAGGGGTCGTGCGTATGAGGACTTCGCCGCTGTCGCCCGCGATCTCATCGCCCGGGGCGTCACGTCGTCCAGACATTTGGGGGTGCAGGGCGGGTCGAACGGCGGTCTGCTCACCGGAAACATGCTCGTGTCGTACCCGGAGCTGTTCGGTGCCGTTGTGATCCAGGTGCCGTTGCTCGACATGCGGCGTTACTCGCAGTTGCTCGCGGGTGCGTCGTGGATGGCGGAGTACGGCGACCCCGACGACCCGGCCGAGTGGGAGTTTCTCCAGCGATTCTCGCCGTACCACCTCGTCTCCGACGGTACGACGTACCCGCCGGTCCTGCTGACGACGTCGACGAGGGATGACCGGGTGCATCCCGGGCATGCTCGCAAGATGGCAGCGAAGCTTCTCGAGATCGGTGCGGATGTGACGTATTTCGAGAACATCGAGGGTGGCCACGGGGGAGCGGCGACCAACGCGCAGGCCGCGAGGATGTCGGCCCTCGCGTACCGGTTCCTGGCCGAACGACTGGCCTGAGATAGTCGGATAGACCTACGAGGGTAGAGAGCAGCCAGGGCCTCCGACATTAGTACCAATGTCGGAGGTAGGGTGTTGACTTCACGTATGGAAAGCAACGACACCGTCGTCGGGCCGCCCGTCGACAGAAATTCTGATCCTCCTGATATCCGCGCGGATGTCACGTCCGCTGATGCCGCCTCCGCTGATGCCGCCTCCGTGGGTTCGCCCGATCCGGTGGGCGACGAATTCCTCCCTCCGTCGACGCTGTACGCGATGGTCGCTGATACCTGCAGCGCTCTCGTCGATGCCGTCGCCGAAGTCGAAAAGCTGGAGGCGCTCCAGGCAGCGTGGAAGGTCGAACTGATCGACCACGCCCGTTCCCTCGCCGTCACCAGCGGTGAGGGCGTCGTGGCGACGGAGCGGCCTCGAACGATGCAGCAGCGCAACGATCTCGCGCTCCGCTCGTTCATCGCAGAGCTGGCCTGCATGTTGCGCATTCCGGAACGTACCGCGACTGCTCTGGTCGACGACAGCTCCACCCTGATGCACCGTCTTCCGCTCACCATGGCAGCGTTGAGAGACGCGACGATCAGCTTCCGGCATGCGCAGCAGCTGGTCGATCAGGTCTCGACGTTGACCGACGAAGCGGCGGCGGAGCTCGAGGAGAAAGCCCTCCCGTTTGCCACGACGATGACGGCCGCACGGTTCAGGCAGAAGACCCGGATGCTGCGGGAACGCCTGCAACCGGAATCCGCTGTCGACCGGTGCGCCAAGTCGGTGAGCGACCGGCGGGTGGAGATGGTCCCGGCTGCCGACGGGATGGCGTGGTTGAATCTGTTCACAACGGCACCTCGCGTCGAGGCGATGTTCTCGACCATCCGGGCACAGTCGATGCGGTTGCAGTCCCCGGTCGAACCACGGACGCTGTCCCAGTTGGATGCTGACGTGGTCGTCGGGGCGATGATCGAGTCTTTCATTGGTGAGTTCTCGTCGCCCGACGTGACCGGCACCCGCATCTTCGGCACCGGGCTCGGCACCTCGCAATACGACCTCGAGGAGCCGCCGATCGATGCTTCATGTGAGTCGGCACAGGAGGTGGCGACGGCAGCAAGGCCGGCGACTGGCCAGAAAACGGGTGCAGCGTTTCGCCTTCACCGAGTTTCGGTCGTCGGCCCCGGTTACGACCCGGTCCAGGAATTCCGCAAGATCGTGCCGACGGTCATGGTCACGGTTCCCGTGCTGACCCTCCTCGGCAAGAGTGACGAACCGGGCACCTTGGACGGCTACGGTCCGATCGATCCCGAGACGGCTCGTGATCTGACGGCGCAGGCTTCGGAGTTCAGCCGGATCCTTACGCACCCCGAGACCGGGGTGGCGTTATCGCTGGGGCAGACGAAATACAAACCGTCGAACTCGATGAAACGCTTCCTTCGCTACCGGGACGGATATTGCCGATTTCCGGGCTGCCATCGTCGCGCGGTGTCGTGCGACATCGACCACACCGACCCATTCGGCTCCGGCGGCGGCACCGATGTCGACAACCTTGCCCACCTCTGCCCGAAACACCACAAGATGAAACACGAAATAGACTGGCAAGTGCACCAGCTCGGCGACGGCGTCCTGATGTGGAGATCGCCCCAGGGGCGGGAGTATGTCACCCATCCGGAGAACCCTGTCCGTGGACCGGTGCCTCCGACGAAAGCGCGGCGACCCGAGAATGCTCCACACTCCGGCGGGGATCCGATCAACCCAGCCATCCCGCCGTTCTGACGAGCTCACCCTCAGACGCTACAGCGACAGGAGCAAGGCATCGCCCTGGCCGCCACCACCGCAGAGCGCGGCCGCAGCCTTCCCCGAGCCTCGGCGAGACAATTCGAGCGCGGCGTGCAGCACGAGACGCGCACCTGACGCTCCGATCGGGTGGCCGAGGGCGATCGCGCCGCCGTGGATGTTCACCCGGTCGTTGTCGAGTCCGAGATCCCGCATCGACTGCACGCTGACCGCGGCGAACGCCTCATTGATCTCGACGAGGTCGAGATCGGATGCCGCCCAGCCCTCCTTCTCGAGGGCGGCGGCGATGGCGCGCGACGGCTGCGAGTGCAGCGAATTGTCCGGCCCGGCGACGGAGCCAGACGCTCCGACCACCGCGAGCCAGCTCAGACCGTGCTCCTCAGCCCAGGACCGCCGCGCGAGCACGACGGCACATGCTCCGTCGCTCAGGGGCGAGGAGTTGCCTGCGGTGATGGTGCCGTCGGGGTCGAAGGCCGGGCGCAGGGCACCGAGCGAATCGAGGGTGGACTCGCCTCGCACCCCTTCGTCGCTCGACACGACGGTTGGTTCTCCCCGACGCGACGGAACGGAGACCGGCGTGATCTCCTCATCGAACACCCCGGCCGACTGCGCTGCCGCCGCCCGCTGGTGCGACCCGAGCGCGACGGCATCCTGTTCGCTTCTGCTGATGTTGAGTGGCCGGTTGTGGCGTTCGGTCGAGAGCCCCATCGAATCGCCGTCGAAAGCGTCGGTCAGTCCGTCGAACGCGGCGGTGTCGAGCAGGGTGACGTCGCCATATTTGTGGCCTGCCCGTGACGACGGCAACACATGAGGGGCGTTCGTCATCGACTCCTGGCCTCCAGCGACGACGACGGATGCTTCGCCGAGCCGGATGAGGCGCGCCGCGTCGGTGACGGCCTGGATGCCTGACAGGCACACTTTGTTGACGGTGACCGCCGGAACATTCCAGCCGATCCCCGCTGCCCGGGCGGTCTGACGCGCCGGGTTCTGCCCGGCTCCGGCCTGCAGAACCTGGCCGAAGATCACGGCGTCGACGTCAGCGGCGTCGACCCCCGCGCGTTCCAGGGCGGCACGCAGGGCGACGGCTCCGAGCTCGACGGCGCTGAACCGCGCCAGCTGGCCGAGGAGGCGCCCTTGTGGGGTGCGAGCTCCGGCCAGGATGACAACATCGTGGGGATTCATTCTTTTCGACTCCTTCGTCGGGTGCGCCCGGGCGCACGGATGACCTCCTCTCAGCTTGCCACGGAATACGCCGTCCGCAGCGCGCGCGTCGCGGCATCCCGATCACCCGCTAGGTTGGAAACCGTCGCGGCACCGGTGCCGCGACGCCACTGCACTCGCGCCACAAGCGCGACAGGCACGTGGCAGCCCAGCAGCGATGGAGGTGCAACGGTGACGATGGATAAGACTGTGGCGAGTGCGGCCGAAGCGGTGGCAGACGTCACCAGTGGATCGTCGATCGCCGTCGGCGGGTTCGGCCTCTGCGGCAACCCGATGATCCTCATTCAGGCTCTGCTCGAGAAGGGCAGCGACGACCTCTCGATCGTCAGCAACAACTGCGGTGTCGACGACTGGGGTCTCGGCGTGCTGTTGGCTCACCGGCGCATCCGCAAGATGACGTCGTCATATGTGGGGGAGAACAAGGAGTTCGAACGGCAGTTCTTGTCGGGGGAGCTCGAAGTGGAACTCACCCCGCAGGGCACGCTCGCTGAGAAGCTTCGTGCAGGAGGGGCGGGGATCGCCGCGTTCTTCACGCAGACCGGCGTCGGAACCCAGGTCGCCGAGGGAGGATTGCCGCGGCGATACGACGGATCGGGCGGCGTTGCCATCGCCTCGCCTCCGAAAGACGTGCGGAATTTCTCCGTTCGCGGGAATGAGAAGGCGTTCGTGCTCGAGGAGGCCATCGCCACCGACTTCGCTCTCGTGCACGCGAAACGCGGTGACCGACACGGCAACCTCGTCTTCGACAAATCCGCGAGAAACTTCTCGCCCCTCGCGGCGATGGCCGGCCGGGTGTGCATCGCGCAGGTGGAGGAGCTCGTCGAACCGGGGGAGATCGACCCGGATGCCGTCCATCTCCCCGGAGTGTTCGTGCATCGCGTCCTTCTCGTGGGGCCCGACATCGAGAAACGCATCGAACGACGAACCGTTCGCACGACGGAAGGTGCCTGACATGGCTCTCACCCGTAACGAGATGGCGGCCCGCGCAGCCCTCGAACTGACCGACGGCGCATACGTGAACCTCGGTATCGGCCTACCGACCCTTGTGCCCAACTACGTGCCTGACGACATCACCGTCACCCTGCAGTCGGAGAACGGCATCCTCGGTGTCGGTCCGTATCCCACAGAGGATGCCGTCGATCCCGACCTCATCAACGCCGGCAAGGAGACGGTCACCACGCTTCCTGGCACAGCGTTCTTCGACTCGGCGTTGAGCTTCGCGATGATCCGCGGCGGCAAGATCGACGCGGCCATTCTTGGCGCCATGCAGGTGTCTGCGACCGGCGACCTCGCGAACTGGATGATCCCCGGCAAGGTGGTGAAGGGTCCGGGCGGTGCGATGGACCTCGTGCATGGTGCCGGTCGGGTGATCGTGCTGATGGAGCACGTCGCCAGGGACGGTTCGGCCAAGATCGTGAACGACTGTTCCCTGCCGCTCACCGGCAGGGGAGTCGTCGACCGGATCATCACCGACCTGGCGGTTATCGATGTCACACCGGATGGGTTGGTCCTGGTCGAGCTCGCACCCGGGGTCACGGTCGAGGAGGTCGTCGAGGCGACCGAGGCGCCCCTGCGGGTGGTCGTCTGAGTCCCGGGACCGCGGCGGCGGGGGAGGCCGGACACCCAGCTGGCGTGCGGCGGGCGCTCAGAAGCCCCGGCGTAGGATGGCAACGTGCCAGCAGTTAATTTGGGAATGCCCAAGGTCCCCGAAGTCCTCGCCCCCCGCCGCAAGTCCCGTCAGATCAAGGTCGGCAAGGTCCTCGTCGGCGGTGATGCGCAGGTCAGTGTGCAGTCGATGACGACGACGCCGACCCCGAACATCAACGCGACCCTGCAGCAGATCGCCGAGTTGACGGCATCCGGCTGTGACATCGTGCGGGTGGCTGTTCCCAGCCGCGACGACGCCGAGGCGCTTCCGATCATCGCGAAGAAGAGCCAGATCCCGGTGATCGCCGACATCCACTTCCAGCCGAACTACGTGTACGCGGCGATCGACGCCGGTTGCGCCGCCGTGCGGGTGAACCCGGGAAACATCCGCAAGTTCGATGACCAGATCGCGGAGATCGCGCGTCGGGCCAAGGCCGCTGATGTCTCGATCCGCATCGGCGTGAATGCCGGTTCACTCGACCCCCGTCTGCTGCAGAAATACGGCAAGGCGACGCCAGAGGCGCTCGTCGAGAGTGCGGTCTGGGAAGCGAGCCTGTTCGAGGAGCACGACTTTCACGACTTCAAGATTTCGGTGAAACACAACGATCCGATCGTCATGGTGAAGGCGTACCGGATGCTCGCAGAGCGGGGCGACTGGCCGCTGCACCTCGGTGTCACCGAGGCCGGTCCGTCGTTCCAGGGAACGATCAAGAGCGCGACGGCGTTCGGCATCCTGCTGTCTGAGGGCATCGGCGACACGATTCGCGTCTCGCTGAGCGCCCCGCCTGCCGAAGAGGTCAAGGTCGGCCTGCAGATCCTCCAGTCGCTCAACCTGCGTGAGCGCAAGCTCGAGATCGTCTCCTGCCCCAGCTGCGGTCGGGCGCAAGTCGACGTGTACAAGCTCGCCAACGATGTGACGGATGGCCTCGAGGGCATGACCGTTCCGCTTCGTGTCGCCGTCATGGGATGCGTCGTTAACGGCCCAGGGGAGGCCCGCGAGGCCGACCTCGGTGTCGCCAGCGGCAACGGCAAGGGTCAGATCTTCGTCAAGGGTGAGGTCATCAAGACGGTGCCCGAGTCGGAGATTGTCGCCACGCTGATCGAAGAGGCCAACCGCCTGGCCGCCGAGATGCCGGCGAGTGATACCTCAGTGGGGGCCCCGGTCGTCAGCATCAGCTGATTTCGTCTTACTCTGCTTGTGGCGGCTGATCTCCGCCCCGGCGGGGTGACTCCGTTACGTGCTCGTGCCGCTGACCGTGGCGCGGTGAAGGTACCTCTGCGCGAATCTCCTGCGGACGGGTCATACGAGAAAAGGGCTGGCCAAATGCGCATTCGTGGCTGTCACTTTCAGAAGTAATCTGCACAAGTGTCAATACTCGCCTGCATGCGCCGTTGGACGTCCGGCTTGCGGTCGGCTTCGACCTCGCTTCAGGTATTGTGCTCACATGGCACAAGTCGTCGTTTACGGGCATCGAGGGGCGCTTGGTCGTCGGCGGGCGGCCCTGAGGGAGGCAATTCATGGCGCGATCATGGTCGCCCTCGAGTACCCGGCAGACAAATGCTTCCAACGCTTTATCGCGCTTGACGATGATGACTTCGTCCATCCCGAGGATCGTGGCGCGGACTATACGATTATCGAGATCTCCATATTCGAGGGTCGATCCGACGACGCCAAACGGGCGCTAATCGCAGAGTTATTCCATCGCGTCGAGGTAGAAGCCGGAATCGCTCCGCACAGTCTAGAGATCACGATCACAGAGACCCCCAAGGTGAACTGGGGCATTAGAGGAATCAATGCTACTGACCTCACCCTTGGCTACAAGGTAGAGGTCTGACGGGCACCAACGTATCCCGGAGAAGGATTCTTCGAGGAATGTTGAACCTTCGAAGGCAGCCGCCCCGTTGAGGGTTCCTCTAGTCGGTGTCCGGTAACGATCGGGATTCGGGCATCAGCGATGACATGAGCGTTGCGAAAAGGCCGCCGACTATCGCCGCGAGCACCAGATCAGAAACGATCGTTTCCGGTCGCGCTAGTCAATCAGTCCTTGGGGCGTTGGGAGTCCGGATTTCATCCGCCTTCAGAGTGAAAGCAAGGCGATGGCTTGACCAGCATGAGTCATCGCATCCTGCCGAGTTGGCGGGGGGTCCAGCCCAAGAAGCCGGCGACGGTGCGGCTCGCCGAGAGGGAGCGAGTACAGAGCCGTTGCGCGCGGGATCGCCGCATCGCCAGGTTCCAGTGAGCGCGCGAGTAGGTCGATCGAGGGTGACGTCCCGCTGAGTGGTGGAATTTCTCGACACCGTGCGGGTCAGTGCTTCTAGCTTATGCGGCGGCGAGTTCTGGGAGGATCACCGCCTCG